>DATJSO010000071.1:0-3924 GCA_035504075.1 Allostellaceae bacterium | reverse complement strand
GCTGTGGGAAGTCGTCGGCTTCTTCGCCCACAACATTACCTTCGGTGATGTCGGCACGGCGATGCTGCTCGGATTGTTCACCCTGACGCGCGTGGTTGTGCTGATCGCAATCGCCAGCGTCATCTGGGTGCCGATCGGCGTCTGGGTCGGCACCCGGCCGGCCGTCGCCAATGCGGTGCAGCCGGTGGCGCAATTTCTCGCCGCGTTTCCGGCCAATCTGCTGTTCCCGATCTTTGTTTCGCTGATCGTGCTGTGGCGGCTCGATCCGAACATCTGGCTCAGCCCGCTGATGATCCTCGGCACGCAATGGTACATTCTGTTCAACGTCATCGCCGGCGCCGCGGCAATACCGTCGGAATTGCGCGCCTGCGGCGCCAACCTGCGAGTCCGCGGCTGGCTGTGGTGGCGGCGCATCGCGCTGCCCGCGGTGTTTCCGTATTACGTCACCGGCGCCATCACCGCGTCGGGCGGCTCGTGGAACGCCAGCATCGTCGCCGAAGTGGCGTCGTGGGGCAACCAGCACCTGCATGCGGCTGGCCTCGGCGCTTATATTGCGCACCAGACCGAAGTCGGCGACTTCCACCGCATCGTGCTCGGCATCGCGGTGATGAGTCTGTTCGTGGTCGTCGTTAATCGGGTGTTCTGGCGCCCGCTATATTTCTACGCCGAGCGCAAGTTCCGGCTCGGATAAGGAGTTCCTCATGGCTGTCGCCGCTGCCGCTGCCGCCCCCACCGCCGCTCCCGCCCTCCTCGACATCCACGGACTGCGGCAATCGTTTCCGCGCGCCGACGGCGGCGAGCACCTGGTGCTCGACGGCGTCGAATTGGCGCTGCCGCAAGGCCAGATCGTCGGCCTTCTGGGCCGCACCGGCTCCGGCAAGTCGACGCTGTTGCGTCTCATCGCCGGCTTGGCGCAGCCCACCGGCGGCACGGTGACCTATCTGGGCCGGCCGGTGCTCGGACCGGCGCCGGGCATCGCCATGGTGTTTCAGTCGTTCGCGCTGTTTCCCTGGCTGACGGTGCTCGAAAACGTGCAGCTCGGCCTCGAAGCGCTCGGCCTGCCGGAGCCCGAAATCCGCAAACGCGCGCTCGCCGCCATCGACCTGATCGGGCTCGACGGCTACGAGTCGGCGTTTCCGCGCGAGTTGTCGGGCGGCATGCGCCAGCGCGTCGGCTTTGCCCGCGCGCTGGTCGTGCATCCCAACATTCTGTTGATGGACGAGCCGTTCTCGGCGCTCGACGTGCTGACCGCCGAGACGCTGCGCACCGATTTTCTCGATCTGTGGGGCGAAGGCAAGCTGCCGATCAAGGGCGTCATCCTGGTCACGCATAATATCGAGGAAGCGGTGCTGATGTGCGACCGCATCCTTCTGTTCTCCACCAATCCGGGCCGCATCATCAGCGAGATCGCGGTCGATTTGAAACAGCCGCGCAACCGGCTCGATCCGCAATTCCGCGATCTGGTGGAAAAGATCTACGTGGCGATGACCGCCCGAAAGACCTCGCCGCAGCCGATCGGCAGCGCCGGCGAAAAAACCGCGACCATCGATACGGTACTGCCGCGCGTTTCGGCCAATCTGCTCTCCGGACTGATCGAGACGCTGGCGGCGGCGCCGTTCAACGGCAAGGCGGACCTGCCGGTGCTTGCCGACGAACTGCATCTGGAACTCGACGAGCTGTTTCCGGTGTCCGAATCGCTGCAGCTTCTCCATTTCGCCGAAATCGAGGGCGGCGACATCAAGCTGACCGATACCGGCAAGCAGTTCGCCGAAGCGGGCATGGATGACCGCAAAAGGCTGTTCCAGCGCCAGCTCGTGACCTATGTTCCGCTGGCCGCCCACATCCGGCGCGTGCTGCAGGAGCGCGCCAATCATACGGCGCCGAGAAGCCGTTTTCTTGACGAACTCGAAGATCATATGAGCACGGAGGATGCGGAAAGCACGCTGCGCGCGGCGACCGCCTGGGGCCGGTTCGCCGAGGTGTATGCCTATGACGACGATTCGGGCGCGTTCAGCCTGGAAAACCCGTCGTAAGCCTCTCTTGTGCGACTTCGCACCCGGCGGGTAATATTTGCGGGAGAGCGGTTGCGCCGCAGGCCTGCGTGCCGGCGGAGCCGCTCGACAGGAGGCGACAATGGCTTTGCTGGCAAACCTCACAGGTACTGCCCGTGTGCGTTATCTGCTGGTCGGGTCGCTGACGCTCAACCTCGTCCTGATGGGCGCGGCCGGCGCGGTGGCCTACCAGCATTCGTCTTCCGCGACCGCGCCGAAGCCGATCGCCGGCATTAGACGCGGCTTCGAGAGCCATTTCGATCGCATCGCCGCGAGCCTGCCGGCCGATGACGCCAGGATCATGCGCGCCCAACTGCGCGCCGATGCGGTGAAGCTCGCGGCCGCAGAAACCGAAGTTCGCCTTTCGGAAGAGGCGATCCGTAACAGCCTGCGGGCCGAGCCGTTCGATCCCGCGGCGACGCGCACCGCCATGGCCGAAAGCAACCGGGCGCGGGATCGTTTCTTTCAACTGGTCCACGACGCGGTTGCCGCCGCGACCGCGAAGATGTCACCCGACGGCCGCAAAGCGATTGCCGATTGGCCGACTCGGCGAACCGATCGCGTCGTGACGCAATAGGCTACGCGGTCGCCGCTTGCCTACGCCGCGCTGCGGCGCGCCTTCGCGGCGATCGCCAGCAGCGCCCGATCGGCGATGGTCTCGGCGAGTTCGTTGGTGACGCGCGATTGCAGGACCGCGTCGGCAAGCTCCGTCATGGCGGCGGTCAGCCGCGCGGCGTTCCATAGCTTGAGGGCGGCTTCGATTGCCCGGCGGCGGCGGAACTGCGCCGGCGGCAGCGCGGCATCGAGCGAAAACCCGCCGCCCGCCTCGATCGCCAGCCGCCAGCGGTGCAGCTGCGCCAGCTGGCGCTGGGCGGCGAAGAAGATCGAGCCCGGCGAGGTCCCGGCGATACGGGCCTTGGCGAGCTGGGTTTCCAACTCCGCCGACTTGCCGGCAAACGCCGCGTCGACGATGTCGTCGACGGCCAGTCCCGAAGCGTCGGAGACGACCGCCGCCACGTCGTCGACGCCGACCCGGTCCTGGCCGTGGGCGTAAAGCGCGAGCTTGCGGATCTCGTTGCGCGAAGCGGCGCGATCACCGCCCAGGAGCGGCAGCAGCAGCGCCCGCGCATCCGGCGCAAGCACCAAGCCGGCCTCGCGCATTTCGTCGTCGACGAGCCGCGCCCGCGCGTTCTCGTCGTCGGCATAGCAGGGCAGCGCCGCGGCGTTCTTGGCGCGCTCGACCAGCGCGCGCAGCGGCGCGTTCCTTTTCAGATCGCCCGCCTCGATGATGACGCGGCATTCCGATGTGCGCAGATCGAGCACGGCTTCCACCGCGGGCGCGATGTTGCCGCGGCCGAACGCCTTGAGCCACACCGCACGCCGGCCGCCGAACAGCGGAATGGTCTGCGCCTCCTCGACCAGCCGCGACGGCTCGGCGGCAAGATCGTCGCCCTCGATCCGCGCCAGCATGAACGGGTCGTTGGGATCGTCGACCGCCGCCTTGATCAGCGCATTGACCCGCTCGCTCACCAGGCCGGCATCCGGGCCGAACACCAGCACGACCGGCCGCGCCGGATCGGGCCGGGCGACAAAGGCGTCGACATTGGCGGCTTTGATCGCGACCATGAGTGTTAGGCTCTTGTCATTGCGAGGAGCGAAGCGACCAAGCAATCCAGCATCAACCGCATCGAATATGGATTGCTTCGCTAGCGCTCGCAATGACGAGGTTTCGTCACGTCACGTCACGCCACGACGTTGACGATCCGCTGCGGCACGATGATCACCTTCTTGGGCGCCTTGCCATCGAGCGCCTTTTGCACGGCATCGAGCGCCAGCACCGCCGCTTCGATCTCGGCGTTGCCGGCCTTGCGTG
>DATJSO010000070.1:0-2465 GCA_035504075.1 Allostellaceae bacterium | reverse complement strand
ATGAGGGCGGCAAATTCCCGCTCTCGACGTATCTTGCCGCGCGGGTCCGCGGCATCATCGCCCATCCGCAGGAGTGGCGTGCGCTGCCGCCGCAGGTGCGTGAATGGCTGCAGATTCAGGAGTGGCGCTCGCAACTGCCTGGGCAGCGCGAGCTTCTGGTCGAGACATTCCCGCGCGCCAACAAATATTATCTGGTCTGCTATCCGTTCGAAGGCCGCCTCGCGCATCAGACCCTCGGCATGCTGCTGACGCGGCGGCTCGAGCGGGCGCGATTGCGGCCGCTGGGCTTTGTCGCCAACGAATATGCGCTCGCGGTCTGGGGGCTCGGCGATGTCGCGGCATGGATCGGGCGCGGTGCGCTTTCGCTCGCCGAACTGTTCAGCGAAGATATGCTGGGCGACGACCTCGAGGCGTGGCTTGCCGAGTCGGCGCTGATGAAGCGCACCTTCCGCAATTGCGCGATCATCGCCGGCCTCATCGAACGCCGATTCCCGGGGGAGGAAAAATCGCGGCGCCAGGTCACCATCTCGACCGATCTGGTCTACGACGTGCTGCGCAGCCACCAGCCGGATCACGTGCTGCTGCGCGCCGCCCGCGCCGACGCCGCGACCGGCCTCCTCGACGTGCGCCGGCTCGGCGAAATGCTCTCGCGCATCAGCGGCCGAATCGTCCATAAGGCGCTCGACCATGTCTCGCCGCTGGCCGTCCCGGTGATGCTGGAGATTGGACGCGAGGCCGTCTACGGCGAGGCGTCCGATGCGCTTCTGGCGGAGAGCGAGGCGGAACTCGTGAAGGAGGCCATGCAGTGAGGGGCGACGAAAGCGGCACGATTTGCGTCGCCGGCACGACCTTCGTCGCCGATCCGGCCGGAGCGCTGTACTGGCCGGACGAAGGCCTGCTGGCGGTCGCCGACCTGCATCTGGAAAAAGGTTCGGCTTTCGCGGCGCGTGGCGTGCTGCTGCCGCCCTACGACACGGCGGCAACGCTTTCGCGGCTGGCGCGCCTGACCGACCGATACGCCCCCCGGCTGGTGATCGCCTTGGGCGACAGTTTCCACGACGGCGGCGGCGCCAGGCGTCTGCCCGAAACGGCCCGTTCGCTGCTGAAGGGGATGCAGCAGGGGCGTGAATGGGTGTGGATCGCCGGCAATCACGATCCGGAACCCGCCGCGGGCGTCGGCGGCCGCTTTGCCGCGACGCTGGTGCTCGGCCCGCTCACCTTCCGCCATGAACCATCCGCCGGGACTGCCGCCGGTGAAATCGCCGGCCATCTGCATCCGCTGGCGCGCGTGGCGCGGCGAGGGCGCGCGGTGAGCCGCCGCTGCTTCGCCGCCGACGGCAAGCGCGTGGTGATGCCGGCATTCGGCGCCTATGCGGGCGGACTGAATGTCCGCGATCGCGCGTTCGCGATGCTGTTCGGGTCGGGTGCCCTCATCGCCCATATGCTCGGCCAACATCGTCTGTATGCGGTCGCCGCCGCACGCTGCCGGCCGGATTGACCCGGTCGGGCGCCCGGCATCGGACCGTTACTTCACCTTGGCGCCGGGCGAAGCCGGCGGCGGCGAGGCCCAAGCCGCCGCGAGCTTGACGTTGACTGCATCGTCGGGCTGCGGATCGGGCGACCAATTGCGCACCGCAAGCTTCGCGGCCGCGAGCGCTTGCGCGTCCAGGTGGGAAGCAATCTCGTCGCGCTTCTTCGCCGCATCGGCGTCGCCCTGCTTGGCGGCGAGCGCGAACCATTTGTAGGACTCGGCGTCGTTCTGCTGCACGCCGATGCCGCGCGCATACAGAATGCCGAGATTGAACTGGCTGTCCCTGACGCCGTGCGCGGCCGCTTGGCGGAACCAGTCGGCGGCCTTGTCGTAGTCGGGCTGGCCGTCGACGCCCTCGGCGTAGAGGACGGCAAGATTGTGCATGGCCTTCCCATTGCCCTTGTCGGCGGCCGCCAGATAGAGGTCGCGCGCCTTGCCGAGATCCTTGTCGACACCCTGGCCCTTTTCGTAGAGGCCGCCGAGGCGGAATTCCGCCGGCGCCAGGCCTTGTTTGGCGGCGCGTTGCAGCCAATAGGCCGCCTGCTTGTCGTTCTGCAGCACACCGCGGCCTTCGGCAAAACGGTTCGCGATCTCGTAGGCGGCTGCCGGGTTGCCGGCCATGGCCGCGTCGCGCAGCGACGCATTGCCGATCGTGGCCGGCAGTTTTTCGTCCACCGCCGGCACCGCGTGCTCCGCCGGCGGTGGCGGGCTTGGCGCCGCCGCCGATGGCGGCAGGGCCCCGGTGATGTCGGGCACGGCCCATGACGGTAACGCAGTCGCATCAGGTCGCGATGCGGGTTGGACTGCGGCCACGACAGTCTGTTGCTGCTGGCCATGTGCCATGGACTGCCGGCCGGGCTTCACGGTTTTTTGGACGGCAGGCGGCTGCGCGGGCGGCGCCGCCGGTGCGCTCGGCAGGGTCAGCGGCGGACCG
>DATJSO010000069.1:0-16010 GCA_035504075.1 Allostellaceae bacterium | reverse complement strand
GGAATTCTCGGCGCTGGAAAATGTCATGCTGCCGCAGATGATCGCCGGCGTCGGGCGCGCCGCTTCGCGTTCCAAGGCCGAGACGCTGCTCACGCAAGTCGGCCTCAGGGAACGCCTGACGCACCGCCCGGCGCGGCTCTCCGGCGGCGAACAGCAGCGCGTCGCGATCGTCCGCGCGCTCGCCAACGACCCGCACGTGCTCCTCGCCGACGAGCCGACCGGCAACCTCGACCACCAGACCGCCGACGGCGTCATCGAGGCGCTGATCGCGATCGTCCGCGACAGCGGCCTCGCGGCGCTGATCGCGACCCACAACCTCGATCTCGCCCGGCGCCTCGACCGCATCGTCGCGCTGACGGATGGGAAATTGCGCGGCACGGGTTGAAAGTTCGCTAATTGTTCCCATATCGCCGAATCGGCCACACCGGCCGGTGCGCCGCCGGCCCGCTCCGGCGCGCGCAAAATAAGCATTTCCGCCGCTGCCGGGCGCGAGGTGCGCGCCGGCCGCGCACATGCGATCCTTGCCGGGAGAATCCGCCAAAGGCCGCCGATGCCGCTCGCCGATTTTGTCCATCTCCGCGCTCATTCCGCCTACTCGCTGTCGGCCGGTGCGATCAAGGTCAAGGAGCTGGTGCAATTGTGCCGCGCCGAGGCGATGCCGGCGGTCGCCATCACCGACAGCGGCAACCTGTTCGGCGCGCTGGAATTTGCCGCTTCCTGCACTGAAAGCGGCATCCAGCCGATCATCGGCGCCGAGGTCGCGCTGGCCGCCGAGGCCGGCCGCGCGCCGCGCAGCGCCAGCGGCGGTGCGCCGGTCGAACCGGACCGCATCGTGCTGCTGGTCCAGAGCGAAGCGGGTTATCGCAACCTGATGGGCCTCGTCTCGCGCGCCTATCTCGACGGCGAAGCGGGTGTCGAGCCGATGCTCGCGATGGCCGATCTTGCCGCTGCGAGCGCCGGCCTTTTGTGCCTCGCCGGCGGCGCCGGCGGGCCGCTCGGGCGGCTCGTCGGCGACGGCCAGACGGAAGCGGCCGAGGCGATCCTCGTCCAGCTGAAACAGGTCTTCCCCGGCCGCCTCTATATCGAGTTGCAGCGTCATGGCATGGCCGACGAAATGCGCTGCGAAGCCGGACTCGTCGAGCTTGCCTACGCGCACGACCTGCCGCTCGTCGCGACCAACAACGCCTATTTCCCGGATCGCGAGTTCTACGAGGCGCATGACGCGCTCCTCTGTATCGCGCAGGGCCGCGCGGTCGCCGACGATGACCGCAAGCGGCTGACGCCGCATCATTATTTCCGCCCGGCGGAAGAGATGCGGGCGCTCTTTGCCGACCTGCCGGAGGCCTGCGACAACACGCTTGTCGTCGCCCGACGCTGCGCCTTCATCCCGCAGCAGCGCCGGCCGATCCTGCCGGCCTTTCCGCTGCCGAACGGGGCCGATGAAGAGGGTGCGCTGCGTCAGGCCGCGCAGGCCGGCCTCGCCGGCCGCCTCGCGGCGCCGGGCTTTGCCGGCGGCGATCCGGCGCCCTACCACGAGCGGCTCGGCTTCGAACTCGACATGATCGTCAAGACCGGTTTTGCCGGGTATTTCCTGATCGTCGCCGATTTCATCCAGTGGGCGAAGCGGCAGGGCATCCCGGTCGGCCCGGGACGCGGTTCGGGCGCCGGCTCGGTCGTCGCCTGGGCCTTGACGATCACCGATCTCGATCCGTTGCGTTTCGGCCTGCTGTTCGAGCGGTTTCTCAATCCCGAACGCGTGTCGATGCCGGATTTCGACATCGATTTCTGCCAGGACCGGCGCGATGAGGTGATCCGCTACGTGCAGCAGAAATATGGCCGCGACCGGGTTGCCCAGATCATCACGTTCGGCAAGTTGCAGGCGCGCGCCGTCCTGCGCGATGTCGGCCGCGTGCTCGGCATGCCGTACGGCCAGGTCGATCGCTTGTGCAAGCTCGTGCCGAACAACCCGGCGCATCCTGTCACGCTGGCGAAAGCGATTGCCGGCGAGCCGCAATTGCAGCAGCAGCACGACAGCGACGAGACCGTCGCGCGGCTGGTAACGATCGCGTTGAAGCTGGAGGGACTGTATCGTCACGCCTCGACCCACGCCGCCGGGGTCGTCATCGGCGACCGCCCGCTCGTCGAACTGGTGCCGCTGTACCGCGACCCGCGCTCAGACTTGCCGGCGACCCAGTTCAACATGAAATGGGTCGAATTGGCCGGCCTCGTCAAATTCGACTTTCTCGGCCTGAAGACGTTGACCGTGCTGGCGCGCTGCCTCGACCTGCTGCAGGCGCGCGGGATCGCACTCGATCTCGCCAACCTGCCGCTCGACGACGGCCCCACTTACGAGCTCCTGTCGCGCGGCGACACGGTCGGCGTGTTCCAGGTGGAAAGTGCCGGCTGCCGCGACATGCTGAAAAAGCTACGGCCCGACCGGTTCGAGGACGTCGTTGCCGCCAATGCGCTCTATCGCCCGGGCCCGATGGAAAACATCCCGCGCTACATCGCGGTCAAGCACGGCGAGGAGATGCCCGATTGCCTGCACCCGGCGCTGGAGCCGATCCTGCGCGAGACGCACGGCATCATGATTTATCAAGAACAGGTCATGCAGATCGCGCAAGTATTGGCCGGCTATACGCTCGGCGGCGCCGATCTGCTGCGCCGTGCGATGGGCAAAAAAATCCAGGCCGAGATGGACGCCCAGCGCGCCCAGTTCGTCGCCGGCGCTACCGGGCGCGGCGTCGAGCGAGCGCGCGCCGAACTGATCTTCGACCAGATGGCAAAATTCGCCGGCTACGGTTTCAACAAGTCGCACGCCGCCGCCTACGCGCTCGTCACCTACCAGACGGCCTACCTGAAGGCCAACCATCCGGTCGAGTTCATGGCCGCGTCGATGACGCTTGACCTTGGCAACACCGACAAGCTGGCGCATTTCCGCCAGGAACTCGATCGCCTCCGCATCCGCCTGCTGCCGCCCGACGTCAACCGCTCCGATGTCGCGTTTTCGGTGGAAACGGATGCAAAAAGCGGCAAACCCGCGATCCGCTATGCGCTGGCGGCCGTCAAGGGGGTCGGCGCCCAGGCGATGGGCGATCTCGTCGCCGAGCGCCGCAAAAACGGCTTGTTCCGCGACCTGTTCGATCTTGCCGCCCGCGTCGATGCGAAGAGCTTCAACCGTCGCCAGTTCGAGGGCCTCGTCAAGGCCGGTGCATTCGATTGCCTCGACCCCAACCGCGCCCAGAGCTTTGCCGCCGCCGAGTTGTTGCTGCGCCAGGCGAGCCGCGCCGCCGAGGAGCGCGAAACCCGGCAGGAAAGCCTGTTCGCCGGCATCGACGCCGGGTTTGCCGCCCGCCCGTCGCTGCCGATCATTGCCGACTGGCCGGCGGCCGAGAAATTGCAGAACGAGTTCGAGGCGATCGGCTTCTACCTGTCGAGCCACCCGCTTGACCCTTACGGCAGAAGCCTGGAACGCGCCGGAATTTTGCGCTGGATCGATGTGCCGGCGGCGCTTGCGGCCAACAGCAGCACCCGTTTCCGGCTTGCCGGCATTGTCATCGGCAGGAAGGAGCGCACCTCGGCGCGCGGCAGCCGGTTTGCCTTCGTGCAATTGTCGGACACTTCGGGCGCTTTTGAGATCACGGTGTTTTCCGAGGTCCTGGCGCAGGCGCGCGCGTTGCTGGAGGGCGGCCAGCCGTTGATCGCAACGGTCGATGTGCGGCGCGAAGAGGAGAGCCTGCGATTGACGGCGCAGAAGATCGAGCCGCTCGACGGCGTCATCGTGCAGGCCGCCGCGGGGCTGCGCGTATTCATCGCCGAGGCCGAGGCATTGCCGCGCCTCAAAAGCGTCATCGCGCGCGAGGCAGGCGGCCGCGGCCGGGTCACCGTCGTGCTCGATCTGCCGCGCAGCGAAGTCGAATTGACGCTGCCCGGCGGCTTTCGCATCGATCCGCGGGTGCGCGCGGCGGTCAAATCGCTGCCCGGCATCCTCGACGTGCACGAGATTTGATGTCTGCGGCACGGCTGCGGATTTCGCGCGTTGGGAATGGTATGATGGGCGGCCACTCGGCGGTGACGGGATGCCCGACGGTCCACGCTACGACGACGATTTCTACGGCTGGATTATCGCGCGTCTGCTGAAACTTGAGTATTCGCCGGCCGGTGATCCTCGTTTCGATTGGATGGCCTCGATCGAAGAGGCGCGCCAGGCAATCGCCGACCGGATCACTGTAACTCTGCAGCGGGATGGTGAAAGAAAGCTGCCGCAGCTTTACGCCGACGGGCGCGATCGGGCCGAGCTCGGCCTGCGCAAATTCGGCGCGACCGCCGCCGCAGGTCTGCCGCCCCTCTGCCCCAACACGCTCGAACAGATCGGGCAGCGCGGCTGGTATCCCGAGGCGGCGTAACTGGCGGAACCGATGGTGTCCCACAGCCCGGCCGGCTCCCAAGGCTTCGATCTTGTCTATCTGATGCTGAGCGGCAGCAGCGCGGCGGCGCGCGGCCCCGAAATTCTGCGGGGACTGGTCGGCCTCTGCCGTGCCGTCATCGTGATCCCGACGCCGAATGCCGCGCGCACCGTGGCTCCGCGCGAGCTCGCCGACATTGCCGGCGTCCAGCTCGTGCAGTCGTATTTCGATCTGGCGATCCGCCCGCGGCCGCCTTTCGGCGTCGTGCTGTTCGCCCCGTGCAGTTTCAACTCGCTGAACAAACTGGCGCACGGTATCGCCGACAATCTTGCGCTCTCGGTCGCCGCCGAGGCGATCGGCCGCGCGACGCCGGTCATCGTCGCGCCGTCGCTGAATGCGCCGCTGCTGGCGCACCCGCAGGCGCAGGCGTCGCTGCGCACGTTGCCCCAATGGGGCGTCACGATCGTGCCGCCGGTTGACGCAGGCGAGGGGCCGCGTCTCGCGCCGACCGCGCAGCTCCTCGCCGCGCTGCGCCCGCATTTGCGCCGCGGCTGACGGCGCGCCCGGTTTGGCCCGTCCGTCGAAGTATCCGCAGGTCAGCCGGCTGTCAGGAGCGCGTGCAGCTCCGCCAGCCGATGCCGATAGGTGTGCCGGTCGTGGACGAATTCCCAGGCGCTGTGGGCGATGCGGCGGCGTTCGCCGGCATCGCGGAACCGCGCAATCGCCTCGCCGAGATTGTCGAGGTCGTGATCGACGGCGATGTAATGGCGATCGGGTTCGAGGATGTCATTGTAGCGGCCGCGCACCAGCAGTTGGCACGTCCCGGTCCCGGCGGCGTCGAAATGGCGCGACGAGATGCATTTCGAATAGGCGGGACAATGGGGCCGGCCGGCGAAAAAGCGCGCCTCGATCTCGCTGAAATCGGTGTTCGCATCGCTCAACGCCTCGTGCCGCAGCGGCAGCAGCGGCAGCGCCCGCTTCAGCCACTCCTTGACGGGATAGGGCAGGCGCCGCATTGCGCGATGCGCCGCCCCGTCGGCGCGCATGCCGGCGCCGCCGGCGCGGGCGCGCAGGAACTCGCGTATCGCCAGCGCCGTCCGGTCGTCGCGCTCCAAAAACCAGGTGCCGGCTTCGGTGCCGATCGTGCCGCGGCAATCGTTGAGAAACGCCGCCCATCCCGGCCGGTCGAAACGCGCCCCGACATCGATGTCGACGCGCAGGCCCAACTGCGGCGCGATCGCCGCAACGGTGTCGTAGATGCGGTTGCGCTCGTCGTCGCCGACAAAAACCGGGTAGCGTGCGCTGCGCCCCCCGATGTCGATCGCCCGCTCGTCATCCGGCTTCTCGCGGCGGAACGCAGCGTCGTTCAACGCGTGCGGCATCGCCACGACACGCGCGCCGGTATCCTCGTAAAGCCAGCGGCCGCATTCGGGCAACAGTTGCGTCGCGACCCACTGGGTGCCGACCTCGCGCAGAAAATCCCGCTTCTCACTCTGCCGGATCCACGGCAGGTTGTATTCGTTGCCGATGAACATCAGCAGGCGGCCGCGGCGCGCTTGCAGCGCGCCGGCGAGCGGCCGGATATAGTCGAGCGTATCGGCCGAACAGGCGTGCAGCGCGACGATCAGCTCCGCCCCGCCGACCGCCCGGCGGGCGGCCGCGCGCTGGCTGCGGTGGAACAGGTTGAAAACAGTCCCCTCGAACCACGGTGAGCCGAGGAATGCATCGTGCCAATCGAGGTAATAGGAGGCGCGGGTGCTGTAGGCGACCGTCAGGACGACCGTCTGGACGCGGCTTTCTTTTGGCATCGGCAATATTCGACCATTATTCCGACCGCCCGCTCGGCGGCGTGCCCGTCACCATAGGCAGAGATGTCGTGGCGCGGCGCGTAGACCGGCTCTTTCCACAACCGGTTCCAGCCGGCATCCACGGTTTCGACCCACTCCGTCTCGCCGCGCAGCGTAACGCACGGAACCCGGTGAAAATAGGCTTCCTTCTGCAATCCGCCGGAATCGGTATAAACCGCCGCCGCCGAGCGCAGCAGGCGATGCATGTCGAGATAGCCGAGCGGCTCGCAGGCGAGGATCGGGCCGAGTTCGAGCTGCCATCTGCCGAGAAGCTGCCGTGTACGCGGATGCACCGGAAAGACCACCGCCTGCGCCTCGCTCTGCGTTCTGAGAAATGCGAGGATCTCGCCGAGCACCGCCGCGCTCTCGGTATTCTCGGCGCGATGGACGGTGGCGACGGCATATGGCCGATCGGCGATCCCGAGCCGGTCGAGGATGTCGGAAGCGCTGCAGGCGGTGGCGGCAAACAGCGCCGCGTCATACATGACGTCGCCGATGTCGTGCACCCCGGCCGCGATCCCCTCGCGGCGCAGATTGGCAACGGCGGTGCCGGTCGGGCACAGCAGCAGCGCGCTCAGATGGTCGGTCAGCACCCGGTTGATCTCCTCCGGCATGCGCCGGTTGAACGAGCGCAGACCGGCTTCGAGGTGGGCCACCGGTACATTCAGCTTGGCGGCGGCGAGTGCGCCGGCAAGCGTCGAGGTCGTGTCGCCCGGCACCAGCACGAGATCGGGTTGCTCGGCGAGGATGACCGGTTCGATCGCCGCCAGCATGCGGCCCGTCATCTCCCCGTGGCCGCCGCCATGGATGCCGAGATTGTACTGCGGCTCGGCGATGTTCAGCTCGTCGAAGAAAATCCGCGACATCGCCGGGTCGAAATGCTGGCCGGTATGGACGACGACCTCGGCGATTTCGTCGACGCCGGCGATCGCGCGCGAGATCGCCGCCGCCTTGACGAATTGCGGCCGCGCGCCGACGACGGTCAGGATCTTATACGGCATCACCTGCTCACCCGGACGAAGCTCGCCTATCCGAAGCGGAGCGCGTTCTTGCCATCGTCGGCGCTGCAACGCAATCTGCCCGCCGCGAGCGGCGGCTCGGTGAGCCCGGTTCCGCCGCGACAACGGGGCTTGTGAATGACAGACCGACATGCCGACATCGCGCCTTCGGCCGGCTCGCTGCCGGTCGAGTTGGCGGTTGCGGCGCAGATTGACCGGTTCCGCGCGCGCGCCGCGACGATCGGGGTGGTCGGGCTCGGCTATGTCGGGCTGCCGCTGCTCCGCGCCGCCGCGGCGCGCGGCTTTACCGCGATCGGCTTTGATATCGCCCGCGACAAGGTGGATGTGCTGAACGGCGGCGGCTCGTATATCCGCCACATCGCGGCCGACAGCATCGCCGAGTTGCGACGCCAGGGCCGCCTGTCGGCGACCAGCGATTTTGCGCGGCTCGCCGAGGCTGACGCGATCGTCATCTGCGTGCCGACGCCGCTGACCCGCCAGCGCGAGCCGGACCTGACCTTTGTCGTGCGGACGACGGAGGCCGTGGCGGCGCATCTGCGGCCGGGCCAGCTGATCGTGCTCGAATCGACGACCTATCCCGGCACGACGCGCGAGATCATGCGGCCGATCCTGGAGCGGGCGGGGCTGCGCTCGGGGCGCGACTTTTTTCTGGCTTATTCGCCCGAGCGCGAGGATCCGGGCAACGAGAGTTTCGGCACCGCCGACATCCCCAAGGTCGTCGGCGGCGACGGCGAAGCGGCGCGACGGCTCGCCTGCGCGTTCTACGACCAGGTCGTCGCGCGCACGGTGCCGGTGTCCTCGCCCGAAGCGGCCGAGGCGGTCAAATTGACCGAGAACATCTTCCGCTCGATCAACATCGCCCTCGTCAATGAGTTGAAGGTCGTCTACGAGGCGATGGGGATCGATGTCTGGGAAATCATCGAAGCCGCCAAGACCAAGCCGTTCGGCTACATGCCGTTCTACCCGGGGCCCGGGCTCGGCGGTCACTGCATTCCGATCGACCCGTTCTACCTGACCTGGAAGGCGCGGGAATATGATCTCGCAACGCGCTTCATCGAACTGGCCGGCGAAGTCAATACCGCGATGCCGGGCCATGTGGTCGGCAGACTGGTCGCGGCGCTGAGCGAACACGCGGCGCGCGCGATCAAGGGGGCGCGCGTGCTAATCCTCGGCATCGCCTATAAAAAGAACGTCGATGACATGCGCGAGAGCCCGGCGCTCAAGATCATGGAACTGCTCGAGCGGCGGGGCGCGGCAGTCTCGTACCACGACCCGTACATCACCGAGATTCCGCCGACGCGCGAACACGCCGTGTTCGCCGCCCGCCGCTCGGTGCCGCTCAGCCGGGCGGCCCTCTCCGACTTTGATGCGGCACTGATCTGCACCGACCATGACGCGGTCGATTACGAGCTGCTGGTCGAGGCCGCGCCGCTCGTCATCGATACCCGCAACGCCTGCGCCCGGCGGGGCCTCACGCGCCCCAACATCGTCAAGGCGTGAGAGGGGAGCGACCGCGGCGCGCTGCTGTTGAAGCCGGTGGCGGCGGGGTCTATCGTGCCGACAGGCCGCCTTAGAGCCGGGAGGAAGCCATGTTCAAGGGGTCGTTCGTCGCGCTGATCACACCGTTCCGCAACGGAGCGGTCGATGAGGCCGCGTTCCAGGAGCACGTCGCCTGGCAGCTCGATCAGGGCACGCACGGCCTCGTGCCGATCGGCACGACCGGCGAGTGCCCGGCGCTGGAGGACGAGGAGCAGGAGCGGCTGATTGCGCTGACCGTCGAGGTCGCCAACGGCAGGGTGCCAGTCATTCCCGGCACCGGCTTCAATTCGACGACGCACACGATCCATGCGACAAAGGTGGCGAAAAAGCTCGGCGCCGACGCCGCGCTGGTTGTCTGTCCCTATTACAACAAGCCGACGCAGGAAGGCCTATACCAGCATTTCAAGGCGGTGCACGATGCCGTCGACCTGCCGATCGTCATCTACAATATTCCCGGCCGCTCGTCGGTCGACATGTCGAACGCGACGATGGCGCGGCTCGCCAAACTGCCGAACATCGTCGGCGTCAAGGATGCCACGAACGACCTGACGCGGCCGTGCAAATTGCGCATCGAGATCGGCGAAGAGTTCAGCCAGCTGTCCGGCGAGGATGGAACCGCGGTCGCCTATCTCGCGCAAGGCGGCGACGGCTGCATTTCGGTGACGGCCAATGTCGCGCCGCGGCTTCTGTCACAAATGCACGCGGCGTGGCAGCAGGGCGATGTTGCGAGCGTGCGGCGCATCAACGAGCGGCTGATGCCGCTGCACGACGCGTTGTTTGCCGAGACGAGCCCGGCGCCGGTGAAATACGGTGCTTCCCTCTTGGGCCGCTGCACGCCGGAGGTGCGGCTGCCGCTGGTCGAGACAAACCCGGCGACGCAGGACCGCGTACAGTCGGCGATGCGCGGCGCCGGTTTGATCAACTAAAGCCATGTTCGTCATGCCCGGACTTGATCCGGGCATTTACGTGCAGCTTTTCGTAGATGGCCGGGTCAAGCCCGGCCATGACGTTTTCTTGTTGGTCGGATGATGCGCTCCACTGATCGTTATGCCGCGGTCAATCGCCGGGCGCGGCACGACTACGTGATCGAGGAGTCGCTCGAAGCCGGCCTCGTTTTACACGGCACCGAGGTCAAGTCGCTGCGGCTGGGCGGCGCCAGCATCGCCGAATCCTACGCCGATGAGCAAAAGGGCGAACTCTTTCTCGTCGATGCCAATATCCCCGAATACAAGGCAGCGCGGCATTTCTCGCATCAGCCGACGCGGCCGCGCAAACTGCTGTTGCACAAGCGGCAGATGAACCGCCTGCTTGGCGCGATCCGCCGCGAGGGCGTGACGCTGGTGCCATTGTCGATCTATTTCAACGAGCGCGGCCGCGCCAAGGTCGAACTCGGCCTGGCGCACGGCAAACGCAAGGCCGACAAGCGCGCCGCCGAGCGCGACCGCGACTGGCAGCGCTCGCGCGCCCGCATCATGCGCGCGCGCGACCTCTCGTAATTGGCCGAAACGATCTCCTCTTGCCGGTTGACAGACCAAGATTACATTAGGATTTGCCGCGGTTCACCGGCTCGACACACTGGATCGAATCATGGTTTCACAAATACAGTTCGGCAGCAAGCGAGCCCTTGTGACCCTTATAGCATTCTTGCTCGTTTTGGCTGTTTTATCC
Organism: Allostellaceae bacterium; assembly: GCA_035504075.1. Taxonomy (GTDB): domain Bacteria; phylum Pseudomonadota; class Alphaproteobacteria; order ATCC43930; family CGMCC-115725; genus DATARH01. Next base: position 5,531 of record DATJSO010000069.1, on the reverse strand, counting down.
GAATTAAACCAAAGATTTACCTTCATAAACCTTGCTTTTGTGGGGGTACTTTGGGCGTTCTTTCTATTTGGCTCTGGAGCCGTCCTTGTCCGCATGTGGCACGCGCGTCGCAGCCCTGATGAATTTTGGAAGTCGGCACATCGCGGTGGCCAGTTGGGGCTTCTCCCCTCAAAGTGGCAACGCTGGCTTCGTGGCGATCGCTGAGGAGGGCGAAGCGGCGACCGTTGACTGATCTTGTCACTGATTTCAGCCGAAGGGGAGACACCATGATGAGGCAATTCCGCAGCCTGCGCGCCGGCATTTTTCTGCCGCCGTTTCATCCCAATGACGAAGACCCGCTCCTCTGCATGGAGCGCGACTTCGAATTGATGCAATGGCTCGACAAGCTCGACTATGCCGAGGCGTGGATCGGCGAGCACCATTCAGGCGGCTACGAAATCTACGGCCAGCCGGAACTTTTCATCGCAACGGCGGCCGAGCGCACCCGGCATATCCGCCTCGGCACCGGTGTCATCTCGCTGCCCTATCATCATCCGCTGATGGTCGCCGACCGCATCGTGCAGCTCGACTACCAGACGCGCGGCCGGGCGATGTTCGGCTTTGGCCCGGGCCTCTTGCCGTCAGATGCGATGATGCTCGGCATCGACCCCGAGACGCAGCGCGACCGCATGGCCGACGCGATCGACATCATCACCCGGCTGCTCGACGGCGAGATCATCGCGCAACAGAGCGAGTGGTACACGATGAAGGAGGCGCGGCTGCACCTGCGCCCCTACACAAAGCCGCGGCCGCATCTCGCCGTCACCAGCTCGGTGACTCCCGTTGGCGGCAGGCTCGCCGGCAAATACGACCTCGGCATGCTGTGCGTCAATGCCGGCGCGCCGAACGGCTACGACGCGCTCGATTACAACTGGGACTTGGCCAACCGCGAGGCGCTGGCGACGCGCGGGGCGCCGATGGACCGCTATAATTACCGTCTGATGGCGCCGTTCCATATCGCCGAGACGCGCGAGAAGGCAGTGGAAAACTGCCGCGCCGGCTTTGAGAAGTGGCAGTTGTACTCGTATTCGGTCAATCCCGAGGGCGGCGCCGCGATCGGCCTGCCGAGCCTCGAAGAGATCAACGCGGGCGGCCGCGGCGCGATCGGCACGCCCGACGATGCGTTGCGCGTCCTGGAGAATTTCTGGACGAAGACCGGCGGCTTCGGTTGCATCCTGATGCTGGCGCACGACTGGGCCGACTGGGAGGCGACGAAGCGCTCATACGAACTGTTCGCGCGCTACGTGCTGCCCCGCTTCGAGGAGCGCAGCGCCTGGCGCGAGGAATCGATGGCGTGGCTGCGCGCCAACCGCGAGGAGTTCAGCGGCAAACGCAAGGCCGCCGCCGCGAGCGCCGTCCAGCGCCATTTCGCCGCCGAAACGGCCAAGGACGCCGCGAAGTAAGTGTGCCGAGGCGCCCCGGCGATGCCGAGGCGCTCCGAAGACGCGCGATTTTGAGCCGGCTCAGTTCGGCGCGTGGCGCTTTGACAGCATCGCGTGGATGCCCTTGTTGCCGTCGACGAGCTGCGTCACCCGCATGTCGACGGCGAGCGAGGCGAACATGTAGGCGTCGTCGCGCTGGAGGCCCATCTTCTCGCCGATCAGGTCGATCATCGCTCTGAGCGCGTCCTTCGCCGCGTCGTCGAGATCCTCGTTGAACGCCATCGTGATGTGATGCGTCGGCGTCTCGGCGCGCGGCAATTTGAAATGCAGATCCTTGCGCAGGATGAGCCGGAACGTGCCGGAGAGCGCGGTTTCCAGCGCCGTTATGCAGACTTCGCCGTCGCCCTGCACGCCATGCCCGTCACCGACCGACAACAGCGCGCCGGGCGCCCAGACCGGCAGGTACAGCGTCGCGCCGGCGACGAGTTCATTCAGATCCATGTTGCCGCCGAACTCGCGCGGCTGGATCGAGCTGCAGGCGCCGTAATTGGGCGGCGGCGCGACGCCCATGACGCCGAAAAACGGCGCCAGCTCGATCTCGCGGCCGATCGGCAGCGTCGCCGTGCCGCGCTGGCGGTCGATGCGCGTGTGCCAGGTCTTGCTGTACGGGAAATCCTCCGGCAGCGTGCCGGCGAGCGGCCGGATGCGGGTATAGCCCCAGTTCTGCCGCGGTTCGATCGCCAGGATATCGATCTGCAGCACATCGCCCGGCTCGGCGCCGGCGACCGCGACCGGCCCGGTCAAGATATGGGCGCCGAGGCGCGGGCTGAGCACGGCGAGGATCGCGCGGTGATCGGCAAGGATTTCAAAGCCGTCGCCCGTGGGCAGCACGTCGCGTCCCCCTGACACGCAATCGACGCGGACCGTGTCGCCCGAGGCGACCGTCGCGACCGGCTTCAGCGCCGCGTCGAAAAATCCCCAATGGCAATGCTCCGGCCGGCATGCGACCGAGTGATGCTGCGCCATTTCCAGCTCCTCATTCGCCGCTTATTCGCCGGCCGGCTTGTCGGCGTCGGCGGCGACCTGCATCCGGATGATCTTGTCCGGGTTCGACACGATGCCGTTGCGGCGGTCGTCGCCCTTCTTGATCTGGTCGATGTGTTCCATCCCCGATGTGACCTCGCCCCACACCGTGTATTGCCCGTCGAGCGAGGGGGCCGGCGCGAACATGATGAAGAACTGGCTGTCGGCGCTGTCGGGATCGGAGGTACGCGCCATGCCGAGCGTGCCGCGCACGAACGGCGCGTCCGAAAATTCCGCCTTCAGGGTCTGGCCGGAGCCGCCGGCGCCCGTGCCGGTCGGGTCGCCGGTCTGCGCCATGAAGCCGGCGATGACGCGATGAAACACGATGCCGTCGTAGAACTGCTGCCGCACCAGCGCGGAGATCTGCGCGCAGTGGGTGGGCGCCAGATCCGGGCGCATCGCGATGACGACGCGCCCCGCCGGCACGTCGAGATAAAGCGTGTTGTCGAGATCGGCCGCCATTGCTGCGCCTCCGAGCACCGGGGTCGCAGCCGCCGACGGGCGCTGCGCGAGGGTGCGATGATGCCTCTCCGGCAGATTACACGACGCGCTCGCGCGCGTACCAGCCGCCCTTGCGGAAACGGTCGAGATAGGTCGGCAGGATCGCTTCGACGGCGGTCGGCGCGATTTGGAGCGCCTCGAACCCGAGCGCACCGGGCGAAGCGATGTTGTCGGATTTCAGCATCTCGACCTGGTCCGGGGTCAAGGGCGGGTTCGGCAGCAACGCCATCAGGCGCGCCTGCATTGCCGCGAGGCCGAACGGCAGGTCGATCAGGGCACGCTTGCGGCGGATCTCGTCGAGCAGCAGTTCGGTCAGCGCGCGCAGGCTGTAGACCCGCGGGCCGCCCAGTTCGTAGATGCGTCCGGCGGTCGCGGAATCGTCGATGCAGCGCAGGACGGCGTCGGCGACATCGCCGACATAGACCGGCTGAAACCGCGTGTCGCCGCCGCCGATCACCGGCATCACCGGCGACATCATCGCCGCCTGGGCGAGCCGGTTGAAGAACTGGTCCTCCGGCCCGAACACGACGGACGGGCGCAGGATCGTCGCGGTCGGGAAGGCGTCGCGCACCGCCTCTTCGCCCGCGGCCTTTGTGCGGGCATAGAGCGAGGTCGAGCGTGGCTCCGCGCCGATCGCCGAAACATGGATGAAACGCTCGACCCCGGCTTCGCGCGCCAGCCGCGCCAACCGCGCCGGTCCGATCTGATGCGCGATCTCGAAACGCTGGCCGCCGCCTTCATGCAGGATGCCGACCAGGTTGACGACTGCATCGTTGCCGGCGACGAAGGCCGGCATGACGGTTTCGTCGTCGATCGCCAGGTTGACGAGCCCGACCTGCCCGACATCGCCCTTCAACCGCAGATATTTGGCGGAGGTGGCGTGACGCGCGCCGACGCTGACGACATCGCCGCGCTCGGCCAGGCGTTTGACGACATAGCGCCCGATGAACCCCGACCCGCCGAGGACCGCGACCCGGTGCTGCTTCATTCTGTCGGCTCCCAAATGGCGCCGCGCCTTATCAAAAGCCGGCGGTGCAGGCAATATCGGCGGCGAGAGGTGCCGATGACAACAGCAGACGATCCGAGCACTCGGGACGCGCGCAAATCGCGCGCCGCCGCATGGTTCGAGGCGCTGCGCGACCGCATCTGCGTCGCCCTCGAGGCGATCGAGGACGACTACGCGGGGTCGGACGCGACAGACATCGCGGCCGGGCGGTTCGTCCGCACGCCGTGGCAGCGGCCGGGCGGCGGCGGCGGCACGATGGCGCTGCTCAACGGCTGCGTCTTCGAAAAGGTCGGGGTCAATATTTCGAGCGTGGCGGGCGAATTCGCTCCCGAGTTCCGCAACGAGATCCCGGGCGCAGCGGCAGATCCGCGGTTTTATGCCGGCGGCATCTCGGTCGTCGCCCATATGCGCTCGCCGCTGGTGCCGGCGGCGCACATGAATACGCGCTTTCTCGTCACGAGCCGCAGCTGGTTCGGCGGCGGCGCCGATCTGACGCCTATCTACCCGGACACCCCGGCGGCCCAGATGTTCCACGCGGCCCTGGCCGCCGCCTGCGACGCCTACGGTCCGGACTGCCATCGGCGCTTCAAGGCCTGGTGCGACGATTATTTCTTCCTCAGGCACCGCGGCGAGCCGCGCGGTGCGGGCGGCATCTTCTTTGATTATCTCGACGGCGGCGACTGGGAGCGCGATTTCGAGTTTGTAAGAGCCGTCGGCGAAGCCTTTCTGGCGGTCTTTCCCGCGATCGTGCGGCAGCGCATGTTTGCGCCGTGGAGCGAGGAGCAGCGCCGCCACCAGCTCGTCCGGCGCGGCCGCTATGTCGAGTTCAATCTGCTTTACGACCGCGGTACGCAATTCGGCTTGAAGACCGGCGGCAATGTCGAAGCGATCCTGATGTCGCTGCCGCCCCTCGCCGCTTGGCCTTGAGGCATGGCAGCGGCAGTTCACGCCCGTTGCAGTTGCTCGACGCCCCGCGCCATCACGAAGGTCACGCGCTCGAGCTCGGTGACATCGGCCAACGGATCCCCGTCGACGGCGATGATGTCCGCCGACTTGCCGGGAGCGAGGCTTCCGGCGAGGTCGGCGATGTCGAGCAGCTCTGCAGCATCCGCCGTCGCGGCCTTGATCGCGTCGGCGCCGCTCATTCCCGCTTCGACCATGAGCGCGAACTCGCGCGCGTTCTGGCCGTGCGGTCCGACACCCATGTCGGTGCCGAAGGTGATTCTGACGCCCGCCTGGTAGGAGCGCGCCAGCGCCTGCTTGATGCGCTCGCCGATCGCCAAGGCCTTCTCGGTCTGCGCCGGGGTGAGCACGCCGCCGCCCTTCGCCATTTCCAGAACGGTCACGCCGGCGATGATGGTCGGCGTGTGAAAGGCGCCGCGGTCGAGAAAAAGCTTGATCGAAGCATCGTCCAGGAAGCTGCCGTGCTCTATCGAGTCGACGCCGGCCGCCAGCGCGGCGTTGATGCCCGCCGCGCCGTGTGCGTGCGCGCTGACGCGGCGTCCCAGGTGATGCGCCGT
>DATJSO010000068.1:0-53710 GCA_035504075.1 Allostellaceae bacterium | reverse complement strand
CGGCGGCAGGATCCTTGGTGGACGCCGATGCCGGTGCGATCGGCGGCAAGGCGGTAACGGCAATCGGCGTCGCCGCGGCCGCCGTCGGTGCAGTATGGGTCGGCGACGCACTTGCCGGCGCAGCCGTCGACGGCGCGACCGGCGTCGCGCCGCCGCGGCTGGGCGCCGCCGGCATCGGCGCCGGCGCCGATGCCGGCCGTTGGAGGGATCGGTCACCGAGCGGCCGCAAGCCGTGATCCTGCCAATAGGGCGAGAGCGGCAGCCCGGGACCCGCCGCAGTACCGGTCGCCGGCATCGCGTGCGGCGCGGCGGCCGGCGCCGCCGCCGCGGCATGGCCGCCCGCGGCCGACTGTTTGGCCGTCATCGAGCGGAACAGCAGATCGGCGAGGCCGAGCCGGTCGCCGGACATGGCGGTCTGCGCGATCGTACCGGCGAACATCGAGTTGACGACATTGGAGCCGACCCCGCTCGCCATCGCGAGCGCCGACCCGTCGGCATTCTGCAACGCACGCTCCATCAGCAGCGTGCCGAACTGTTCGGCGACCGCTTTGCCGACCGCCGGATCGCCGCTTTGCTTCTGCAGCGCCATGATCGCGTTGGGATCGCTGACGCCGGCGATGCGCTCGGCGGCTTGCAGGTCCATGCTACAAGACCTTGATGCGCGCATGCAGCGCGCCGGCCTGATGCAGCGCCTGCAGGATCGCGATCAAATCCGACGACGTGGCGCCGATCGCATTGAGATTGCGCACGATGTCCGACACCCGGGGGGCATTATGCAGCTCGACGATCTTGAGCTGCTTTTCGGCCGCCTCGACTTGGGTGCGCGGCACGCGCTGGGTGCGCCCCTGACTGAATGGCGCGGGTTGCGACACCTCGGGCTTTTCGGTCACTGTCACCGCCAGCGAACCGTAGGCCACCGCCGCCGGCCCGACCTGGACGTCCTCGCCGAGCACGACGGTGCCGCTCTGCGCATCGATGACGACTTGCGCCGGCGGCGGCTCCGGGTTGACCTGCAAGTCGAGCAAGGCGGCGATGAAGCGCACCTGCTCGTCGGACGATGACGGGGTTTGCACGGCAACCTGGCCCGGCCCCAGTGCGACGGCGATCGGCCCGATACGTTGATCGATCGCATCGACGATGCGCGCCGCGTTGCCGAAGGAACGGTCGTCGAGATTGAGCAGAACCCGGTCGCCGGCGGCGTAGCTGCCGTGCGGCGTTCGCTCAATTGTCGCGCCGCGCGGAATGTGCGCGACAGTTGGAATGTTGACGGTCGTCGACGCCGCCTGGCCGCCCGCCTCAAAGCCGCTGACCAGCAGCGATCCTTGGGCGATGGCGTAAACCTGTCCGTCGGTGCCCCGCAGTTCCGTCATCAGCAGGACGCCGCCGCGCAGGCTTTTTGCATTACCCAGCGCCGACACCGTCACGTCGAGTTTTTGCCCGACCTGCATGAAGGTCGGCAGATCGGCGGTGACCATCACCGCGGCCACGGCGGTCGGCTGCATGAAGGTGCTGGGATTGAGCGTCAGCCCCAATTGGCGCAGCATGTTCTGCAGCGATTGGACGCTGTACGGGATCTGCGTCGTCTGATCGCCGGTGCCGGCAAGTCCGGCCACCAACCCATAGCCGATCAGCTGGTTGTCGCGGGCGCCGGCGACCTGCACAAGATCCTTCAGCCGCTCGGCGCCGGCCGGCAGCGACACGAGCGCCCAGGCGAGCGCCGCCAGCGCTAATCGCCGAACCAATTGCCGGGCCATACCGTGCTGACCGTCAGAAACAGGCGCTGCAGAATCCCCATCTTCGGCGCCAGATAGGTTTCGCCGTCGCCGCTGAATTCGATATGCGCATCGGCCATCTGCGTCGAATCGATGACATTGCCGGTCTGGATGTCCTCGGGACGGATGACGCCCGCTATGCGGATGTATTCCTTGCCGCCGACGAGCTTGATCTCATCCGCGCCCGCGATGACAAGATCGCCGTTGGGCTGGATCCGTCGAACCATTGCCGATACGGTCGCGGCAAAGCTGTCGCTCTGCGCCGTCGCACCGCTGCCGGCCAGGGTATTGGCGCTGTTGTAGGCGATGTTCGGGTTGAACTGCGTCGTTTTGCCGGAGTGACCAAACGACGTCGGCAGCCCGAACAGGTTGCTGACCGTACTCGCCACATTGTCGCTGCGTCCGAGATTTTGGCTCACGTTCTTTGTCGCCGTAGCATTCTGCGTTATCGCGATCGTCACGATGTCGCCGACCTGCCAGGCGCGGTGATCGGTGAACAGATCGAGCCCGCCGCCGCCCTGGGGATTTGCGGCATAGATCGCACCGTTGCTGACCGGCAGGTTGTTGGCCTTGTCGCCCGGCAGATGCTGCAGCCCAGCCAACAGATCCTCCTGGCTCGGCGGCACGTGCTGGCAGGCCGCCAAGCTGCCGCCGAGGGCCAGCAGCACCGCTGTGGACGACGCCCACGGGTGCATGACTACTGATTGACCTCGTTCAGGTAGCTGAGCATCTGATCGACATTCTTCGCCGCCTGGGTATCGAGTTCGTAGGCGCGCTGGGTAGCGATCATGTCGATCATCTCATCGACGACCGACACGTTGGAACCTTCGAGATAGCCCTGCGCGACGGTGCCGAGGCCGTCCTGCGACGGCTGGCCGGTGGTGGGCGCGCCCGAAGCCTGCGTCTGGATCGCCAGATTGCTGCCGGCGTTTTGCAGCCCGGCGGGATTGATGAAGTTGGCGAGCTGCAGGACGCCGATCTGCGACGGCTGCGCCTGACCCTGGATCTGCACGCTGATCGTGCCGTCGGTGCCGATCGTGATGCTCTGGGCATTGCGCGGGATCGTGATCGGCGGCTGCACCAGATAACCCTGCGCCGTCACCACCTGCCCCGTCGAGCTGATCTGGAAGCTGCCGTCGCGCGTGTAGGCGATCTGGCCGTTGGGCTGCAGAACCTGGAAATAGCCCTGGCCGTTGATCGCCAGATCGAGGGCGTTGCCGGTCTGCTCCAGGCTGCCCTGCGTCGCGACCGGCTCGGTAGCGATGACATTGGCACCCGTCCCCTGCTGCAGGCCGGACGGGTAATTCGTCGCCTGCGACGTGAAGCCGCCGGCCTGCGTCGGGTCCTGATAAAGCAGATCGGCAAACACCGCCCGCACCTTCTTGAACCCGGTTGTGTTAAGGTTCGCCAAGTTGTTGGCGATCACGTCCATCTGGGTCTGCTCGCCTTCGAGGCCGGTGCGAACCACAGCCAGGGACTGCATCATCGAACAATTCTCCCGAAGCGGAATACGGCGCTCAGCTCAGCGTCAGAACGCTGCCCTGCCCCTGGTCGGTGTTGAGGACGTTGCGCATCATTTCGGTCTGCATTTGGAACGTCCGCGTGTTTTCGATCATCGACAGCATCAGCGACATCGGTTCGGTGTTGCTGCCTTCCAGCGCGCCCGATTGCAGCCGCACGGCCGTGCTCTGCTGCGGCGTGCCGGCGGTGTCTTGAAACATGCCATCGCCGCGCCGCTGCAGCGCCGCGGTCGGCGGGTTGGTCAGTGCGATGCGGTTGAGCGTCGCCACCTGATCGGGCGTTTGCCCCTTCAGGACTCCCGAGATCGTGCCGTCTTGACCGATCGTCACCTTCTGCAGCGGGGGCAGCGCGATCGGCGCCATGCCGCGCCCCAGCACCGGACGGCCGTCGCTGGTCTGCAAGATGCCGAGCGGCGAGACCGACAGCGCGCCGTTGCGGGTCAGCGCGATCGAGCCATCCGGCGCCTGCACCGCGATCCACCCGGGCCCGCTGATCGCGACATCGAGATTGCGGCCGGTTTCTTCGATCGGTCCCTGGGAAAAATCCGTGCGCGATTGCCCGCCCGAGACCGCCACCTGGTCGGCCGCGCCGTCACCGTACAGCGGTTCGGCTTGAAAGGCCGGCTGCTCGGCCTTGTAGCCGATCGTTGCGCGATTGGCCAAATTGTTCGCAGCCGCGGTCGAATTCTGTATCGACGCGTCGAGCCCGCCCATCGCCAGGTAGAACAGCGATTCGCTCATCGCCAGCCGCCCGCCGCTCGCGCTACTGGATCGTCATCAGCTTCTGGAAGTCCTGCTGATCGACGTTGATGCCTTCGGTATTCGCCTGATACGCCTGCTGCGCGACGATCAGATCCACCAGCTGGCTGGTGAGATCTACGTTGGAGCCTTCGAGCGCGCTGGATTGCAGCTGGCCGAGCGTGCCGCTACCAGGCCTGCCGGATATCGCCTGTCCCGAAGAGTAGGTGCTCGCCCACATGTTGCCGCTGAGCGGCGTCAGCCCCTGCGGGTTGGCAAAACTGGCAAGCGCGATCGTGCCCAGAACCTTCGTTCCGCCGTTGCTGTATTGGCCGGTGACATGGCCATTGGCGGCGATCGTGATGCCGGTGAACTGGCCGCTGCCGGTACCGTTGTTCTGAACCGCGTTTACCGCAAAGGCGAGGTTAGACAGGCTCGACCCAGTGTAACTGAGGGTTATATCCAGCGGCGCCGCGCCGTCGGGCAGCGTGTTGACGGCGATCACCCCGCTGCCGCTCACCAGGTGGCCGCTGCTGTTGAAGGTCAGGGTCGGCCCGGCGCCCGACGCGATCAAGCTGCCGCTGGCGTTCGTCAACCCCCAATGGGTCTGCCATTGCGGCGGCGATCCGGAGCCGCTGACCTGCGTATAATACGTCGTCAGCGTATTGCTTGTGCCCAGACTGTCGTACACCGCCGTCGAGGTGCTCTCGTTGTAGGTGGCCGAATTGCTGATCTTGAAAGGGGTCGTTGTCGTATTGATCGGCGTATCGGTGGTCGGCAGATTGAGGTTGAGCGCCAAATTGCCGGTGGCGCTGGCGGCAATGCTGCCGGAACTGATCGTGATCGGTTGCAGCGACCCGGCCACCGCGGCACCCGAAGCGGAAGGACCGTAGCCGAGAACGAGGGCGCCGCTGGCGTTTACCAGATTGCCGCTGGTATTCACCTGGAACGCGCCGTCGCGGCTGTAAGCGATGCCGGACCCGGTTTGCAGCTGAAAGAACCCGTTGCCGCTGATCGCGACATCGAGCGGATCGCCGGTTTGACTGATCGTGCCTTGAGCAAAGGATTGCGCCAGGCTGTTGGTCGCCACCCCCTCGCCCGGCGTCGAGGGCTGCGCTGCGCTGGCATAAAGGTCCCCGAAATCGGGGGTCGATGTCTTGAACCCGGTCGTGTTGGCGTTGGCAACGTTGTTGCCGACCGTGTCGATATAAGTCTGGGCGGCGTTCACGCCCGAAAGTTCGGTTGCGAGCGACATGGCTGCGTCTCCGCTTGATTATCAAAATATCTGCTGAACCGCGCTCAGCGCGACCGGCGCCTGGCTGCCTTCGAGGTCGAGCGTCGGCCCGCTCTGGCCGCCCAGCGTCACCGCGGTGACCGGCAGCACGGCATAGGGCGTCGCCGACAGGCTGCTGCCGCTTGCGCCGACCGCATTGACCGTGAAGGTGTACGTGCCTGACGCCGCCTGCGAGCCGCTGCTGCCGGCGCCGTTCCACACGAACGGCTGCGTTCCGGCGGGCATTGCCCCGAGATTGAGGGTTGCCACCGGCGTGGCGCCGCCGTTGCCGATCGTTACGGTAACGTCGGCCGCGGCCGACGGCAGGTTGAGCGCGCCCACCGCGTTGCCGTTCGCACCCAAAAGCAGCGTGTTGCCGGCGACCGCGACGTTCTGGCCGACAAGACCGGCGGCCTGCATGCCGGACAGCGTGCCGCCGACGCTGGTCATGCTGGTCTGCAGACCCTGCACTCCCTGCGCGGTCGAGAATTCCGCCAGTTCGGCGGCGAACTCGGTCCCGGTCATCGGGTTCAGCGGGTCCTGGTTTTCCAGCTGCGCAGTCATCAGCTGCAGGAAATCGCTCTGGTTCAGCAATTGGCTCGACGACCCGGATGCGGATGGCGTCTGACTGCCTTGCGGCAGCGTCGTCACCGTCGCCGGCATTGCACTTGCTGCGCTGACCACCGTTCCCTCCTGCTCGCCCGCCGCTTAGATTGACAAGGTTCGCAACGCCAGCGTCTTGGCGACGTTGAACGCTTCCAGATCGGCCTGGTAGTCCTGCTGCGCCGAGATCATGTTGACCATTTCCTCGACCGGATCGACGTTGGGCTGCCGCACATAGCCGCTTTGATCGGCGTAGGGGCTGCCCGGATCGTAGGTTTCGCGGAACGGCTCGTCGCTCTGCACGATTGCGGCGACCCGCACACCCGACACGCCGGCGGAGGCGGCAGACGCATCACCGCCCTGCAGCGACACCGCCTCGAATACGGGCTCGCGCGCGCGGTAGGGTTCGCCTTCAGGACCTGCCATGCTGTTGGCGTTCGCCACATTGCTGGCAATGACGGACAGGCGCTGCGATTCCGCCAGCATGCCGGATCCGGCGATCGGGAATACCGCAAGCAGCGACATCGTCAGCTTCCGCCAGACGCCTGGGCGCCCGAACCGCCGACCGCGGTCGTCAGCATCCTGAGGATCTGGGAAGCGAACGTACCCGCCGCTTCATACTGCACCGCATTTTCCGCCGCCGCCGCCTTCTCGCGGTCCAGATTGACGCTGTTGCCGTCGAGCGTCACCGCGACGTCGGCCTGGTATTTGACCGCCGTGGCGGCAGCCGCCGGCGCGCCGCCTGTCGACATGGGGAGTTGGCGCGGGTCATCGACGAGCCACAAGCGTGCGGCCTGCGGCTGGTTTGCGCCGCCCGTCGCGGCGCCGAGCGCCTGCTGGAAATCAAGGTCCACCGCCTTAAAGCCGGGCGTGCTGGCATTGGCGATATCGGCCGACAAGATCTGCTGCCGGTAGCCGCGCAACGCGAGAACCTGCCGCAGAAATTCCAGCCCGGTGTCGATTGCGGCCGTCATTATGTATCCTCGTCCGCTCCTGCCGTACGTCGCCGCCGCACAATTCGCGACTTGCGAAAATTTCACTTTCGCGCATAATAATGGTGTCGAAGCAAACCGCAAGGAGAAAATTCCGATGCGATGGAGGACAGCCGGTGTGGCGGTGGCAGTAACGGCACTTGCATTGGCGGGCGGGACCGCGGCAGCGACGATCGGCGGCGTCGAGAGCGCCACGGCGATCCGAACGGCCATCACCGATGCGATGCATCCACGCGTCGGCACGGCCGATGCGACGGTCGAGGTCGGTGCGCTCGACAGCCGGCTGCGGTTGCCGCCATGTCCGGCGCTCGCGGTGAGCTTCGATGGCACGAGCGGCGCGATGATGACTGCCAAAGTCAGCTGCCCAACGCCCGATTGGACGATCTATGTGCCGGTGCGGGTGCACGCCTGGGTCGACGCCGTCGTCGCGGCCGCCAATATTGCACCCGGCACAACGCTGACTGCCGATCTGCTGTCGCGCCGGCGGGTCGACATGTACGCGGCGGACGGCGCGCTCGTGACCAATCCGGAGCGCATCGAGGGCAAGGTCCTGCGTGTCGGGTTGATGATCGGCGCGCCGATCCTCGCATCGTTTCTGCAAAACCCCATCATCATCCACCGCGGCCAGCGGGTTCTGCTGACGCTGACCGACGGCGGGATGGTGATCCGGGACAGCGTCATCGCACTGGAGGACGGGCGGGCCGGCGACAGCATCGCGATGCAGAACCCGGAGAGCCAGAAGGTCATTCACGCGACGATCGCCGACGACGGCAGCGCCGTGATCCGCTTCTAAGGAGGGAAGGCACGCCCATGGACGAGACTTTTCGGCTGTTCGCCCGGTTGCAGCAACTGCTGGAGGAGGAGCGCGCGGCACTACTCAGCGGCAGTCCCGAGCGCGTCATGGCCGCTGTCGGACACAAGCTCGAACTTGCCGACAAGATCGAGGCGCAGGCGGCGCGGCCGGAAGCAGCGATGAGCATCGCGGCGCTGAACCGCATCGCGCGCTACAACCGCGACAACGCGGTGATCTGCACGGCCATGTTGCGGCACCTGACGCAGGCGCTCGACAAGCTGCGCCGCGCCGAACCGCACCGCTCCTATCTGCCGGACGGCAGCGAACGCAACCCGCCGGCGCGCCATACGCTCGGCGCCGCCTGATACCGCCTACACCGCAAATTCCGCCGACGGCTCGAAGCGTTGCCGCGGCGGCACCGGCGGCGGCGCACCGTTGTTGCGTGCCGTGCGCAGGCGATAGACATGCGCGAGGACCTCGGCGACCGGCGGGTAGAGGCCAACCGGGATCTCATCGTCAAGATCGACATAACGGCAGATGGCGCGCGCGAGCCGCGGCGCCTCGACGATCGGCACGGCGTTTTCATCTGCGACCTCGCGAATGCGCAACGCGACAAGCCCGGTGCCCTTCGCGACGAGGCACGGCGCGCGCATGCGGTCTTCGCGATAGCGCAGCGCCGCGGCGAAATGTTCCGGATTGACGATGACAACGTCGGCCTTTGGCACTTCGCTCATCATCCGCGAGCGGGCCAGCCGCAGGCGCAGCGTGCGGATGCGGCGCTTGGTTTGCGGGCTGCCCTCCAATTCGCGCAGTTCGTCCCGCACCTCCTGCCGCGTCATCTTGAGGCGGTCGCGAAACGCCCAGACCTGATAGGGAATTTCCAGCGCCGCGACGGCGACCATCGCCAGCGCCAGCGTGACGAACATCCGGCTCCAACCCGCCGCCGCATGGCGCAGCGCGCCGGGCCACGCCTCGGCCGCGAGATGCAAGAACGCGGGTGCCCAAGCCCGGCCGAGCCAGCACGCGACGACGCCCACCACGGCGAATTTCGCGAGCGACTTCACCATCTCAACGGCGGCGGCGCGCGAGAACAGCCGACCGAAGCCGGCGACCGGGTCGATGCGCGTCGGATCCGGGACGAGCGGCTTGCCGGAAAACACCCAGCCGCCGACGGCAATATCGGCGACAAACCCGGCCACCGCGACGACCGCAAGAAACACGGCAAGAATGCCGAACCCGGCCGCGACAACGGGCGCAGCGGCCGGCAGCAGCCGCGCCGGATCGCCGACCGCCGCAGGATCGGCGGTGAGGCCGAGCCGCAATACCAGTTCGAGCCGTGCGACAATCGACCCACCGGCAAACGCGAACAAGGCCGCGCCGGTCAGCAGCACCGCGGCCGCCGCGACGCCGTGGGCGCGCGCGACATTGCCTTCCGCGCGCGCCTTCCGCAGCCGGTGCGGCGTCGGCTGTTCGGTGCGACCGGCGCGCTCCTGCTCGTCGGCCACCCTCAGCCCCCGTGCAATGCCGCGCCCGCGGCGGCGATGCCTACCTCGATCATGTGCGAGACCGCCGGCGTGAAGAACGGCACCAGCGCGATCGTCGCGGCGAGCCCAACCCACATGAACAGCGAAAACCCGACCGACATGATGTTGATCTGCGGTGCGACCCGCGAAACGACGGCGACGGCCAGATTGGCCGCCAGCAATACGGCGACGACCGGCAACGCCAGCCATACGCCCATCTGGAACAACAGCGCGCCGGCCGCCGCCACTGCATGCCAGCCGAGACGCGGAATCGCGCTGCCGGCGGCAATCGGCACGACGGCAAAGCTCTTCACCAACACGCCGAGCAGGATTAGATGACCGTTGAGGGTGACGAACAGCAAAAGGCCGACGAGGCCGAACAGGTCGGAAATGACCGGCACCTGAAACCGGGTCTGCGGATCGAACAGGCCGGCAAAACCGAACCCCATCTGCACCCCGATCAAGTCGCCGGCAAACGCCATCGCCGCCAATGCCAATTGCATCGCAAAGCCGATCGCCAGTCCGACCAGCACCTGCTGCACCGCCAGCATCATGGCTGTCCATGACAATGTAAGGGGCGCCGACTGATTTATCGCGGCCGCAACGGCGATGGCGATGATGCCGGCGATCGCGACGCGCGCCCGCACCGGGATCGCAACAGCGTTGAACAGCGGCGCCGCCGAAAACAACGCCAACGTGCGCAGAAACGGCCAGAAGAGCTCACCGAGCCAGCGCGCGATATCGGCGTCGGTAAAGCGCAGCACGCGTCACCCGCCCAGCCCGCGCGCTGCGATGATCGATCGCTCGATGTAGGCCGCAAGGTGCGTCACCGCCCAGGCTTCCGCCAGATACGCCGCCAGCAGCACGGCCGCGAAACGCGGCACAAAACTCAGCGTCAAATCGTTGATGCGGGTCGCCGCCTGCATGACGCCAACGATCAGGCTGGTCAGCATCGCCGCCGCCAGAAACGGCGTGACGACAAGCAGCGTCAGCATCAGCATGCCGCGCACGGCATCGCTGATGTCACCGACGCTCATCGGACGAACCCCTCAGCCAGCGAGCCGATCACCAATGTCCAGCCGTTGACCAGCACAAACAGCGCCAGTTTGAGCGGCAGAGAGATGCTGATCGGCGACAGCAGCATCATGCCGAGCGACATCATCACCGCTGCGACGATGATGTCGATGACCAGAAACGGCAGGAAGATCATAAAGCCGATCTGGAACCCGGTCTTCAGTTCCGAGGTGACGAATGCCGGCACCAAAACGCGGAACGGTACGTCGGCCACGCTGGGATAGGTCTGGCCGCCCGCCAGTTTGAGAAACAGCCCGAGATCCTCGCGCCTGGTCTGCTTGACCATGAAGGCGCGCAGCGGCGCTTCGGCCCGCTCTGCCGCAGCCATCGCCGAAATCTGGTTGTTGAGCAGCGGCTGCAGCGAATCGTTGCCGATCTTGGAGAATACCGGCCCCATCACGAACATCGTCAGAAACAGCGCGAGACCGATCAGCACCTGATTGGGCGGGGTCTGCGTCAGCCCGAGCGCCTGCCGCAGCAGCGACAGCACGATGATGATGCGGGTGAACGCGGTCATCGTCAGCAGCAGCGCCGGGACGAAAACGAGGCCGGTCATGATCAGCAGCAGTTGAACCGGCACGGTATAGGCCTGCCCGCCATGGCCGTCCGGGCGCATGTCGAGCGCGCCGATCCCGGCCGCCTGCGCCGCATGCACCAGCAGGCAGGCGACGGCAAGCCCGCCCACCAGCGCCGCGGCCGCCCGCATCAACCGTCGCGCCATGATTTCACCGCTCTGCCAATCGCCGCCGCGAAATTGCCGCCGCCGTCCTGCCGCGTCAGCGGCGGCGCAAGGGGCGGCCGCCCCGCCGCCAGCGGCGTTTCGAGTTCGCACAGCAGCGACACCGCCGATGCGCCGACGCCGACGACAAGCTGCTTGTCGCCGACCCGCACGACGAGGAGCCGCTCGCGCGGCCCCAGCGCCAACGCGCGGATGACCGCGCAGTCGGCGCCGCCCGCCCCGCCGCCCGGCCGCAACCGCCGCACCGCCCATACCGCGCCCCACAGCAGCACGACAATCAGACCGATCGTCAGCGACAGCGAGGCAAGCCCTTCCGGCTCAACCGGCATTGCCGCTCTCCGGACTGACGATCGGCTCGTTCATTCGATGATCAGCTGCGAGAAATAAATGTGTTGGACTAGGTCCTTCTGGCCGAGATTGACCTGCATGATCCGCTCGGCGCCGAGGCGCCGCAGCAGCATGCGGTTGAGATCGGCAACCATGCGGCTGCGCATCTTGTCGACGCCGGACGGCGTCGTGATGTCCTCGACCTTGAACGACAGCGCCGTGAGCCGCAGCGAATCGTCGACCTCGGGCATCATCGCGCTGACGAGGTTGCCGGCGGCCGCGCCGGACAGCGTCAGATTGACCCCGATCTGCACAAAATGCGTTTCGCTGCCGTCGCCACTCATGCTGACGACGAGCGGCTTGACCTCGAGGTAGAACGGCAGCGGCGGTTCTTGTCGCGCCGCCTGCGGACCGGGCGGGGGGCGCCGCATGACGAACTCGTAGTAGCCGCCTCCGGCCGCGGCCGCCAGCACCGCCAGTGCCAACGCGATGATTTTCCAGCCGCCCGGGAAGCCGCGGCGCCCGGCAGACGCTGCGCTCGGGTTTGCTCCACCGGCCGGCGACGCAGTGTCGCTCATCGGAAATTCCTGTTTTCGTCAAGTGTCAGCGCAGCGCAGCGGCGCGCTGGATCAATTCGTCAATCTCCGCGTGACGGCGGCGCAGCGCCGCCTCCGCCTCGCGCGCCGCGACACGCTCGCTGAGCATTTCGTAGGTGCGCTTCTCGCGCCGCGCTTCGACCAGCGCCTGCCATTGCCGTTCGCAGGCCTGTTCGATCGAACCGAGATCGACTTCCTGCCGCAATACGACCTCGTCGATCTGGCCGATGAATTCGAGGTAGGCCATCGTCGCGGTCGCCGGCATCCCGGCTTCCAGGCCGTCGCACATCAGGCTGCGATAGCGCTCGCGGTACTCCTTCAGCAGCGACAGCTTGCGGATTGCTTCGCTGCACTGGGCCTTGAGCTGCTGCCAGGCGAGCAGCGCTTCATCGCTGCGGCGGCCGGCAATATCGATCAACTTTTCCACCTGTGACATCGTATCCTCACGTAGCGACAAGAGTTCTGAGCGCGCCGACGCTGTCGGCAAAGCACACCGCGCTTGCCAGATCCTGGCGCAGAAACTCGTCGATGGCCGGCCGTAGCGTGACGGCGCGGTCGAGTTCGGCGTCGTGACCGGGACGATAGCCGCCGATCGACAGCATGTCGCGATGCTCCTCGAGCCGGGCGTAAAGGCGCTTGAACTCCTGCGCGGCGGCAAGATGCGCCGGTGGCACGATCGACGGCATGACCCGACTGATCGACGCGCCGACATCGACCGCCGGGAACAGCCCGGCATCGGCCAGCCGCCGCGACAGCACGAGGTGCCCGTCGAGAATGCCGCGGGTCGCATCGCCGATCGCGTCGTTCATGTCGTCGCCTTCGACCAGCACTGTATAGAACGCGGTGATGCTGCCGGCGCCCGCCTCGCCGTTGCCGGCGCGCTCGCACAGGGCGGCGATCCGCCCGAAGACGGATGGCGGATAGCCGCGGGTCGCCGGCAATTCGCCGACCGAAAGCCCGATCTCGCGCTGCGCCATCGCAAAGCGCGTCAATGAATCCATCAACAGCAGAACGTGCCGACCGCGATCACGAAAGTATTCGGCGATCGCGGCGGCCCGCTGCGCCGCATGTACGCGCTGCAGCGCCGAGTCGCTGGCCGGCGCGGCGACGACGACAGCCTTGGCCAGCCCTGCCTGTCCGAGGATGCGTTCGACAAATTCCTTGACCTCGCGGCTGCGCTCGCCGACGAGGCCGATCACCGCGACGTCCGCCGCGGTGTAGCGCGTCATCATGCCGAGCAGCACGCTCTTGCCGACGCCGCTGCCGGAAAACAGCCCGAGCCGAGCGCCGCGGCCGACCGACAACAGCGCATTGATCGACCGCACGCCGACATCGAGCGGCGTTTCCACCATCGTCCGGCGCATCGGGTTGAGCGGCTGGCCGAACAGCGGCACCCGCTCGGCACACCACAGCGGGCCGCGCCCGTCGATGGCGGTGCCGCTGCTGTCGATGACGCGGCCGAGCAGTTCCGGGCCGACCGCGATCTCGACCATGCGGCCGGCCGGGATCACCCGCGCGTTCGGCGCCAACCCGTCGACTGGGCCTTCGGCCATCAGCAATACGCGCTCGCCGTCAAACCCGACCGCTTCGGCCGGCAAAAGCCGGCCGGCCTCACCCTCAATAAAACATCGCTCGCCGATCGCGGCATGAATGCCGTGCGCCTCCATGACAAGCCCGACCGTGCGGACGAGGGTGCCGTAGACAACGATCGCGTTGCAACGCCCGCTGATCCGCGCGCGATAGCGCTCGATGCTCTGCACCAACCGGTCGCGCGTCGCCGCGTCCGGCGCAAATCCCGGCATATGCTCACCGTCGGCGCTCATGTGGCTTCGCCGTCGAACAGCGCCAGCATCGCGGTGCGCCAGCGGGCCGGTGCCGACAAGTCGATATGCGGCCCCGTTTCGCCGGCGCGCGGCCGCCAGCGGCGATCCTTGACCGGCCCAGCGCCTTCGTCCAATGCGATCATGCAGCCGCCGGCCTCGACCTCGTTGTCGCCGGCGAGCGTTGCACCGCCCTCTTCAATCTCCGGCGCGAGCCTGCGCACCAGGTCGAGATCGGCGGGATTGAGCGCAATCCGCAGGCCGTTAAGGCTCACCGGCGCCTTTGTCAGCGCCTCGCGGATCAGGTGCACGAGGCTGTCGGGGGAGCGTGTGATCTCGACGCCGATCACGCAGCGCGCCAGTTCCAGCGCCAACCCGATAATGGCGTCCTCGATCACCCGCTCCACCGCCGGTATCGGCGCGGCGAGACGCTCGGCAAGCGCCGCAATTCGGCGAGCATCCGCCGCGAGGGCCTGCTGCGCTGCCTCGTGCCCGGCGGCAAATCCGTCCTGATAGCCACGCTCGCGGCCGGCGGCGACACCGCGCTCGACGCCTTCGGCGTAGCCGCGCGCCAGTTCCGCCGCGACCCGCTGTCGATCCGCCTCGGGATCCGGCTTGTCTGCGGCAGCGGCGGGTTCCTCGGGCGGCGGCAGTGGCGCCGCCGCACCGATCGCCGCGGCGACGCCGGCGGTCTCGGCCGGCGGGTCGAGTTCCGGGAAGTGCCAGCGCCGCAATGCCGGCTCGACCGGTTCGCCGCGGCGCCTCATCCGCTCCCCCGCCGGCGCTGCAGCTGCCAAGTGGCGATCGCCAGCCGAACCGTCGCCAAACTCAGCCGGGCGAGGGCGACGACAAGCGCAGCGCCGACAAAATCGGCGAACACCCGGCCGGCCAAAATCAGCGCGATGCCCCAACCCGGCACGCCGCTGGGAAGCGGGCCCGCCTGGAATTCGACAAACCACATCAGGCCCATCCCGCCGGCCAACAGCATCGGCCGGACGCCGGATTTGTTGCGACGCTCGCGCGGGGCCTGAGGCGGTGCGGCCACCGGTGCATCCGCTTACCGCGACGGCGCCGGCCGACTGGGCGTCGGCTCGGTCACCGCCGGCGCGGCGGGCGCCCTGTCGGACGCCGGTTCCGGGCCGCCGACCAACGGCGTCTCCATGATGCTGCGGCTGTCCATCGGCGACACGACGACGATCGAGACGCGGCGGTTCATCGCCATTCCTTGAGGCGTGTCGTTTGACGCCGCCGGGTGATATTCGCCGTAGCCCGCTCCGACCAGCAACGCCGGGTCGATGCCGGCCTCGGCAAGGCGCTTCACAACAGCGATCGCACGCGCCGCCGACAGATCCCAGTTGGAATTGTATTGCGAATTGTGAATAGGCTGCGTGTCGGTGAAGCCGTTCACCTGGATCGGATAGTGCAGGTCCTTGAGGACGCCGGCGACCTGATCGACGAGACCCAGGGCCGGCAGTGTCAAATCGGCCTTGCCGCTGTCGAACAGCAGCACGGAATTGATGTCGACGACGACACCGAGCGATTGCAGCGATACCCGCACCTGCCCGCCCTTGATCATGCCGCCGAGCAATTGCTGGAGCTTTTGGTACGCCCGCTGCAGTTCCGCAGCGCGGTGCGCAACGGCTTGCGTCAACGCCGGCGGCAGATGCTTTACCTGCTCGTCGCGGGTGATGATCGGCGTGTGCACCGGCGACGGCATGAAATCGAATGGCGCCTTGTGCGCGGCGGCGAGACCGGTGGCCTGGATCTTGGTGATCTTGCCCATGAACGCGGTCGAAAAGGCCTCTGCCATTTCCTGAAACTTCGAGGAATTGATGCTCGAGACGGCATACATGACGACAAACGTGGCGAGCAGCAGGGTCGTGAAGTCGGCGTAGGAGATGATCCACCGCTCGAGGTTCACGTGTTTTTTCGGCAGTTGCTTGCGCATTTCACGACCCCCGCTGTGCCACGTGCCTATTCCGCTGCCGCCGCCTCACGCGGCGCCGCCGGCGTTTCCTCATCGTCGGCCGACCGCGCGCCGTGCCCCTCTTCGTCGAGAAAACCGCGCAGTCGCATCTCAAACTGCATCGGCGCTTCCATGATCGCCAAACCCACCATTCCTTCGGTAATCATCTCCAGACGGCGCATGCGGCGCCGAACCAGCACCTTCAACTTGTTGCCGATCGGCAGGCAGATCAGATTGGCGGCGCCGACTCCGTACACCGTCGCGACGAACGCGGTGGCGATGCCGCTGCCGAGCTTCGACGGATCGTCTAGGTGCGACATCACGGTGATGAGGCCGAGCACGGCGCCAAGAATGCCAACGGTCGGTGCATAGCCGCCCATTGCCTCGTAGATCTCGGCGGCGATCGTCTCTTCGTGTTCTTGCGCGCTGATGATGGTCTCCAGCATCGTGCGGATGTGCGGCGCCTCGATGCCGTCGACGACCATGCGCAACCCCTGACGGATGAACGGGTCCGTCTGCTGGTCGGCGACCGGATCAAGCGCCAGCACGAACTGACGCCGGATCAGGCGCAGCCAACCGAGGATTTCGCCAAGCAGTTCGGCGCGATCGTCCTTGGGCGGGAAAAAAACCCAGGCCAGCATGCGCAGACCGCGCAGAAATACCGGCAGCGGCGATTGCAGCAACACCGCGGCGATCGTGCCGCCGCCGACAATGATGAACGCCGGGATCTGCAGCAGCGCAGCGATGCTGCCGCCGTCCAGCGCCATTGCCGTCAAGACGCAGGTGACGCCGGCAAAAAACCCGATCAGCGACAGGATATCCACGGCTCAATCTCCTGTCGTCCGAGCCGCAGCCTCGCCCGGGCCCGGTCCGCGATCGGCGAGCGCGGCGCGGAGATGCAGCAGGGCGCGACCGTGCGCTCGACAGACGCTCGATTTGTCGAGACGGAGTACCCTGCCGACCTCTTCCATGTTGAGTTCGTGCTCGTAGTAAAGCGACACGACGAGCTTTTCCCGCTCGGGCAGCGCCGCAATCGCCTCCGCCAGCAGCGTTACGAGCCGGCTGCGGTAAAGGCCCGTCTCCTGGCTGCCGGCAACCTGCAGCTGCGCCTCGGCGCGCTCGTCGAACTCGTCGAGCTGCAAGAGCCGGATGCCGGCGATGTCGATCAGCACGCCGTGATAGTCGGCGAGCGTCACTCCCATTTCGAGGGCGATCTCCTCGTCGCTGCCGTCGCGCCCCAACCGCCCGCGGACAGCGCGCATCGCCGCGACCGCGGCGCGCGCCCGTCGCACCGTCCTGACCGGCGCCCAGGTCTCGCGCCGCGCTTCGTCGATCATCGCGTTGATGACGGCGCGCCGCAGCACCGCCTCGCTGCCCGCATCGGCGGCGCCGCTGCGCAACAGACGCAGCACCGCGATCAGCCCGGCCTGAATGAGATCGTCGGCCTGCACCGTGTCGGGCAGGCGCCCCTTCATGTGCAGCGCCAGCCGTTTGACGAGCGGTACGTGGCGGCGCACGGCCGCCGCTTCATCGCTTGCCGACAAGGACACGCCATAGCCGTCGCGGATGCCGGCAATCGCCGGTGGCGCGTTAGACGACGGCGCCGGATCGGGGCACGCCTGCGCCATGCTAGCCCGAGCCACTGTCCACCGCCGTGCGGCCGAGCACCTCGACCACCTTGATGCGCTTTTCCGACGGAATTTCCTGGTAGGAAAGGACGCTGACCCGCGGCCGCACGCCCCGCAGCAGGCGGGCCGAGACCTCGCGCAGCTCCGGCCGGGTCACGAGCGCCGCGACCGGCGCCTGCGTCGCCAGACGGGCGCCCGCGAGCGAGGCGGAGGCGCGCATCTCGGCGGCGAGCCCCGGTTCGATCCCGAAGGTGCCGCTGCTGGCGGCCAGCCTGACCGCATCCCCTAGCAACTTTTCAAGGCCCGGCTCGAGCGCCATGACCTTCAGCTCGTCAACTGCGCCGAAAGCATTCTGCACGATGAAGCCGCCAAGCCTGACGCGGGTGAATTCGAGCAGGACGCGCGGGTCTTGACCGGTCGCGGCGCCGGCACTGAGGGCGGCGATGATCGTGCGCAAATCGCGGATCGGAACCTGCTCGGCCAACAGCCCAGCCAGCACGGCGTGCACGGTCGCGATCGGCAGCAGCTTTGGCGTCAGCTCTTCGACGAGCTTCGGCACCTGTTTTTCGAAGTAGGCAAGGATGCCGTCAAGTTCGGTGCGCCCGAACAGCGCCTCGATATTGTCTTCGACGACCCGCTCAAAATGCGTCGCGATGACGACCGGCGCGTCGAAGACGGTGTAGCCGACGGCACGCGCCTGTTCGGCAATGCTCGGCTGAATCCATTGTGCGGGCCGCCCGAACACCGGGTCGCGGGTGACGATGCCCTGTATCCCCTCGGCCTCAACTCCTGCCGGCAGCGCCAAGAGCTTGTCGGGATAGACCTCGCCGGTCGCCCGCTCGACGCCGTGCACCAGGATCCGGTAGACGGTCGAGCGCAAATCCGGGTTGTCCCGCACATGCACGGCCGGCACCAGATAGCCGAACTCGCGCGACACCTGACGGCGCACCGCCCGCAATCGGCGCAGCAGACCGTTCTCATGCTCTTTGCTGACAAGACCGACGAGCCGGTAGCCGAGCTGGATTTCGAGAGGCTGCACCAGTTCGACGACGCCGATGTCGATCTCGGCCGGCTCGGCCGCCGGTGGGGCCGGCGCCGTCGCCTGGCGAGCCTGGCGCTGCTGCGCGCGCGCCAACTGCCAGGCGCCGACGCCCAACAGTGCGGCGAAGGCGAGAAACGGCAGATGCGGCATGCCGGGCACGACGCCGAGCAGGCCGACGATACCGGAGGCAACCCACCACGCTTTCGGAAACGCAGCAAGCTGGGCGATCACCTGGTTGCCGAGATCGTGGCCGGTCGAGACGCGGCTGACGACGACGCCGGCGGCCGACGAGATGACGAGCGCCGGGATCTGGGCCACCAGCCCGTCGCCGATCGTCAACAGCGTATAGGTTTGCCCGGCTTCGGCCATGTCGAGGCCGTGCTGCCATACGCCGATGACGAGGCCGCCCAGAAGGTTGATGAACAGGATCAGGACGGCCGCCACCGCGTCGCCGCGCACGAACTTGCTGGCGCCGTCCATCGCGCCGAAAAAATCGGCTTCGTGCGACACGTCGCGGCGCCGGCGCGTCGCCTCCTCCTGATTGATCAACCCGGCATTGAGATCGGCGTCGATCGCCATCTGCTTGCCCGGCATGCCGTCAAGTGCAAAGCGCGCCGCGACCTCGGCGATGCGGCCGGCGCCCTTGGTGATGACGACAAAGTTGATGATGACAAGGATCGCGAAAACGGCGATGCCGACAGCGTAATCGCCGCCGACGACAAACGCGCCGAACGCCTCGATGACGCGGCCGGCGGCGGCCGAGCCCTGATATCCGTTGAGCAGGATGATCCGCGCGGCGGCAACGTTCAGCGACAGCCGCATTAGCGTCGTCAGCAGCAGCAGCGTCGGAAACGCCGAGAAATCGCTCGGCCGCGCGGTGTAGAGCGCCGCCAGCAGAATCATCAGCGCAAAACAGATGTTGAAGGTGAACAGCAGGTCGAGCAGAAACGGCGGCAGCGGCACCACCACCATCGCCAGGATCAGGACGAAGGCGGTGGGACCGGCCAGCGACGGCAGCTGCCGCCGCAGCCCGCCCAGGTTAAAACCGGAAACCGGCGGCCGTGCCTCGATCGTCACTGCAATATCCGGGGCAATGTCGCGAACACGCCGATCGCGAATGCTTCAAGCTGGTGCAACAGCCACGGGCCGAGCACCGCGATGGCGGCGACAGTGGCGAAAAATTTCGGCACAAAGCTCAAGGTCGGCTCGTTGACCTGGGTGACGGCGAGGAACACGCTGACGACGACCCCGATCGCCAGAATGACGGCCAGGATCGGGCCGGCGGTAACAAAGATCGTAAGCAGCGCGCCGTGGCTGGCCTCGGCCAATCCCGCCATTCGCCCATCCTCCGGTCAGGTCAGTCCGCTGACCCGCTCCGCTCGGCTGACGACATCGATGAAGCGCAGGCCGAGCCGCTCTTCGTCGATGACAACGATCTCGCCATGGCCGATCAGGACGCCGTTGACACGCACGTCGAGCGGCTCACCGACATTGCGGTCGAGTTCGATGACCGAACCGCGGCCGACATTGACGACATCGCGGATCGGGATCTCGGCCCGGCCGAGTTCCACCGACAGCCGAACCGGAATGTTCATGACCAGATCGAGCCGAACCGGATCACCCGGCCGGCGTGCGGCAGCCCGGTTTGCCTCGTCCTTCCCGCCGGCCGCTGCCTCGTCGTCGACGCCGGGGAACGGCGACGGTTCGGCCATGCCGGCTTGCCCGGCGGTGAAAAAATCATCCGGCATCGTCACCCCCTTTGTCGATTTGCGCCGCCGCTGCGGCCGGGCCGGTCGGCGTTGGCCGCAACTGCCGCTCGACCCGCACCGCGATTTTTCGCCCGTGGCGGCCCCAGCGGCCACCGAACAGCGGCTTTCCGCCCGACTGCACGGTGACCGTATCGGGGCGGGCAATTTCGAAAACGCTGCCCGGCTGCAGGCTGAGAAAATCGCGGACCGTCACCTCGATTGCCGCGAACTCCACCGCGACTTCCATTGCCGCACTGCCGATACCGATCTGCAGCTCCTGCGACCAGCGGGCGTCGCGGCTGACGACGCGTTCGGGGCCGAGCGTCACCAGACTGTCGTTCAGCGGCCGCAGCATTTCGTACGGGATCGCAATCAGCAGCTTGCCGCTGCCGCGGGCGACCGTGACGTCGAAGCTGTTGACGATGACAAACTCGGTGGAACCACCGATCGTGGCGAACGCCGGCTTCACCTCGTGCCGCACGACCTGCGGCATCACCGTGGCGATCGGCTTCCAGGCCGCCGCCCATTGATCGAGCAGCCGCTCGACAATACGGCTCATCGCCTGCTGTTCGATCGGCGCGAATTCGCGGTCGGGCACGGCGACGACGGGCATGCGCCCGCTGCCGCCGAAGCGGCTCTCGACGATGATACCGACCAATGCCGGCTCGATTGCGATCAACGCGGTGCCTTCCAGCGGCTTCAGCGCGACCAGGGTCAAATGGCTCGGCACCGGCAGCCGATCGATCAGTTCGCCGTGCCGGATCACCTCGATGGCAAATTGCGCGGTGACTTCGACAGGCGGCTGCAGGTATTGCAGCAGCGTCGCGCGGCAATACTGCGCAAACCGGCCATTGATCCCCTCCAGCGCGGGCATCCATGCCCGCTTCGGCCGACGCTCGTCGAAAAACAGATAGGGGCGGATGCTCGGCGCCGGGCGCAGCGCGTCAGACATAGAGGCTCACTCCGGCGCCGGCCGCCGGCGACAAGGCAGCAGGCTCGGTTGTGACCGCCGGGCTGCCGGCGGCCACCAGCGCCCGCCGTGTCGGCGATGCCGTCCCGCCGCGCGGCGTCCAGGCATCGCCGCCGATCCAGGCGTTGTTCAGACTGTAGCCGACATCAGCCAGCCCGGCGCGCAACTGCCCCATGCCCTGGCTCAACGCCAGTTGCACCTGCGCCAGCGGCGAATCGAACCACGCCGATACCTCGTGCCCGCTGACCTGCACGCGCACGTTCAACTCGCCCAATTCCGGCGGATGCAGGTGCATCACGATATCGACGTTACCGGGGGCGAGCGCCCCGGCCATCCGGCTGACGACCTGCGCGGCCAGATCCGCCGCATCGGCCGGCCCCGCGGATGCGGCGGGCGTCGCGGCGCCCGCCGCCGCGGCCGCTGCGCCCGGGAGGGAAGTCGAAATCGCCATTGCTGCAATACCGGTGGCGCCGTCATCGCCGGCGCGTGCCGTCGACCGATCCGCCGCAGCCGTGGCGGAAACCGGCTGAACCGCCGAACCCGGCACGACATTTGCGGCCGAGCGGGTCTCCGGCGGCGCGCGCAGAGCCGACAATTCACGGGTCGAATCGCGGGAAGGCGCGGCACTCGTCGCGCCGCCCGCACCGTTCGCGGTGAAGGCGGCATCCGTGTCACTCGGGGTGCCAGGCGCGCTCGCCGCCGCTCCGTCGACGGCGCCGGGCGTGCCAGCGGCACCATCGCCGCCGACCGGCGACGCGCCTCCGGCCGCGTCCGAAATGCCCGCCCCCCATCCGCTGAAACTGCCGCGATCCGTCGCCGGCGCCACCTGGTCGGCCAACGGCAACGTCGCTTCCGGTGTTTCTCCTGCCGGCTGGCCGGACGCGGCAGGGATCAATACAAGCGGTACCACCAACGACATCGCAGCCGCCGCACTGGGCGTCGGCGGCGGCCGATGCTGCGGATCACCGGAGCCGCTGTCATTGGCGCGGCGGTGCGACGCCGGGGCGGCATCCGGCATGCCCTTGCCGCCGGCAACCGGCGGCCCCGCGGTGGCCGCATCGCCGTCGTCGAGAAGCGGGAAGCGACGGCCGTTGGCGGCTGTCGTTGCGGCCAGGAGGTGGGGATGGGGATCGCGAGCGCGATCCGGCGCCGGCGCCGCCGCAGCGTCGCCTGGCTGCTTCGAGGCGTCGCTGGCCGCGTCGAGCACGGCACCGAAACCGCTGCCGCTCGCTTCCCCGTTCCCGGCCGTGCCGCGGCGCGCCGCTTCGCCGACCGAACGGGTTGCGACGATCGCGCGCGTCGTCAACATCCCCGCCTCACGCGACCAGGTCGCCGGGGGCGCTGCGCAGGATGACTTTGCCCTCGCGCTCGAGGCCCATCGCCGTCGTCAGGATCTCTTTTCGCGCCGCCTCGACTTCGGCAAGGCGCATCGGCCCGCGCGCCTCGGCTTCCTCGCGCAGCATCTCGCCGGCCCGCTGCGACATGTTGCGCAATACTTTGTCCTGCAGCGCCGAACTCGCGCCTTTCAGCGCCGCCACCCACAGCTTTTGATCGACCGCGCGGAGCAGCACCTGGAAGTTGCGGTCATCGACCGACACCAGATCTTCGAACACGAACATGCGGTCGGCCAGCGTTTGGGCGACATCGGCGTCGATCTCGCCGATCACCTGCAAGACGCGCTGTGCCCGGCTGTTGCCCATCCTGTTGAGGATCTTTGCCGCCGCATCGACGCCGCCGATCGCGACGGGCGCGCGGCCGACATCGCCCGACAGCAACTGTTCCAGCGACTCGTTCAGTTCGCGCAGCGCGGCTGGCGGTATCGTATCGAGCATCGCCAGGCGCGGAATTACCTGCTCGACAACGTCATCCGGCAGGTATTGGATCATTCCCTGCACCTGCTCCGGATCGAGATAGGCGAAGATCATCGCGATGATCTGCGGATGCTCCGCACGGATCAGATCGGCCAGCGCTCGCGGGTCATGCGACTGCATTGCGTCGAGGCCGGCGGAATAGTCGCCGAGCTTCATCCGCTCGACGAGGCGGCCGGCGCGCTCGGGCCCAAGCGCCTTGTCGAGAACGCCGTGCAGATATTCCTTTGCATCGAGCCCGGCTATGCCGTCCTGCGTCAGCGTGTCGACGAATTCGCGCAGCACGCTCTGCGCCACCTCCCGCGGCACGTCCGACATCCGCGCCATCGCCACAGCGAGCTGGTTTATTTCCAGCTGCGACAGCGATTTGACGATCTGCGCCGCGGCGTCCTGGCCGATCGACATCAGCAGGACCGCGGATTTCTCGATGTCGCTCAGATCAGCCGGCTTGCTTGAGGCGGAATCGGTCACGTGCGATCCACTCCTTGATCACCTGCGCGGTACGATCGGGTTCGCTGATGACCAGGTTGCGTACGGTTTCGGGATCAGCGTCGACGGGCGGCGGCCGGAAGGCGGTCCCGGCGACGAGGCGCGGCCCGGCGCGAGGCTCGCCGCCGGCTGCCACTGCGGCGGCAATAGCGGCCGGGCTGATGGAGCCATGTTGGCGCATCGCCAGATGGCTCGCATCGAGCCACCGCCGCAGCGGCGACAAGCCGCCGAACAACAGCGCCAGCCCGCCCAACGCCAGCATCGCGTTCTGCGCGACCGCAGCGACCCAGGGGTTGGTCCACCACGCGGCAGGCCCGACGATGGCGGTCTCCGGCAGACCGTCGAACGGCAGGTCGACGACGGCGATGCGGCGGTTCTGCCCGGCGCCGACCGTCGAGGCGACCAGAGTCTTGATCGACGCGATCATATCGGCCGCGAGCGGCTTTTGCGGGGGATGGTTGACGAGCACCGCGACATCAATTGCACGCAGCGTCCAGAATGGATCGTCGCGGTACTCGACGGTATGATCGAGATCAAAATTCGTCGTGCGGTGCGTATCCGGCGTCGGCGGTGCCGGCTTTGCCGGCTTCTCGTCGGCGCTCTGCTGCCCCGCGTTTGCGTCGTTAGCCGCGGGCGGTGCGACGGACGGCGGCTGCGGCGGTCGGTTCGAAAGCGCCCCCGGTATACCGATCGCCGCCGCGCCGGCCGCGCCGACGGGATGTATCGTTTCGTCCTGGCTCAAAATATGGCCGCTGCCGTAGCGGATCGAGCTTTCCTTGGCGTGCGAAAAATCGATGTCCGCATCGACCGATACGCGGAAATTGCCCTGCCCCAGTATCGGCACCAGAAGCTGGCTGATGGCACGTGCGTAGCGCCCTTCGACATCCCGCACGATGCCGAGCTGCTGCGGCACCTGCTGCAGGCCGTCTTGTGCGTCCTGGCTCAGCACCTTGCCGCTTTGGTCGACGATCGTGACGCGATCGCGCGTCAGACCGGGGACGCCGGCGGCGACGAGACCGGCGATGCCGTCCACCTGCGCCGCCGTCAGCTCGACCCCCGGCATCAGCTGCACCATGACCGAAGCGCTCGGCTTTGGTTCGTCGCCGAGAAAATCGGTGTTCTTCGGCAGCGCCAGCTTGACCGTCGCGCCGACCACCCCGTCGATCTGGCGGATCGTGTGCGACAAGGCGCTCTCGATCGCCCGGGTATAATGCACCTGCTCGACGAACGGGCTGGCGCCGAGGCTTTCATTGTCGAGCAAGGCCCATTGATCGCCGTCGCGTTTTGGCACGCCGCGCAACGCCAATTCCAGCCGGGCGCGGCCGAGTTCGTCGTTCGGCACGAGGATCACCCGGCCGCCTTCGGCGGTGCGGTACGGGATGTTGAGCTTTTGCAGGTCGCTGATTGCCTGCCCGCCCTCTTCCGCCGACAACCCGGCATAGAGCACCGCATAGGATGAATTCCACGACCACAGCACGCCGACCAGCATCGCGGCGACGGCGAGCGCCGCGCCTGCCAGCACGAGGTTGCGCGGACCGCCGGTCAGCATCGGCGCGATCCGGCTCCGGACGGCCTGAGGCAGGAGGGCGGCGAGATCGGGGAAAGCCATGTCCTATCCGTCGATCACATCAGATCTGCATGTTCATGACGTTGGAATAGGCGGCAGTTACCTTGTCGCGCACGTTGCTTGCCATTTGCAGCGCGAGGTTTGCTTGTTCGAGCGAGACCATCACATCGCTCAGCGCGATGTCGTTGCCGCCCGACGCGAAAGCCTGCACCTTGGTGTCGGCTCCGGCGACGTCGCTGTCGAGCCGGTTGAGAGCGGTGTCGAACAGTGCGGCGAAAGACGCGCTGCCCGACGGCGCCGTCGAGGCCGGCGCGGCCGCCGCGTCGGCGTCACCCGCAGCGCCGGCCAGCGAGGCAAGCTCGGACAGGATCCCCTGCATCGCGGCAATCGCCTCTACCATGCCCGCCTCGCGCCAGTGTCGGTGTTGCGCCGCGCCCGCTGACGGCGCTGCGCCAGCAATGCCAACCGGGCAAGATCGCCGATGATCGGCTCGGCGATTTCCGCTAGTGCCGCTTCATTGCGGTATTGGCCGGACGGGCCAAGCGCCGCCGACCCGGTCGCCTGGCCAAAGATGACAACCGGTTCGCGAAACGTGGCATCGAAGTAGATCGAGATCCGCAGCCAGTCGCCCTCGCGCAGCGGATGTTCGGCCACCCAGGCAATCTGGCGCTCGCCGAGTTCGATGTAGCAGCACGGCGGCAGCTCGACCGTGCGATAGGACAGCCGCGCCAGCATGCCGATGACGATGTCGAGCTTCGTGCGAATGGGCGCCAGCGCTTCGTCGAGCTGTTCGTCGGCGGCGCGCGGCGCCGCCTCGGCATCTACGCCATGCAGCAAGAAGGCCAGATTGCCGGCGTTCGCTTGTGCGACCGCATCGCGCAGCGGCTCGGCGGGTGGACCGTCGAGCACCTCACAGGCGAGCGGCAGGTCGAGGCGGCTCGCGAAGCCGGTTGCGTCGGCATCGCGACCGGGCGAATTGCATGGCCGCCGCGGCGCTGCGGCAATGCCAAAGAGGTTTCGAGCAGGTCGCATCGCCTCGACTTGACGAAATTCGGAAATACCGCCGATCGTATACTCGAAAGAAAGTTGGTAAAGCAAGCCTGTATCGGCATCATTTAGCGATCTCCGGGCCAAGAACCGCACCGTCCGATGCCTCGCCAGTCCTTGGCGGCGCGGCACCGGCGACGCCAGCAGGCGGCTTGGCGCCTGCTGGCCGGTTCAGCTGCAGCGCCACATAGCAGCCGGTCAGCACCAGGATGGCCGCGAGGTATGCCAGCAATGCGTAGGGCCGCAGATCGCGCCGAACCGCTCGGCGGCGCCCCGCAGACTGCGGCTGCGGCGGCGCCGCATCCGAACCGGCGCCGCGGCCGGCTGCCGCAGCAGGGCCGAGCACCGGCGAGCGTTTGCGGGACCAGACCGGCCCGCGCCAAGGTTGTGCCGGCGCAGCCTCGGCCGGCGGCCCGCGACGAGTGGGGCCTGCCGGCGCCGCGTCGCCGGCGGCCAGGTCGGCTCCCGCAAACGGTATGCAGGCCGCAAGGCGCGACCCCAGAAATTGCAGTTCGGCAATCGGTGCGGCGGTAATCAATACGGCGCGTACCGAGAGCATCGCCGCCCATTCGTGCGATAGCGGTGCGGTTTCACAGATGTCGCGCAGGCCGACGCTCGCGTGCAGCGCCGCATCGTCCACGACGAACAACGGCGCGCTCGCCGACGCGCCCGCAGCGGTACCCATGCTCGGGCGAGCGGGAAGAGAGCCGCCAGGGCCGCCGATTTCAACGACTAGGAACTGGGCGGCGGCGAACTCGGCGATTGCCTGCACGAGGGCGCGGCGCGCGACGAAGGGCGCTTCGGTGACGATGACGAAGCCGGCGCGCTCCGCGACAGCGGCGACGATACGGCCGGCGAGCCAGCGACAATGCGCCGCGCCCGCCACCAAACGATCTCCCGATGGTGCAGTCCGATCCGTCACTCTGCCTGGTTGGTCGCTGCGCAGCCAAGATCACGGCCGGTGCAGCTCGCCGCAACCCGCGCCGCGTGAATGCCGGAGGCGCAATTTTCTCTCGGCCGAGTTTATCCGACCCGGCCGCGGACCCGGCCGCGAACGGTCAACTACTTGAGACAATTCGGCATATTCCGAGCGCCGCGGGTGCGCCCGCGAACGGTCCGGGACGAATCGGGCGCCGGCAACGGCAACTCGGCAGCCCCGCGGCAATCGCGGTTCTTGCCCGGCCGTAACCGGATCTTTATATCGCGCGGCTTGGATAACCCCACAATTTTTATTGTTTCGCATGGATTGCAACCGCAGACGTTTATGGACGACCAGCCGCATCAATCGCCGCCACTGACCGAGCAGGCCGCCGCCGCGACCGGTGGCAGCCCGCTCGGGCACGAAAGCCTGCGGGCGTTGACAATAGCAGCGCTTGGCGTCGTCTACGGCGACATCGGCACCTCGCCGCTCTATGCCGTCAAACAGTCGCTGCTCGAATTCGGCGAAGTCAGCCGGCAATCGATCCTCGGCGTCATCTCACTGATCACCTGGTCCCTGATCCTCGTCGTCACGGTCAAGTACGTCGTCGTCATCATGCGGGCCGACAACCGCGGCGAAGGCGGGCTGTTGGCGCTGACCGCGCTGACCTTGCGCAACAGCGTCGCTTCACCGAAGGGGCGCTGGTGGATCATGGCGGCGGGGCTGGTCGGCGCCGCGCTGTTCTACGGCGACGGCGTCATCACGCCAGCGATCTCGGTACTGAGCGCGGTCGAAGGGCTGAAGGTGGCGACGCCGATTTTCGACCCATATGTCGTGCCGATCTCGGCGGCGCTGCTGATCGGGCTGTTTCTCATGCAGCGCCACGGCACGGCGAGGGTCGGCGGCCTGTTCGGTCCGATCATGCTGTTGTGGTTTGTCGTGCTGGCGGTGATCGGTGTCGTCAACATCGCGCGCCACCCGGTCATCCTGTTGGCGCTCGACCCGTGGCACGGGTTCAGCCTGCTGTTTAGCGCGCCGTGGCCGGGCTTTGTCATGCTTGGCGCCGTGTTCCTGGCGGTGACCGGCGCCGAGACGCTTTACGCCGACATGGGCCATTTCGGCCGCACGCCGCTGCGCACCGCTTGGCTCTATCTCGTCCTGCCGGCGCTGCTGCTGAATTATTTCGGCCAGGGTGCGGTATTGCTGTCGGACGCGACGACGCTGCAAAACCCGTTCTACAAAATGGTGCCGCCCTGGGCGCTGTACCCGCTCGTGATCCTCGCCTCGGCTGCGACGATCATCGCGTCGCAGGCGGTCATCTCCGGTGCGTTCTCGATCACCCGGCAGGCGATCCAGCTGGGCTACCTGCCGCGCTTGCAGGTGCTTCACACCTCGGAGCAGGAGATCGGCCAGGTTTATGTGCCGAAGATCAACAGCGCACTCCTGGTTGCGATCGTCGCGCTCGTCGCCGGCTTTCAGACTTCGGACAGCCTCGGCGCTGCGTACGGCATCGCGGTGACCGGCATGATGGTTATCACGTCGGCGCTTGCCTTCATCTATATGCGCTCGATCGGCTGGAGCCTGTGGCTGGCCGGCGGCGTATTCGGCTTCTTCTTCCTGATCGACCTGACGTTTCTAAGCGCCAATCTGCTGAAGATCATCGAGGGCGGCTGGGTTCCGGTCATGATCGCCGGAATCGTCTTCGTGATCATGTCGACGTGGTGGCGCGGCCGCGGCGTCCTCGCCGAGCGGCGCGCGCGGGATGCGATGCCGCTCGACGTCTTTCTCGACGGCATCCGGCCCGACCACCCGCCGCGGGTCGCCGGCACCGCCGTCATCATGACGCGGGACATCAACCAGGTGCCAAATGTTCTGTTGCACGCGTTGAAACATTACAAAGTGCTGCACGAGCGGACCGTGCTGATGAGCGTCGTGACGCGCGACGAACCGCACGTTCCCGACGACGAACGGCTCGAGATCCGCGATCTCGGCAGGGGCTTTTTCACGGTATGCGTCTGGTACGGCTTCATGGACGAGCCAAACCTGCTGCGCGCCTTGGCGCAGATGCGGTTGCGGCAGATCCGCTTCAGCCTGATGGATACCTCGTTCATCATCGGCCGCGAAAAGCTGGTGCCCAACCGGCGCGGCTCGCCGCTGTCGCGCTGGCGGCGGCAATTGTTCGTGTTGATGTCGAACAACGCGCTCGACGCGACCGAATTCTTCCGCATTCCGCCTAACCGGGTCGTCGAGTTGGGCGGCCAGATCGAGATCTGAGAAGCCCGCACCGCCGCGGCAGCGCGGCGGCCGCTACCGGCGGTTGCAGGCGGCCGATGGCGGGGCTCCAGCGGCGGCCGCTTGGGCGGCGACATAGGCGCGGAAACCGCTGCCGTCGAGGGCCGCCGCCTGCTGCAGCATCGGTTGCGCTTCCTGGCAGAACTGCACCGGCGGCACGGCGGCCTGGCGTTCGGCAGCCTCGTTCGCAAGCATCGTATCCCAGTGGTCGAATGCGCTGGTGCCGTGAAGATGGGCGATCATCGCCCGCTGGTAGCGGATGATCTGCACGCGGTTGCGCAGCGCAAATTCGGCGTAGACGGTGTTTTTGCAGGCCGAACTGGCGACCATCAGATTGGTGATGTAGCGAATCGCCTGCTCGGCCTCGGTGGCGCGCGGGGCGATGCAGCGGCGGGCAGCCCAGCCGGGTTGCGCCGCCGCCATTGCCACAACAGCGGCAAGCGCCGCGACGGCCAGTGCGCTCTTTTTCACAGTTCCCCCTGTAGCGGAAATCCCCACTCGCCACAACGATACCCAGAACGCTATAGTATTTGCAAGCAATGCGAACCGCTGCGCAGTCCTCTACGCCAGGTCGTACAGCTTTCTGCAAATGAACGCTGAACGCCGAACGAAAGCCGGCTTTCTGACATCCTTGCCGTCGCCGGGAGGCGCCGGGCATAGTCGGCGCCGATGATCATGCTGTTCACGGATTTCGGTGTCGCCGGGCCGTATACCGGGCAGATGTGCGCGGTGCTGCAGCAGATGGCGCCCGGCGTGCCGGTCGTCTCGCTGTTTGCCGATGCGCCGACCAGCGCGCCGAAGCCCGCCGCCTACCTGCTCGCTGCCTACGCCGGCTGGTTTCCCGCCGGCAGCGTCTTTCTGTGCGTTGTCGACCCCGGCGTCGGCGGCGCCCGACGCGGCCTCGTCGTCGAGGCCGCGGGCCGGCTTTACGTCGGGCCGGATAATGGGCTGTTTGAGCTCGTGTTGCGCCGCGCCGCGGCGCCCCGCTGCTGGGAGATCACGTGGCGCCCGCCGATGCTGTCGGCGAGCTTTCACGGGCGCGACCTGTTTGCACCGGTCGCAGCGCGTCTGGCGTGCCACGAGCCGCCCACTGCAATCGGCCACGTGGTCGCGCCCCCGGCGTTTGCCGATTGGCCCGACGATCTCCCGGAAATCGTCTATGTCGATCACTACGGCAATGCGATGACCGGGCTGCGCGACGGCTGTCTTGCGCAATCGGCGCGGCTCATCGTCAAGGAACGGATCGTCGACCATGCAACGGTGTTCTCCGCCGTGCCGGCCGGCACACCGTTCTGGTACGTCAATTCGAACGGCCTCGTCGAGATTGCCGTCAACCGCGGCCGCGCCGACCGGCTCCTCGGCATCGGCATCGGCAGCACGATCGCGGCCGCTTAGCCGGTCACGGCGGCGGCAGAGCGGCGTCGGCGGCGCGCCCCAACCGCGGCTGCCGGCGCCGCTGCCGCCGGTGCACCAGCGTTATGCCGCCGGCGATCGCGACGAACGCGGCAAGCATGACGAGCTTGAACGAGCGCGCGAGGTCGCCGAGCATCCAGCCCAATTCATGGCCCAGAAAATAGCCGACCGCGACAAAGCTCGCCGCCCACAGCCCGGCGGCAACAAAATTGAGCCACAGAAATCGGTCGGCGCGCACCGTGCTGAGCCCAAGCGCAAACGAGGAGACGTTCCGCACGCCGTAGATGAAGCGGAACGCGAGGATGAAGCCGGCGTCATAGCGCGCGAGCCAGGACAGCGCAACATCGACCCCGTCGCGCCAGCGGGGAAAGCGGTCGAGCAGCCGGGTGCCGAACTGCCGCCCCATCCAGAAATAGCACTGGTCGCCGGCAAAGCTGCCAAGTCCGGCAGCAAGCGTCAAAAGCAACGGATCGACCAATCCCTGCGCCGCCGCAAACCCGGAAAGCAGTACGATTGTCTCGCCTTCGAGGAAGGTCCAGGCGAAGACGCCAAGATAAAACCCCGCGCCGTTCAGCGAAAGGAGCTGATGCAATTCCATCGCCGCCTGAACCCGCCCCGCTCACTGTTTCCGACGATCGGCCGGATGCGGCACCATAGTCTCGCAGCCGCTGCGGGCGGCATGCTAAATTGCCGCCCGTCCCCGGTCGAGCGGATTTCCGCGGGCGCCGACCCCGGCGCACGCCCGCCACACGGCGCATCCGGGCCGCGCCGCCGCCTGAAAGAGGAGCCGCCTTGGAAGCCCACGAGATCGCCGAGCAGATCGACGAGACCGCAGAAGCGCACGACGAGGAGCGCGCGGTTGCAGCGCGTGACTGGTTCCGGCGCCTGACCGGCATCTATGTCGGCTTCGTCGCGATGCTGTTGGCGATCGCCAGTCTCGGCGGCGCCGGCGCGACAAAGGAAATGCTGAACGCAAACATTCATGCATCGGACACCTATGCCTTCTATCAGGCGAAATACCAACGGCAGACGGATTATCAAATCGCCTCCGACATCGTCGATTGGCTGGCGGCAGCGGTGCCCGGCCTGTCGCCGGCTGCACACAGCGAGGCGGCGCAGCTCGTCAGCCGCTACCGCGACGCCGCCGCGCGCGAGGCGAGCGACGCGAAAAAGGGCAACGGCAAGCAGGAATTGCTGGCGAAAGCGAAGGCATGGGAGCGGGTGCGCGACCGTGCCGCGGCGCAGGTTCCGAATTTCGAATATGCCGAGGCGCTCTACCAGATCGCGATCGTGCTCGGATCCGTTGCGATCGTCGCCGCCTCGCCGTGGCTCCTCGCCGTCAGCAGCGCCCTCGCCGTCGGCGGCTTTCTGCTGATGCTCAACGGATTTTTCCTCGTCGTGCAGCTCCTGCCCGGCTGAACCACGCCGGCGAATCGCTGCGCCGGTCCCTGGCGATCATCCCAATTCGGCCAGGCGCGGGAGGACCTCCTTCGAGAACAAGGTGAGGTTGGCGACGGTCTCTTCGTGGCTGATGAGGCCGCCCTGGCCCATCATCAACAGGTGGCCGAAGCCGCCGACATGGTCGTAGAACCCGCGCAGCTGATCCCACACGTCGTCGGGCGTGCCGGCGAACACCAGACCGGCGTCGATCGCGTCCTCGACGGCCAGCGTGCGCGCGTTGATCGGCTTGCCGTCCCTGGTCGTCAGCCGGTTGGCGCGGATCGGGCCGCCCGGCCCGGCCTTCAATACATTAGCGTTGGCGGCGGCCGACTGGTAGCCGGGCGGGTTGGCGAATTGCGTCGCGACGATGCCCGAGGTGCGGCTGTATCCGAGGATCTGGTCGGCGCGGCGCCAACCTTCGTCGCGCGTGTTGCCGACGCCGATCAGCGCCATGTAGGCGAGCTTGTCGTGCCGCGCCGCGCGGCCCGCTTCGGCCGCCTTTTTGCGGTAGGCCTCGAAGATCGCCGGAGTGCGGTTCCAGCCGGTGTTGAGGACGCCGATCGTGATGCCGCGCGCCGCCGCCTCCGCGGCGCTGCCCTCGCTGCCAACCGGTGTCCACACCGGCGGGTGCGGCTCCTGCCAGGGGCGCGGCCACACATTGACCGAACGATACTGGAAATGCGTGCCCTCCCAGTTGAACGGCCCGTCGTGGCTGGTCATCGCTTTCAGGATCAAGTCGTGCGCCTCCCAGAAGCGCTCGCTGAGTTCCACCGGGTTCGTGTTGGCCGGCGCGATCTCGAACGGCACGCCCTTGACGAAACCCATGTCGAGCCGGCCGCGCGAAATGACGTCGATGATCGAATATTCCTCGGCGACGCGAACCGGATCGTTGCGGTTGCCGATCGGCATGCCGAGCGCGAGCAGGCGCACCTTTTTCGTCTCGCGCGCCAGGATCGCCATCGGGATTGTGCACACCGAATCGGCGCAAGTGGCGGTCGCGTGGTGCTCGTTCGTCATGATGTTGATGCCGAGCTCGTCGCATAGCGCCCATTCGTCGAGATAGCGGTGGTAGAGATCGGCGCCCATTTTCGGGTCGTAGAGCCGGTTCGGCACCAGCACCCGATAGGTCTCGGAAAGGTGCGGCCATGCCGGGTGGTAGGCCATCTCGCTGAAATGCCAGACGTGCATCATGGACGTTCCCTCAATTCGCACCGTCGGTTCCGCGCGAGCAAGGATCCAGGGCGAACGGCGTGCCGGGTCGCCCCGGACCCCCGCTTTCGCGAGGGTGACGGTCAGTTGCTGAAGGCAAAGCGTTCGATCGCCTGAGCGACGTGCTCGGGCTGTTCGATCTGCGGATGATGCGCGGCGCCGGCGACCACCTCGAACCGGGCATCCGGGAGCGCCGCGGCGAGGCGCTCGCCATATGCGGGCGCGACGATG
Source organism: Allostellaceae bacterium (assembly GCA_035504075.1). Taxonomy (GTDB): domain Bacteria; phylum Pseudomonadota; class Alphaproteobacteria; order ATCC43930; family CGMCC-115725; genus DATARH01. The sequence goes on along the minus strand of DATJSO010000068.1, from coordinate 20,111 downwards.
CCGTCCTTTTCGCCCCACAAGACGAGCGCCGGCCGCGCGATGCGGCGCAGCCAAGGCCGGAGCGCCGGATCGTGCATGTAGGGCTTCCAGGCGTAGAGCGCGGTTGCTTCGCGGTCGCGGGCGATCGCCAGCAATTGGTTGTCGTCGAGCTTTGAATAGTCCGGAACGGTCGATGGGGGATCGACAAAGCTGCGGCGCAGTACCTCGTCGGCCGGCAACGCGTAGATGTCGGCGATGTCGCGTTCCTCCCGGCCGCCGAACTTGACGCCGACAGAATCAATGAGGACCACCCGGCTCAGCCGGGCGGTCGAACGTACCGCCATCTCCAGCGCGACCCAGCCCCCGAACGAGGCACCGGCGAGTGTCGCATCCTGCAATCCGAGGCGCTCGAACAGGTCGAGCCAGAGATAGGCGATGTCATGGACGGTGCGAAACCATGCGGGCCGCAGCGTGCTGCCGAAGCCGGGCGGGCGTGGCATGACGACCCGGAAGCGCCGCGTCAGCCGATCGAGAAACGGCTGGTTCTGCGCGACGTAATCGCCGCCGTGCAGAAACACCAGCGGCGGGCCGGCGCCGGCAACCATTGTCTCGACCGCGATCCCGCCCAGCTCGATCTGCTCCATGCCGAACCTCTCGCAATGAACCGGCCGCCCGCATCTCTCGGGGAGACATGCGCGCCGCGGCAGGCGGCGCTCGGGGAATGCAGATTACCGGATCGATCGACGGCTCGGCCAGTGCGAAGCGGTCGGCCGCCCCGCATGACGGACGCGGGCGCAGCGCGACGGGCGGCATCGGCCCGGTGACCGAGCCGCGGCCGCAACGCGACGGCTCAGCGGGAATGCGTGAACTGCTGTCCGTTCAGCGCCAGCGCGACATCGCCGCGCTGGCGGACATTCAGCTTGCCCAGCAGATTGTGGACGTGGGATTTGGTCGTCGCCAGGCTGATGTTCAGGTGCCGGGCAATCTCTTTGTCGCCGAGCCGCGCCGCGATCAGTTCGGCCACCTGCAGTTCGCGCCGGGTCAACCAGCGCGCCGCTTGGCTGCCGCTTGCCGTATTGGCGGCGGCGGCGACGCGGCGCAGCAGGCCGGCCGCAACCTGCCCCGAACAGATCTGTTCGCCGGCAAGGACGCGCTTGACCGCGGCGACGAACTGATCGAGCCGCACGGTGGTCGGGATGTAACCGCTGACCCCAGCCTCCGCCCAGGCGATGACGTCGTCGTTGGTCTCGCGCAGCGCGCAGGCGATGATCGCCGTTGTCGGCGCAACCCGGCGCAGCCGCGTTGCCACTTCGGGGCCTTCGAGCAACGCCGTATGAACCAGCAGCGCGTCCATCTGCGCCGTCAGGTTCAACGCGATGACCTCGGCGGGATCGGCACACCGCAAAAAAGCAACGGCGGGGTCGCGCTCCAGCATGGCGGCGAGAGCTTCCCCGACGAAGCAGACATCCGACACAAACAGCAGGCGAAGCGGCGCAATTTCTTCTTGCGGTCTCTGCGGCGGCGGATCCAGCACGAGGCTTGTATCCACGATTCCCCCCAACGTCAGGGAGCGCCGCTTTACGCCAAGGGCCGTCCCCGTCTGCGACCAACCCTCGCGCGAATGCGCGTTCGGGTTGGCCTTGCAGCTAGGCTATGACAGATCGAGGGATCTGTCATGTGTTTTTTCTATTGCTCGCGGTTGGTTTGGTGCCGATCGCGGGCGGCGCGTTCGCCCCGCCCGTCAACCCGCTCGGCGCGGCGCGCGCAGCGCCCGCCACAGCCGCTCGGCGGTCGCGGCGCCGCTGAAATCGGCGGCACCGGCCTGCGCCAGCGCATCGCGGACAGCGTTGCCGACGGCCGGAAAGGCGGCAACCATGCCGGCTTCGCCGCAGCCCTTGACGCCGAGCGGATTGGTCGCGCAGCGCGTCGGGTTGAACCCGAGGGCGAATGGCGGCAGGTCGTCGGCGCGCGGCATCGCGTAGTCCATGAACGAGCCCGCGACGAGTTGGCCTGACGCCGCATCGTAACGCGTCTCCTCCAATAGCGCTTGGCCGATGCCCTGCGCCATCGCGCCATGCGCCTGGCCCGCGGCAACCATCGGGTTGACGAGCACGCCGTAATCATCGACCGCGCTGTAGCGCACGAGGCGCACAGCGCCCAAATCGGCGTCGATCTCGACCTCGGCGACATGCGCGCCGTTCGGGAACGTCATCCACTCGCGCGTCCAGGCGTAATAGGTGTCGAGCGGCACGCCGACCTCGCGCGCGATCTTCGCGACATCCAACAAAGCGATGCGGCGGTCGGTGCCGGCGACGGTGAAATCGCCGTCGGCGAAATCGATATCGGCTTCGGCTGCTTCCAAGGCCTCGGCCGCGACCCGACGGCCCTTTGCGACAATGATCTCGGCGGCGCGCCATATCGCCGTGCCGCCCATATAGGTCGCGCGCGACGAGCCATGCCCGCCGCCCAAAGGCGTCAGGTCGGTGTCGCCCTGCACGAGATGAATCAGTTCGTTGGGCAGGCCGAGCCGGTCGGCGAGGATCTGCGGGAACGTCGTCTCGTGGCCCTGGCCGATCGTCTGCGTGCCGGTGATCAGCGCGACGGTGCCCGCCGCCTCGAAGCGGATGTCGACATTCTCCGACGGCGCCCCGCCGGTGCCTTTGACGTGATAGGCAAAGCCGAGGCCGCGCAGCCGCCCGCGCGCCACACTGTCCGCTCGCCGCGCCGCAAAGCCGGCGACATCGGCAGCGGCGATCGCCTTGTCGAACGTCGCGGGAAAGGCGCCGCTGTCGATCCGGTTGCCGACCGCATTGGTTGCCGGCATCGCGGCGGCCGGCACCAGGTTGCGGCGGCGCAATTCGCAGCGGTCGATGCCGGTCTGTCGCGCCGCGGCGTCGATCAGCCGCTCGATGATGTTGTTGGCTTCGCCATAGCCGGGGCCGCGCAGCACGCCGATCGGCACGGTATTCGTAAAAACGGCGGCGATCCGCAGCTCGATCGCCGGAATGCGGTAGACCGTGCCCGGCAGAAACGCGTACTGGAACGTCTGCACGCCGCCGGCGCTGCCTTCGAGATAGGCGCCGAGATCGGCCGTGCTGACGACCCGCAGCGCCAGAAAGCGCCCGTCGCGGTCGAGCGCCAGTTCCGCCTCGGCATGATGGCCGCGCCCCTGGTGATCGGCCTGGAAGACCTCGCCGCGGCTGGCGATCCATTTGACCGGGCGGGCGACCCGCCGCGCCGCCCATGGCAGCAGAACGTGCTCGGGATAAACGAAATTCTTGGCGCCGAAACCGCCGCCGACATCGGGCGCAATGAGCCGCAGCTGCGCCGGTTCGACGCCGAGCGAGCGCGCCGCGCTGTCGCGCGTGCCGTGCAGGCTCTGGCTTGACGTGTAAAGCATATAGCGACGGCTCGCCGGGTCGTAGCGCCCGACCCCGCCGCGCGGCTCGATCGGATTGGTAACGACGCGGTGATTGTCGATTGCGAGGCGCACGACATGCGCCGCGGCCGCGAACGCCGCTTCCGCTGCTTCCCGGTCGCCGGTCGCCCATTCAAAACACAGATTGCCCGGCCCCTCCGGTGCAATCTCCGGAGCGCCGGGCAGGCGCGCTGCCTGTGGATCAGTTACCGCCGGCAACGGCGCATAATCGACCGTGACAAGCTCTGCGGCGTCAAGCGCCAGGTTGTGGCTGTCGGCGACGATCAGCGCCACCGGCTCGCCGACGTAGCGGACCTTGCCCTCCGCGAGCAGCGGCTGCGGCGCGAATGCGAAGGGGTCGCCCGTCTGGGTGTTGGCCACGGCAGTCGGCGACAGCGGCCGCAGCCCGTCGGCCTTTGCATCGGCTGCGGTCAGGACCGTCAGCACGCCGCGCAACCGCCGCGCCGCCGCCGCGTCGATTGCACCGATCCGCGCATGCGCGTGCGGCGACCGCAGCACGACCGCGTGCGCCAGGTTGTCGAAGGCGAGATCGTCGAGATAGCGGCCCCGGCCAGTCAGGAACCGCTGGTCTTCGCGCCGCTTGGGCGCTGCGCCGATACCGGCGCGCTCCGCCGTCGCCGTCATGCCGCCGGCCGTCAAAAGCGCTGCAGCAGGCGGTTTATGTAATCGAGCTCGATCTGCGGCCGATCGCGCTCGCCGGCACGGCGCCGCAACTCGTCGAGAATGTGCCGCGATTTGGCCAGCGTGTTGTCGTTGGGGATCTTCACATCGCCCTCGTCATAAGCACCGTCGCCGGCCGGGAGCCGCCCGAGCGGATCGCGTCCCTCCCGGTCGCGGGCGCTGCGGTCGGTAGAGCCGAACTCGGCGCCGTCAGGGCTGCCGTTGCCGTAGCGCTGCCGCAGCTGGCGTGCAAAATCGCGCGCCGCCTGCTGCAGCTGGTCGAGTGCCTCCGTCTGCGGCCCGATCGCCTGGCCCGGCATGTCGCGCCGCAACGCGCCCGCCGCGTCGTGCATTGCCCGTTCGGCGCGACCGAACGGCTCGGGGATGGCGCCGAGCGCATCGCCAAGCCGACGCATCATGTCGCCGAGCTGCCGCCGCAACCCCTCCTGCCGGCCGGCCTCGGCGGTCATGTCGCCCCCCTTCCCCAGCTGCTGCGCCTGTGCCGGTCCGTCGGGCGGTTCCCCCGATGCTTCGCCCATCTGGTTCGGCTCGCCGCTCGGGCCGGGTTGCGCCTGCTGCCGCTGCGCCTGAAAGCTGCGGTCCAACAACTGCTGCTGGTTCTGCATCAATTGCTGCAGACCGTGCATCATCTGCTCCGCCCGGCTCTCGCCCGGCGGCATGCGGCCCGGCTGGCCGGCGCGCAGGTTCTCCAGCAGGTTCTGCAATTGCGCGAGCAGATCGCGGGCCTGCGCGCGGTCGCCGTTCTGCGCCAGCTGCTGCGCCCGGTCGAGCAGGCGCTCGAGATCGCGGCTCGTCAGCATGCGCGAGGGGTCGAACGGTTCGTTGATCGCGTTCGGATGCTGCAGCAACTGCGTCGCCAGCGCCTGCATGTAACGGTCGAGCGCCTGGCGCAGCCGCTGCATCAACTGGTTTATCTCGCTGTCGGGGGCATTGCGGGCCAGCGCGTCCTGCAATTTCTGCTCGATCTGCCGCAACTCGCGTTCGGCCAGCGACATGGAGCCGTCTTCGATGCGCAGCGCGGTGTTCCACAGCAGTCGCTCGACCGCGGTGATTGCCGCGGCGCCGTGATCCTGCCGCAGCTGATCCTGCGCCAGCCGCAGCGCGAGAAAGACGACCGCATCGTTGCGGTAGAGCTCCGGGCGCTCGTTGAGGTCGCCGAGAATCTCGGCCACCGCATCGGCCGAGTCCGGGTCCTTTGCCAATTCCTTGCGCTCGTCGATGATCGCTTTCGCCACCGGGTTGTGGAAGACGCGCTCGGGCAGCACGATATGGGCCGGCAGGCTTTCGCCGGTCTGCCCCAGCGCGTCGGTCGCGACGAGGCGGATGGCGACGGGCAGGCCGGCCCATGGATGCGACGACAGATCGTGGTAGCTCGTCGCGTCGGCCTGCTTCAGGTGCAGCCCGGGCAGCGGCAGGTCGAGCACGATCCGCGCGCCGGAATGGTCGTGTTCGCGGGTGATCACCGCCTTGACGCCTTCGACGCCGTAATCGTCGCTCGCGCGGTAATCGAGGCGCAGGACCGCGCGCGGGGTTCCCGTCGGCTTGCGGGCAAACGCGACGGTCGGCGGAAGATCGGGAATGATCGCGATCGGCCAGCTTCCGAGCACGCCGCCGTCCTGGCGCAGCGTCAGCTCCCTGCCGCTTGTCAGCTTTGTCGTGAAGCGGAAATTCTCGGCGTCGACGGCGGCGAATTTACGCGCCTTGCCGTCGATCGCGAGGCGCGGCAGCGCGTCGCCGCCGTGCACCTGCGCCAGCAGCACGCTGCCGGTCGGCACCCGCACGATCTCCTTTTGCCCGGCGCGCAGAAACAGCGGCGGCAAGCCGGTATAGTCGGGGGGCGTCAGCCACAGGTCGAAACTCGCCGCGACCGCCGCCGTGCCGCTATCGAACTGCGGCACGAGCGCATGGACCACCCGGTCGGGCCAATCGGCGCCGGCGTCGATCGCGCCGAGCAGCAGCAGGATCGTCAACAGCGAGCGCAGACCCAAAGGATCGCGGCGCGCCAGGCTCGCGGCGGGCCAGCCGACGCGCAGCCGGCGGACGGCGCCGGCCATGCGCAGCCGATGTGCCGCCCACAATTGCGCCGCCCCCTCATCGAGCGGCGCGCCCGGCCGGTCGGCGAGCGCGGCCAACGGGCGATGCGCCAGGCCGCTGGCCCGCTCGATGCGGCGCCGCGCCGCGAACCGGTCGGGCCAGTTGCTGCTCGCGACAGCACGCGCGCCGGCGGCGATCGCCGTGACGAAGGCAAGCGCAAAGGCGGCGAGCACGGCGGCGTGCGCCCAGCCCGGCAACAGCGGCAGCAGATCGAACAGTGCCAACACGGCAAATGTCGCAAGCACGCACAGCGCCGGCCAGGCTGCCGGCCAGACCCGTTCCCACCACAGCGCAGCGCGGGCGAACTGGAGGCGGGCGGCGAGAAGGCGCTGCGGCGGCGGCGCGGGATTGTCGCTCATGCCGCACCCCGCGCCGGCGTGGACGCCGGCTCGGCGATGGCATCGCCGATCCACTCCGGCACCGTGTCCGCTTTCAGCAGCTCCTCGTAGCTCGGCCGCGGCCGGACGATCGCAAAGCGTCCGCTCGCCGCCAGCACTTCGGGCACCAGGAGGCGGCTGTTATAGGTCGAACTCATGACGGCCCCATAGGCTCCGGCGTCGGTCAGCGCGACGAGATCGCCAGCGGCGAGCGGCGGCAGATCGCGGGCGGCGGCAAAGGTGTCGGCGGTCTCGCAAACCGGCCCGACGACATCCGCAGCGCGCAGCACGGCGCCGGGCGCCGGCAGCCGCACCGGCACGATGTCGTGCCAGGCATCATACAGTGCCGGCCGGATCAGGTCGTTCATCGCGGCGTCGAGCACGATGACGCGCTTGGTCATGTCGTCCTTGACGCAGATCACCCGCGCGATCAGCAGCCCCGCCGGCCCGACCAGCACGCGCCCCGGCTCGAACGCAATATGCACGTCGAGTGCGCCGAAGACGTCGCGCACCAGCGCCGCGTAACCCTCGACGCTGGGCGGCGTTTCGGTGTGATAGCGGATGCCGAGGCCGCCGCCGAGATCGACCCGCGCTACGCTCATGCCGGCTTGGCGCAGCTCGACAACCAGCGCCGCAAGCCGCTCGAACGCCGCGCGAAACGGATCGAGGCCGCCGCCCGTCTGCGAGCCGATGTGCACGGCCAGCCCGACCGGTGCGATCCCCGGCAGCTCGTCCGCCAGCCGGTAGGCCGCCGCGGCGTCCTCGATGTCGATGCCGAATTTGCTGCCGCGCTTGCCGGTGGCGATCTTGGCATGGGTCAGCGCATCGACATCCGGATTGACGCGGATCGCGACGGGCGCGACGCGCCCGCGCGCTTGCGCCACCTTGCTGAGAAGATGCAATTCGGGGAGTGACTCGACGTTCATCTGGCGGATGCCGGCGGCGAGCGCCGCGTCCAACTCGCCGCGCGTTTTACCGACGCCGGAAAAAACGATGCGATCGGGCGCAATGCCGGCGGCAAGCGCCCGCCGCAATTCACCCTCCGAGACGACATCGGCGCCGGCCCCGAGCCGCGCGAACAGACGCAATACCGCGAGGTTGGAATTCGCCTTGACCGCAAAGCATATCAGCGGCGCCTCGGGCGCGAACGCCGCGGCGAAACGGCGGTAACGCGCACCGATTGCACCGGCGGAATAGACGTAGAAGGGCGTGCCGACGGATGCCGCGATCGCCGCCAGCGGCACCCCTTCGGCGCAGAGTTCGCCATCGCGGCAGGGGAAGCCCTCAAGCATGCGGATAGATCTTCGGATAGGTATTGGGGACGCCCGGCGGCGGCTGCGGCGGCCCCTTCTTGCCGCAGCCCGCGAGCATCATCCCGAGCATCAGCAGAACGAACATCCGGCCCAGCCGGCGACGGCCGCTCATCCGAGGAACCGCCGGCGGGCGGCGGCGGCGGCCTCGCGCACCCGCACGGGCGCGGTGCCGCCAAGGCTCGTGCGGCCGGCGACCGAGCGCTCGACGGCGAGCGCGTCATAAACCGCCGGCGTTATCGCCGGCGCCGCCGCCTGCAATTCGCCGAGCGAGAGTTCCGCCAGTGTGCAGCCTTTCGCCTCGGCGCGTTTGACGATCTCCCCGGTCATCCGGTGCGCCTGCCGGAACGGCACGCCAGCGACGCGCACGAGCCAATCGGCAAGGTCGGTCGCGGTGCTGTAGCCGCGCTCGGCGGCGGCGCGCAGCCGGGCGCGGTCGGGCTGCATGTCGCGCACGATGCCGGCCGTCGCGGCGAGAGCCAGTTGAAGCGCATCGGCCGCGTCGAAGACCGGCTGCTTGTCCTCCTGCATGTCCTTTTGATAGGCGAGCGGCAGGCCCTTCATGACCGTCAGCAGCGCAAAGAGCGCGCCGCCCAGCCGCCCGGTCTTGGCGCGCACCAGTTCGGCGGCGTCGGGGTTGCGTTTTTGCGGCATGATCGAGCTGCCGGTCGTGAAGGCGTCGGAAAGGCGGATGAAGCCGAACCCCTCGCTCGTCCACAGCACGACCTCTTCGGCAAACCGCGACAAATGGCTGCCGGCAAGCGCAGTGGCCGCGACAAACTCGATCGCAAAATCGCGGTCGGACACGGCGTCGAGCGAATTGGCCGCCGGGCGGTCAAAGCCGAGCGCCGCCGCGGTCGCCGCGCGGTCGATCGGAAACGCGGTGCCGGCCAGTGCGGCGGCGCCGAGCGGGCATTCGTTGAGGCGGCGGCGGCAATCGGCAAGCCGGCTGCGGTCGCGCCCGAACATCTCGACATAGGCGAGCAGGTGATGGCCGAATGTCACCGGCTGGGCGATCTGCAGATGGGTGAAGCCGGGCATCACGGCATCGGCATTCGCCTCGGCCTGGTCGAGCAGCGCCGCTTGCACATCGCGCAATGCCGCCTCGATACGGTCGATCGCACCCCGCACCCACAGCCGCAAATCGGTCGCCACCTGGTCGTTGCGCGAGCGCGCCGTGTGCAGCCGCCCGGCGGCCGGGCCGATCAACTCGGCGAGACGCGCTTCGATGTTGAGGTGAATGTCTTCGTTCTCGTCGCTGAAGCGGAACGCGCCGCTCTCGATCTCGGCACGGATTTGCTCTAAACCGCGGGCTATGGCGGCGCCGTCTTCGGCCGGAATGATCCGTTGCGCGACCAGCATCGCGCAATGCGCCAGCGAGCCGGCGATATCCTCCGCGTAGAGGCGCTTGTCGACGTCGATCGAGGCATTGATGCGACGCATGATCGCAGCCGGGCCGCCGCCGAAGCGGCCGCCCCACAACGCATTGGCCCGGGCATCGCGCCCGCGTTCCGGCCGCTTATCGGCACTGTTGGGCACCGCGCTTCTCGTGCTCCTCGCTGTGTTGTCGGCGACCGGCGCATTGGCCGCGGACCAACTCAAGCTCGGCGAGTTTATCCCGGTCGCGCCACCGCAGCCAGCGCCCACCGTCGCCTTTACGACCGCCGCCGGCAAGCCCGCGACGCTCGGCGATTTCAAAGGCAAGCCGACCGTCGTCAATCTGTGGGCGACCTGGTGCGCGCCGTGCCTGCGGGAAATGCCCTCGCTCGTCAAATTGCACGCGCAGTTCGCCGACGCGCTGACGGTCGCGGCGGTTGCCGAGGACCACGGCGGCAGCAAGGTCGTCGCGCCGTTTATCGCGCAGCACGACCTCGACGCCTTGGCGATCTACCTCGACCCGAAAGGGGCGCTGGCGCAGGCGTTCGAAGTCACCGGCCTGCCGACCAGTATCGTGCTCGACGCCGAGGGTCGCGTCGTCGGCAAGGTTGAAGGCGCGGCGGATTGGAGCTCGGCGGCAATGCTGGGGGTACTGCGGCCGCTGATCAAGGCCGGCGGCATGCCCCCGCTTATCCGCGCGGCGCGCTGAGCGCCGCCTGCAGAAACGCGCCGCCGCGCTGCAACCCCTCGGGGCTGATCGCGTGCTCGACGCCGGCGCAAGCCAGCGTCTCGACCGGCACGCCGGCGCGCCGCAGCGCGCTCTCCGCCTGCGCGAGCGAGCCGAACGGCACGACCGGGTCGTCGGTGCCGTGCACGAGCAGCACCGGCGGCCGCGAGCGCAACTCGCTCGCCAGCAAATCCTCGGCGATCAGGCGCCCGGAGTAGCCGAGAATGCCGCCCACCGCGGCGGCGCGGCGCAGCCCGACATAGAGCGCCATCATCGTGCCCTGCGAAAAGCCGACCAACGCCAGGTCGCCGTCGGCGAGGCCGCGCTTTTGCAGTTCCTCGTCGATGAACGCGTCGAGCGTCGGCGCGGCGGCGCGCACGCCCGCGAGGATCGCCGGCAGGCTGCGGTCCATGACGCTGAACCACTGGTAACCCCAGGGGGCGCCGTCGCACGGGAACGGCGCGTTCGGCGCAATGAACTCGGCGTCGGGCACCAGCCGCCCCCAGTATTGCTGCAGCCCGATCAGGTCGTTGCCGTCGGCACCGAGGCCATGCAGCAGAATTACCAGACGGCGCGGCGTGCCGCCGGCGACGGGCGGCCGCGACGGGCCGGAGAGCGTCATCAGCATCGGAGGAGCCTTCCTGCGGTGAACAGACGAATGTCGGACGGTGTTCGAGGGGAAAGCCGATCACCGTTCCGGCGTATCGGGGCGGCTCACAAGATGGCCGCAGCCGGCCTTGTTGGCCCAGTATTCCCAGGTCCGCCAAGTCTCGGGAGAGTACGGGCGGTAGCCGCGGTTGCGCGCCGCGATCTCGCCCGGCGAGAGGTATTTGATCTGGCCGCCCAGCTGTGTTGCGCGCAGCAGCGCGCGAGCATTGCGCGGCAGGTAGACCGACATGCGGACGACCTCGATCAACGAGCCCGCCGCCGCCGCAAAGCCGTGGCCGCGCATCAGCGCGACGCTGCCCTGGCCAAGGCTGCGGGCGAGATCGCGTCCCTGATCGATGTTCGTGACGAGCAGGTTGGTGTCGCCGAACCGCTCGGCGATGTCCCATACCGGCACCTCGCCGCCGATAAAGCTGCCGGCATGAATGACCGGCCGCAATTTCGTGCCGGCGGCGATGCCGAACGGCAGCGTGTCTTCGGCATGAGCATGGACGACGGCGGTCACATCGGGCCGCGCTTCGAAGATCGCCGCATGGATGAAGCGCTCGAGGTAGAGCGGGCGATCTTCGCTCGAGCGCACCGGTTCGCCGTCGATGCCCAATTCGACGAAATCTTCGGGGCCGACAAGCTCCGGCGCGAGAGAGCGGGCGATCAGAAAACGCCGCGGATCGTCCGGATGGCGGACGCTGACATGGCCATAGGCATCGACAACCTCTTCGCGCGCCAGCACGCGATTGGCGATGACGAGATCGTGGATCAGACTTGCCGGAATGCTCATCGCTGCCACTCTCTCTTGTTGCGCCGCGGCTTTGATCTGGGGTTCTTGGGCGGAAGGGTAAGGACGAAATCCACCGCGAGCCGCAGCCACGCATCAAGGTCGCGGTCGTCTTCCGGCGGCGGATCGACAAAGACATAGCCCCGCATCGGGCATCCGGCCATCTCCATCGGCAGAACGCCGGGCCGCGCCAGGGCGCTCGCCTGCCCGTCCTTGCCGACCCGCAGCAGGAGGCCGCGCCTTGATGCCCCGGCAACCATGTTGCCGTTCAGCATGAAGCACAATCCGCCGAACATCCGGATTTCGCGGATTTCACCGGTCCGTGCCAGCGCGTCGCGCACGCGCAGGGCGAGTATTTCGTCGATCGGCATGCCCGCGCAGTTTCCCGTGGCCGCGCCCGACAGTACCGGAATTGGGCGGCGGTTGACAGCGGCCCCGGGCCTATCGATGTTCCGGCGTCTTTGGAGGGGGCAGGCGTGGCGGTTGGCGCAACGGGCGAGGCGCGGCTCGGGGTTGATATCGGCGGGACCTTTACGGATGTCGCGCTGGAAAGCGGCGGCCAGTTGTTCAGCGCCAAGGTGTTGACGACGGCCGAGGCGCCGGAGCGCGCGGTCATCGAGGCGATCCGCGCAGTATTGCGCGACGCCGGCCGCGAACCGGGCGACCTGTCGATCGTCATCCACGGCACAACCCTGGCGACGAATGCCCTCATCGAGCGCAAGGGCGCCAGGACCGGGCTCGTCACGACCGAAGGCTTTCGCGACACGATCGAGATCCGCCAGGAAAACCGTTTCGAGCAGTACGACCTCAACATCGACCTGCCGCCGCCGCTGGTGCCGCGGCGCTGGCGTTTTGTCGTGCCGGAGCGCATGGATGCGAAGGGCCGCGTCGTCGCCCCGCTCGATGCAGGCGCCGTCGCGGCGCTGGCCGAGCGCGTCGCTGCCGCCGGCATCGAAAGCGTCGCGATCGGGTTTCTGCACAGCTTCATGAACCCGGCGCACGAAGAACGCGCCCGCGACATCCTCGCGGCGCGTCTCCCGGATGTGACATTCACGCTGTCGTGCGAGGTGTCGCCCGAGATGCGCGAATACGAACGCTTCTCGACAGCCTGCGCCAACGCTTATGTGCAGCCGATGATGGGGCGTTACCTGGCGCAACTCGAAGCCTTGCTGCGCGCCGAGGGAGTTCTGTGCCCGCTCTTCCTGATGCTGTCGGGCGGCGGCCTGACGACCGTCGAGACCGCGATCCGCTTTCCTGTGCGGCTCGTCGAATCGGGGCCGGCCGGTGGCGCAATCTTCGCCAGCCATATCGCCCGGCAGTGTGCTCTCGATCAGGTTCTGTCTTATGACATGGGCGGCACGACCGCGAAAATCTGCCTCATCGACGCCTGCCAGCCGCAATCGAGCCGCGCCTTCGAGGTTGCGCGCATCTACCGCTTCAAAAAGGGCAGCGGCCTGCCGTTGCGCATTCCGGTCATCGAGATGGTCGAGATCGGCGCCGGCGGCGGCTCGACCGCGCGCGTCGATCGCCTGAAGCGCATCACGGTCGGGCCGGACAGCGCCGGCGCCGATCCCGGCCCCGCCTGCTACGGCCGCGGCGGCGCCGTGCCGACCGTCACAGACGCCGACCTCCTGCTCGGCCGCATCGATCCCGCCGGGTTTTCCGGCGGGCGCATGGCGCTCGACTTCGCCGCCGCCGAGGATGCGGTGCGGCGTGAAGTGGCAACCCCACTGGCGCTCGCCGTGCCGCTCGCCGCTTTCGGCATTGGCGAGATCGTCGACGAAAACATGGCGAATGCGGCGCGCGTCCATGCGATCGAAAGCGGCAAGGACGCGCGCGGCCGCACCTTTATCGCATTTGGCGGCGCGGCCCCGCTGCATGCCGCGCGGCTGGCCGACAAGCTCGGGCTCGACCGGGTGGTGGTGCCGCGCAACGCCGGGATCGGCTCGGCGGTCGGGTTTTTGCGGGCGCCGGTCGCCTACGAGATCGTGCGCTCGCAGCTGCAGCGTCTCGACGCCTTTGACGCCGCCGCCGCCAATGCGCTCTATGCAGCGATGCGCGCCGAGGCGGAGGCGATCGTGCGCCGCGGCGCGCGCGACGCGCCGCTTACAGAGACCCGTTCGGCCTTCATGCGCTATCGCGGCCAAGGCCACGAGATCGCCGTGCCGTTGCCGGCGCGTGCCTACGATGCCGGCGATGGCGCCGCGCTGATGGCGGCATTCGAGACCGCCTACCGCCGGCTCTACAGCCGGGTCATCCCGGGCGTCGAGGTCGAAGTGCTGAGCTGGGTGTTGCTGCTCGCGGCGCCGGCGCCGCATGCGGCGGCAGACGCACCGCCCGAGCCGCCGCCGTCGCGCCCGCAAGCCGCCCGACGCCGCGCCGCCTTTGACGCTGACGCAGCCGAGTTTGCCGAGATCGCGATCTACGAGCGCGACACGCTGGTGCCCGGCGCCGTCATCTCCGGACCGGCGATCATTGTCGAAGACGAGACCTCGACCGTCGTGACCCGCCATTTCGACGCCCGCATCGACGCGTTCGGCGACATCGATATGCGCCGCCGCGCCGCCGCGGCAAAAGGAGGATGAGGCAATGACATTCCTATTGCGCCGGGTCGTCACCGGGCATGACGCTGAGGGCAAGGCGATCGTCACGATCGACGAGACCGCGGAGACCGGCTCGGCGCGGCCCGGGGTGACGACGAGCCTCGTGTGGACGAGCGAAGGGTTTCCGATCAGCAACGACGGCAACGCAGACGAATCGCGGCGCCCGGTCGGCACGTGGCACAAGAACGGCACCGTCTTCCGCGTCATCGAATTCGCACCCGGCAACGGCGGGCGCAACCACCGTACCGATTCGCTCGATTACGCGGTCGTCCTATCCGGCGAGATCGATATGGATCTCGACGGCAGCGAAGTGCATCTGAAGGCGGGCGATGTGGTCGTGCAGCGCGGCACGATTCACAACTGGATCAACCGCGGCCGGGAGCCGTGCGTCATCGCCTTCGTGCTGATCGACGCGCATCCGGTGACGGCGGCCGGCAGAGTGCTGAACGCCGTCGGCTGACCGCGGCGGCTCAGCCGCGGCGCGGCAGGGAACGGCGCTCGACCAGGAATGTCGGGTTCGCCGTGCGGCGGATCGGCCGGCGCACGATCTCGAAATCGTGGCGCGGCGGCGGCTCGATCTCCGGCAACGCCTCCATCGCGCGCTCGGTCTGCGACAACCGGCGCTGCGCGACCTCGCTCTGCGACGGCGGCTGCGCCGCCGGCGCGGCGATAAGCGGCACCGGCCGGTGCGGCGGCGCGGCTTCGGCAAAGCCGCGCAGGCCGACCGCTTCGCCGTGCTCTCGCCGCGGGCCGGCGAACCGCGGACGCGCCGGGGGGCGCCGCTGCGCCGGCGCGCCCGGCTTTTTCCCGGCCGCCTTCTCGCGCGGCTTGACGTTGAGTTTGCAGCCGTCGACCTCGCTGCCGTCCAGTGCCGAGATGGCTTGGCTGGCGGCGCGATCGGTCGCGATGTCGACAAAGCCGTAGCGCAGCCGCGCCCCGGTATCCGGGTCGCGCGCGACAACCGCGCTCAACACAATGCCATAAGGATCGAACGTCTCGGCGAGCCGCTCATCCGGAAAGTCGGGCGGCAGGTTGCCGACGAACACATTGCCCTTGTTATTGCGTACCCACATGAAATCCGCCTGTCGCGGCACCCCCTCTGGTTTTTCCGCACGTTGCGACGTTGCCCTGTGCCGCGTCAACTCGCCGAGCCGGTATGGAACCGCATTGCAGCGTTGCAAACCCGAACGTCACCGAACGAACGGCACGACTTCGGTGGGCAGTACGCGGCAACCGCCGGCGAGACGGCATCCCGAAGACGAACGCCGGCGACGCGGATTGATCCCGCGCCGAGTATAGCCGCGCCTGTGTTACCGGCGTGTGAACCCGGGCGGAGAACCGGAAGGAGTGCGCTCACGCCGATCCCGGCCGGCTGTCATGCCTCGCCCTGACTGATCGTACGCGATGCCGGCAGGCGGCTCGCCGGTCTCGCTCGGGCAGTCGCGCCGGTAACGCAGGCGGCGCGGCGACCGACGTTCAGCCGGGACCGGCTGTGCCGCCGACCGTGATGCCGTCCAAGCGCAGCGTCGGCTGGCCGACGCCGACCGGCACGCCCTGACCGTCCTTGCCGCAGGTGCCGACGCCGTCGTCGAGCTTCAGATCGTTGCCGATCATCGTGACCTTGGTCATCGCGTCGGGGCCGTTGCCGATCAGCGTCGCGCCCTTGACAGCCGGCCCGACCTTGCCGTCCTCGATCAGGTAGGCTTCTGATGCAGAAAAAACGAACTTACCGGACGTGATGTCGACACTGCCGCCGCCGAAATTGACGGCGTAGAGCCCCTTCTTGACCGAAGCGATGATCTCCTGCGGGTCGTGCGGGCCGTTCAGCATGTAAGTGTTGGTCATGCGCGGCATCGGCGCGTGCGCAAAGCTCTCGCGGCGGCCGTTGCCGGTCGGCTGCATCCCCATCAGCCGGGCGTTCATGCGGTCCTGCATGTAGCCTTTGAGGATGCCGTCCTCGATCAAGACGTTGTAGCCCGACGGCGTGCCTTCGTCGTCGATCGTCAGGGAGCCGCGCCGGTCGGGCAGCGTGCCGTCATCGACGACGGTGACGCCTTTCGCCGCGACCTGTTGCCCGATCATGCCGGAGAACGTCGAGGTCTGCTTGCGATTGAAATCGCCCTCGAGACCGTGCCCGACGGCCTCGTGCAGCATGACGCCGGGCCAGCCCGGCCCCAGCACGACGGTCATCTCGCCGGCCGGCGCCGACACCGAGCCGAGATTTGCCAGCGCCTGCCGCAGCGCCTCATCGACCTGCGCCTTCCAGTGCGCCGGATCGAGGTAATATTCATACGTGACGCGGCCACCGGCGCCGTGCGACCCCGTTTCCATGCGGTCGCCCTCGCCGACGACGATCGATACGTTGAGCCGCACGAGCGGCCGGATGTCGGCGGCGCGGCGGCCGCCCAGCTTGCCTCGATCGGGTCGGATGATCTGCACTGCCTGCCAGACGCCGCTGAGCGAGGCCATGACCTGCCGCACGCGCGGGTCCCTAGCGCGGGCATAGGCGTCGATTTCCGCGAGAAGCCGCGTTTTTGCCGCGAGATCGACGACACCCAGCGGGTTGTTTTCGGTGTAGAGGGCGCGGTTGGTGCCGGGCGGCGGGTCGGCAAACGCGCCGTGGTGCCCCGACGCGACGGCCCGCACTGCGGCAGCGGCGCGCCGCAGCGCCGGTTCGGAAAGCTCGGAGGCGTGCGCATAGCCGGCCGCCTCGCCGGCGACAGCGCGCAGCCCGAACCCCTGCGTCGTGTCGAACGAGGCGCTCTTGATGCGGCCGTCGTCGAGCGCGACGCTTTCGGACTGGCTGTATTCGAGAAAGAGTTCGCCGTCATCCATGCCGGCGAGCGCTTCGCCGACGATCCCCTCGACCCGGCCCGCGTCGAGGCCGGTATGGTCGAAGAACAACTCATTGGTCAGCGCGAGATTGGTCATCGGCGGCTCCGGATGCGGGCGATCGCCAAGGCTATATGGTCGCGCCGCCGCCGCCGCAAAGGGCAGTCGCCGCCGCGCGCTGCGACGGCTTGCCGCAAAGTGTCGGCGCGGCTGAAAGACGCCCCCGAGTTGTCGCCCGTCGCGGCTTTGGTGTAGGGTCGCAACGGTTGCGCGGGCGGCCGCGACCGCGACATGGCGCAGCCGTTGCGGCCGGTTGGGCAGGTTGCGAAAATTGGGGCGCGGGCGGACTGCGCTGCCCGCCCAAGGGGATTGCGAGGACATGGCGGGTGTGACGAGATCGACGACGCCGCGCACGGCACTGCGCGTCCTGGGCACGCTGGCATCGGGGTTCGGCGGCCTGCTGGCGCTGATGCCTGCCGGGTGGGCCGAGCAGCCGCATGACTGGGAACTCGGCATGCAGGCGCCGGCGACGCCGGTCGACCAGCACCTGCAGGCGTTTCATGACGAACTCCTCGTCATCATCTTTCTGATCACGATCTTCGTGATGGGGCTGTTGCTGTATGTGATCGTCCGTTTCCATCACAGCCGCAATCCGGTGCCGACAAAGACGTCGCACAACGCGGTCGTCGAGATTCTGTGGACCGTCATCCCCGTCCTGATCCTCGTCGCGATCGCGATCCCGTCTTTCAAGCTGATGTATTACATGGACCGGGTGCCGCCGGATTCGATGACGATCAACGTGACCGGGCACCAGTGGTACTGGTCTTATAACTATCCGAAAGAGAAGATCTCGTTCGACAGCAACAGCGTTCCGGACAAGGACTTGAAACCGGGACAACCGCGACTGCTGACAGTCGACAACCCGCTCGTCGTGCCGGCCGGCACCAACGTCCGCGTGCTGGTGACCAGCACCGACGTGATCCACAGCTGGTATGTGCCGTCATTCGGCGTGCAGGAATATGCGATCATCGGGCGGGAAAACCACGCCTGGTTCAATGTCCTGCACCCGGGCACGTTCTACGGCGAGTGCAACCAGATCTGCGGCATCAACCACTCGCACATGACGATCGAGGTCGTGGCGCTGTCGAAGCCCGATTTCGCGAAATGGCTGCAATTGGCCAAGAAGCAATATGCGGCCGACGCGCCCGCCAGCGACAGCCCGCAACCGGGGGCGATGCTGATTGCCGCGGCACGGCGGCGCACCGCTGCGCCGACGGGGTTGGCGCTGGCCGGCAACTGACGGAGAAGAGGTCTCGCGATGGCTTACCACGACACGACTGCCGGGGCGGAGCACGCGGCGCACGGTCATCGGCCGGGCTTCTTCGTCCGCTGGCTGGCCTCGACCAACCACAAGGACATCGGCACGCTGTATCTGTGCTTCGCGATTTTTGCCGCACTCATCGCCGGCGCGCTGTCGGTCATCATGCGCGCGCAGCTGATGTATCCGGACAATACGCTGATCAAGGATGATCAAATCTACAACGTGATCATCACCGCGCACGGCCTGATGATGGTGTTTTTCGTCGTCATGCCGGCGACGTTCGGCGGCTTCGGCAACTGGTTCGTGCCGTTGATGATCGGCGCGCCGGACATGGCCTTTCCGCGCATGAACAACGTCAGCTTCTGGCTGCTGGTCCCGGCGTTTCTGCTGCTCGTGCTGTCGACGCAGTTCGGCGCCGGCGACGGGGTGAACGGCGCCGGTGCCGGCGTCGGCTGGACGCTGTATCCGCCGCTGTCGGCGGCGGGGCCGGGCGGCCATCCGGGGCCGGCAGTCGACATGCTGATCTTTGCGCTGCACCTCGCCGGCGCCTCATCGATCATGAGTTCGATCAATTTCATCACGACTATCTTCAACATGCGGGCGCCGGGCATGACGCTGCACCGCATGCCGCTTTTCGTGTGGTCGATGCTGGTGACCGCCTTCCTGCTGCTGCTCGCGTTGCCGGTATTGGCCGGCGCCATCACGATGCTGTTGACCGACCGCAATTTCGGCACCTCGTTCTTCAACCCGGCGGGCGGCGGCGACCCGCTTCTGTTCCTGCATCTGTTCTGGTTCTTCGGGCACCCGGAAGTCTACATCATGATCCTGCCCGGCTTCGGCATGGTCTCGCAAGTCGTCGCAACCTTCTCCAAAAAGCCGGTATTCGGCTATCTCGGCATGGCCTATGCGATGGTCGCGATCGGCGGCATCGGCTTTGTCGTGTGGGCGCACCACATGTTCACGACCGGCATTTCGGTCGATACGCGCGCCTATTTCACCGCCGCGACAATGGTCATCGCGGTGCCGACCGGCGTTAAAATCTTCTCGTGGATTGCCACGATGTGGGGCGGCTCCCTGGAGTTCAAGACGCCGATGCTATGGGCCATCGGCTTCATCTTTCTGTTTACGGTCGGCGGCGTGACCGGCGTCGTGCTGGCCAATTCCGGCGTCGATTTCGCCTTGCACAACACTTATTACGTCGTCGCCCATTTCCATTACGTGCTGTCCCTGGGGGCGGTGTTTTCGCTCTATGCCGGGTTCTATTACTGGATCGGCAAGATGTCGGGGCGGCAATACAACGAGACGTTCGGTAAGATCCATTTCTGGACGACATTCATCGGCGTCAACCTGACCTTTTTCCCGATGCATTTCCTCGGGCTCGCCGGTATGCCGCGCCGCATCCCGGTCTACCCGGATGCGTTTGCCGGGTGGAATTTCGTCGCGTCGATCGGCGCCTTCATCTCCTACGGATCGACGCTGTTCTTCATCTTCATCGTGTTTCACACGCTCTTTGCCGGCAAGCGCGTCGGCGCCAATTACTGGGGCGAGGGCGCGACGACGCTCGAATGGTCGCTGTCCTCGCCGCCGCCGTTCCACTCCTACGACGAGCCGCCGATCATCGCGCCGGCGCCGGCGCACTGACCCATGCCGGCGGCGGGCAATGATGAACGGCCGGACGGACAGCTGACGTGAGCGAACTGCCCGCGACGAGTCTCTCCTATGCCGGCGCGGCAGTCGGCGACTATGTGCAGATCCTCAAGCCGCGAGTGATGTCACTGGTCGTGTTCACGGGGTTTGTCGGGCTCGTCGTCGCGCCCGGCCGGCTCAACCCGGTGCTGGCGGCGGTCGCGGTGATGTGCATCGCGGTCGGCGCCGGCGCATCGGGCGCGATCAACATGTGGTACGACCGCGACATCGACCGCGTCATGCG
>DATJSO010000067.1:0-8543 GCA_035504075.1 Allostellaceae bacterium | reverse complement strand
GATCCGTCAAATTGCCGCACATCGCATTGACCGAGTCGGTCAAATCCTTCCAGGTGCCGGCAACGCCCGGCACCTGCGCCTGGCCGCCGAGCCGCCCTTCGGTGCCGACCTCGCGGGCGACGCGCGTCACCTCGCCGGCAAAGCGGTTCAGCTGGTCGACCATCGTGTTCAGTGTTTCCTTGAGGCGCAGGATTTCGCCGCGCACATCGACGGTGATTTTTTTCGACAGATCGCCATTGGCAATGGCCGTCGCGACCTCGGTGATGTTGCGCACCTGGCCGGTCAGGTTCGACGCCATCGAGTTGACCGAGTCGGTCAAATCCTTCCAGGTGCCGGCGACGCCCGGCACCTGCGCCTGGCCGCCGAGCCGACCTTCGGTGCCGACCTCGCGGGCGACGCGCGTCACATCGCCGGCGAACGCGTTGAGCTGATCGACCATCGTGTTGATGGTCTCCTTCAACTGCAGGATCTCGCCCGACACGTTGACGGTGATCTTTTTCGACAGATCGCCCTGCGCCACCGCGGTCGTGACCTCGGCGATATTGCGCACCTGGTTCGTCAGGTTGGAGGCCATCGAGTTGACCGAGTCGGTCAAATCCTTCCAGGTGCCGGCGACGCCCTTCACCTCGGCTTGGCCGCCGAGCTTGCCCTCGGTGCCGACCTCGCGGGCGACGCGCGTCACTTCCGAGGCAAAGGCGTTAAGCTGATCGACCATCGTGTTGATCGTATCTTTCAACTCGAGAATCTCGCCCGCGACATCGACCGTGATCTTTTTCGACAAGTCACCATTGGCGATCGCGGTCGAGACGGCCGCGATGTTGCGCACCTGGTTGGTCAGGTTAGAGGCCATCGAATTGACGTTGTCGGTCAGGTCCTTCCAGGTGCCGGCGACGCCCAGCACATTGGCCTGACCGCCGAGCTTGCCTTCGGTGCCGACCTCGCGGGCGACGCGCGTCACTTCCGAGGCGAAGGCGTTAAGCTGGTCGACCATCGTGTTGATGGTCTCCTTCAGCTGCAGGATTTCGCCCGACACATTGACGGTAATTTTCTTTGACAGGTCGCCGCCGGCGATCGCGGTCGCGACCTCGGCGATGTTGCGGACCTGCGCCGTCAGGTTCGACGCCATCGAATTGACGTTGTCGGTCAGGTCCTTCCAGGTGCCGGCAACGCCCGGCACCTGGGCCTGCCCGCCCAATCGGCCTTCGGTGCCGACCTCGCGGGCGACGCGCGTCACCTCCGAAGCAAAGGCGTTGAGCTGATCGACCATCGTGTTGATCGTGTTCTTCAGTTCGAGGATTTCGCCCGAGACATCGACCGTGATCTTGCGCGACAGGTCGCCGCGGGCGACGGCGGTCGTCACCTCTGCGATGTTGCGCACCTGCGCCGTCAGGTTGCCGGCCATCGCGTTGACGGAGTCGGTCAGGTCCTTCCACGTGCCGGCGACGCCGGGGACGATCGCTTGGCCACTAAGCTTGCCTTCGGTGCCGACTTCGCGGGCAACGCGCGTCACTTCGGACGCAAACGAGCGCAGCTGGTCGACCATCGTGTTGATCGCTTCCTTCAGCTGCAATATCTCGCCGCGCACATCGACGGTGATTTTCTTCGACAGATCGCCGTTGGCGACGGCGATAGTCACGTCGGCGATGTTGCGCACCTGCGCCGTCAGATTGGACGCCATCGAGTTGACGCTTTCGGTCAGGTCGCGCCACACGCCGGTGACTTCGCGGACCTGCGCCTGGCCGCCCAGCTTGCCGTCCGTTCCGACCTCACGGGCGACGCGCGTCACCTCCGACGTGAACACCGAAAGCTGTTCGATCATCGTATTGACGATTGTCGCGAGGCGCAGGAATTCGCCCTGCAGCGGCCGGCCATCGACATCAAGACGAACTGTTTGCAACAAATCGCCGCGCGCCACCGCAGTGATCGCGTGCGTCACCGCCGTGGTCGGCCACAGCAGATCGTCGATCAGCGTATTGACCGTATTCTCCATGTCGGCCCAGGCGCCGCTCGACAATGCGAACTTGACACGCTGGCGGGTCTTGCCTTCGCGGCCGACACGCTGGCCGACATGCTCCAATTGCTGCGCCATGCGCTCGTTGGCGGCGACGATCTCGTTGAAGCTGTCCGCGATCTTGCCGGCGATGCCGGTGCCGTCGCCGGGCAGTCGCACCGAGAAGTCGCCGACGCGCACCGCCTGCAAGGCGTGCAGCAGCCGGTGCAGATCAAAGCCGTCCGTGGCTGCGTCGGCATGGCCGTTGCCCGAATGCGCCGCCATCGCGGCATCGACAATCGGCGGCGGTAGCGCGGCCTCGCCGGCAAGCTCAACCAGACCGTCAGCCGGCGTATCCATGCATCGCTCCTATGAGGCGCCGGCGGACGGCGCAAACGGACGCCGCGACACCGCCGCAGCTATGGCGGCAGCGTTGTTGCGAGGCGAAGGTGCGTCTAAGTCTTACATAGAACAGCAGGTTTCATGGGCAAAGACAATACCCTGCGCGACACCGACCTAGCCTCGCCCCAGACTTTGCCGGGCAGCGCAACCTTCCTCGCCGAGCAGGTGCCGATCTCCCCCGTCCAGTCGGCGCCTGCGCACGGATACGGTCGCGGCAAGCAACAACGCCGTAATACGGCCGGAGTTCCGGCCGCGGCGATTTTTTCGCTGCGGGATGGCCGAGCGCGGGTGTGCCCGGCTAGAATAGGCGCGGACGGAAGGAGAGATTTTGCGATGCAGCTTTCTTTCTCGATCGCGGCGGTCGTCACCGGCGGCGCTTCGGGCCTCGGTGCGGCGACCGCGCGCCGCCTTACGGCGCATGGCGTCAAGGTCGCGCTGTTCGATGTCCAGCAGGAACTCGGCGAGGCGCTCGCGGCCGAGATCGGCGGCGTCTTCTGTCAGGTGGACGTAACGTCTGACAGCGGGGTCGATGCGGCGTTCGCCCGGTCGCGCGCCGCGATCGGCCAGGAGCGCATCCTGGTCAATTGCGCCGGCGTCGGCGGCGGCGCTGCCCGCACCGCCAGCCGCGACCGCGAGACCGGCGAAATCCGCCATTATCCGCTCGCCAACTTCGAGCGCATCATCCAGGTCAATCTGATCGGCACCTATCGCTGCATCGCCAAATCGGCGGCCGGCATGCTGACGCTGACACCGTTCGACGACGGCGAGCGCGGCGCGATCGTCAACACCGCCTCCGTCGCGGCGCAGGACGGTCAGATCGGCCAGGCCGGCTATACCGCGTCGAAGGCCGGCATCGTCGGCCTGACGCTGGTCGTCGCGCGCGACCTGATGGATGCCGGCATCCGCTGCAACACGATCCTGCCCGGCATTTTCGACACGCCGCTCCTGGCGCGCGCGCCGCAGCGCGTCAAGGACAGCCTCGCCGCCTCGGTGCCGTTTCCGAAACGCCTCGGGCAACCCGACGAATACGCCGCGCTCGCCGAACTGATGATCACGAGCGGCTACATGAACGGCGAGAGCGTGCGGCTCGACGGCGCGATCCGCATGGCGCCGCGCTGAGGGTTGACGATGCCCGTTCAATTCAAGCGCTCGTGGCGCGGCGAAGAGGTCGAAAGGTTTCGCGACAACTGGGTGCGCTTTGTGGAGACGGAGATGGCGCCGGGCGACGCGGAAGCGCGCGAGCGCGGCCATGTCGGCCATGAATTATGGCGACGGGCGGGCGAACTCGGCTTTCTGTGCGTCGATATCCCGGAGGAATGGGGAGGTGGCGGCGGCGATTTCCGCCATGAGGCGGTATTGCACGAGGAGATGGCGCGCCGCGCGCTCAGCGGCATGAGCATCGGGGTTCATTCGATCGCCGCGCACTATCTGCTGAACCACGGCACCGATGACCAGAAGCGCCGTTTTCTGCCGCTTCTCGCGACGGGCGAATTGATCGGCGCAATCGCGATGACCGAACCCGGCGCCGGCTCCGACCTGCAGGCGATCCGCACGCGTGCCGAGCGGCGCGGCAATGAGGAATGGGTGCTGAACGGCGCCAAGACTTTCATCTCGAACGGCTACCTCGCCGGCCTGATCGTCGTCGTCTGCAAGACCGATCCCGCTGAGCGCGCCCGCGGCATCTCGCTGATGCTGGTCGAGACGAAGAATTGTCCCGGTTTCCGCGTCGGTCGCCTGCTCGACAAGATCGGCCGCAAGGCGCAGGACACCGCCGAATTGTTTTTCGACGACGTGCGCGTGCCGGCCGACAATCTTCTGGGCGGCGCCGAGGGCCGGGGTTTCGCGCAGCTTATGGACGATCTGCCGTACGAGCGGCTGATGATCGGAGTCGGCGCGCTGGCGGCGATGGAAGGCGCCTATGAGGCGACGCTCGACTATGTACGCCAGCGGCAGGCCTTCGGCCGGGCGATCGCCGATTTTCAGAATACCCGCTTCAAGCTCGCCGAGGTCGCGACGCAGATCATGGCCGGGCGCGCCTTCATCGACCGCTGCGTCGAAGACCTGCTGGCCGGCCGGCTCGACGCGGCGACCGCGGCGATGGCGAAATTGTGGGCCTCGGAAGCGGAGGGCCGCGTCATCGACGAATTGCTGCAGCTGCACGGCGGCTACGGCTACATGACCGAGTTCACGATCGCCCGCATGTATGCCGACGCGCGGATCGCTCGCATCTATGGCGGCTCAAACGAAATCATGAAGGAGGTCATCGCCCGCGCGCTGTGAGCCGTCCCCGCGACCCACTCCGCCCCCGCAGGTTCAATCGCAAGGTTCAATCGGCAAACGGGTCGCGCACCAGCACCGTGTCGTCGCGTTCGGGGCTGGTCGACAGCATTGCCACCGGGGCGCCGATCAATTCTTCGAGCCGGCGGATGTATTTGATCGCGGTGGCCGGCAATTGCGCCCACGAGCGCGCGCCACGCGTTGATTCACGCCAGCCCTCGGCCACTTCGTAGACCGGCGCGATCGCCGCTTGAGCCGACGCGCCCGCCGGCACGTAATCATAAGTCCGCTCGCCGAGCCGATAGGCGGTGCAGATCTTGATCTCCGGAAAGCCGTCGAGCACGTCGAGCTTAGTCAACGCGATGCCGTCGATGCCGGCGGTGCGGACAGCCTGGCGCACCGCGACTGCGTCAAACCAGCCGCAGCGCCGACGCCGTCCGGTAACGGTGCCGAACTCGCGGCCGCGGTCGCCCAGGGTCTGGCCGGTAGCGTCGTGCAGTTCGGTCGGGAACGGGCCGGCGCCGACCCTCGTCGTGTAGGCCTTCGTGATACCGAGCACAAAGCCGATCGCGCCGGGCGCCATACCGGAGCCGGCCGCCGCCTGGCCGGCCACGGTATTCGACGACGTGACGTAGGGATAGGTGCCGTGATCGACGTCGAGCATGACGCCCTGCGCGCCCTCGAACAGGATGCGACGGCCGGCGCGCCGCGCCTCGTCGAGCAGTCGCCACACCGGCGCCGCGTAAGGCAGCACCTGCCGCCCCACCGCGCGCAGCCGCGCGAGCAGATCGGCGCGGTCGCATTCCGCCGCGCCGAGGCCGCGCAGCAACGCATTGTGGTTGAGCAGCAGATCGTCGATGCGGTCTTCCAGCGCCTGCGGGTCGGCAAGGTCGCAGACGCGGACCGCGCGCCGCCCGACCTTGTCCTCGTAGGCTGGGCCGATACCGCGCCCGGTCGTGCCGAGCTTCCGGTCGCCGCGGCGCTCCTCACGGGCGCGGTCGAGCAGCCCGTGCGACGGCACGATCAGCGCGGCGTTGTCGGCAAGCTTCAGGTTGTCGGGCGAGACCGCCAGCCCTTTTGCGCGCATCGCCTCGATCTCGGCGACGAGCGCCCAGGGATCAACGACGACGCCGTTGCCGATCATCGACACCTTACCCGGCCGTACGACCCCGGACGGCAACAGGCTCAGCTTGTATTCGACATTGCCGACGACGAGGGTGTGGCCGGCATTGTGGCCGCCCTGGAAACGCACGACGACATCGGCGCGCTCCGACAGCCAATCGACGATCTTGCCCTTTCCTTCATCGCCCCACTGCGCGCCGACGACCGCAACATTGGCCATGCCCGACTCCCGCCCGCTAACATCCGCCGCCGACCGGCAGCGGCTCGCCGTCCTGCAATACCCAGCCGCAGCCGAGCCGGCGCGCCTCGTCCCGCCAGTCGCCGGCCGGCAACAGCGCCGCGACGGTGGTCCAGCCCTCGGCTCGCAGCACGGCGGCGCGGGCGCGCGGCGCATCAGGCGGCAGGAGCAGGCGGCGGCGCAGCGGCGACGGCGGCAACGTGCGCAGGATCGCGTCGGTATAAAGCGTGAAGCCGGTCGCCGGTTCCGGCGCGGCGGGACCGCCCGCTTCGTAGCGGCCGCCACGCCCCAGTTCGCCGAGCGGCCCGTGTGCCGGCTCGGCGCGCGCGAAAAACGTGAAGCTGATGCCCGTATGGTATTCGAAGCCGCGGTTCTCGACCGGATCGACCGTCACTTTCATTGCCGGCATCACCGCCGCCAGCCCGTCGAGCACGGCGCCGAGCCGAGCGCGCTCCTGCCGCGCCCGCTCCGGCAAGTCGAGCCGGTCGAGCGCGGCGCGCGCCGCGGCCGCGGCACCGGCAGCCGCCACCAACTGCGCCAGTTGCGCCCCCGCTTCGCCGGCCAGATGCGTCACCGCCGCGGCGTCCTTGTGGTCGAGCGCGGCGCGCAGCGCCGCCGCCCGCTCGCCGTCTATGCCGTACGCCGCGACGATCGCCGGCACCAGTGTCGGCAGGGTCAGATCGACCGACAGGTGCGGCACGCCGACCGCCGCGAGCGCCTCGCCGGCGATCGCAATCGCCTCGACATCGGCCGCCGGCCCGCCGGCGCCGATCAATTCCGCGCCGGCCTGCCCGACCTGCCGCTCCCGCCGCATCTGCGATCCCGCGACGCGCAACACCTGCCCGGCATAACTGAGGCGCAGCGGCCGCGGCTTATGCGACAGCCTGGTCGCCGCAATGCGCGCGACCTGCGGCGTCATATCGGCCCGCACACCGATCATCCGGTGCGACACCGGGTCCATCGTGCGGAACGTATCGCTCGCCATCGCCGCACCGGCGCCGGCAAACAGCGTGTCCTCGAATTCGACGAGCGGCGGCTTCACCCGCTCGTAGCCGTGCGCCGCCAGAACGCCCATCAGGCGGCCGGTGACCTCGGCCTCGATCTCGGCCTCGGGCGGCAACAAATCATAGAGCCCGGCCGGCAGCAGGGCCGGGTGCGGCGCATCGTTCATCACAGACAGCCGGAATTCGTGGCGGGATCGCGCATCCGCTCATTGTGCACCAGGTTGGCGGCCGAGGCAGGCAGAAACCGCGGCGTCGCCGCGAGCGACCCGCCCGCCGGCGGTGCGCGCCATCGCAGAAATGGTTAAACCGGAAATCCTCTATTGCACTGCAGCGCGATTCGCCGCATCATAGATCATCACCGTCTGTTTCCCCCACCTCGACGGTGTCATTCCCGTTCCCGATCGGAGCGGGAGCAAGAAACCCCGGCCTCCCCCCGGCCGGGGTTTTCCTTGCCCAAACCATCTGCCGAACGCCCCGCGCTTGCTCCGCACCGCGCCGCCCGGCAGGATGCGCCCGGACGAGTCGCGGAGGCAGCAGATGAACGGGGCGGAAAGCCTGGTGCGCACGTTGGTCGGCGGCGGGGTCGACGTGTGCTTCACAAACCCCGGCACGTCGGAGATGCATTTCGTCGCGGCGCTTGACCGCGTCGACGGCATGCGCTGTGTGTTGGGCCTGTTCGAGGGTGTCGTGACCGGTGCCGCCGACGGCTACTACCGGATGGCCGACAAGCCGGCCGCGACGCTGCTGCATCTCGGGCCGGGCCTCAGCAACGGCCTCGCCAATATCCACAACGCCAACAAGGCGATGAGCGGCATGGTCAATATCGTCGGCGATCATGCGACCTACCACCGGCAATACGATGCGCCCTTGACCTCCGACATCGAGGGCCTGGCGCGGCCGTTGTCGCATTGGGTCAAGACTTCGCCCGACGCCAGAGGGATCGCCGCCGACGGCGCGCTGGCGATCCAGGCGGCATGCCAGCCCCCCGGCAAGATCGCGACGCTGATCCTGCCGGCCGACACGGCGTGGAATGAGGGTTCGGGGCCGGCCAACGTGGCGCCGCCGGCCCAGCCGGCGCGGCCCGCGCCCGAGGCGGTCGAAGCGGCGGCGCGCGTCTTGCGCTCGGGCGAGCCGAGCTTGATCCTGTTGACCGGCCGCGCCGTGCGCGAAGAGGGCCTGGCGCTCGCCGGCAGGATCGCCGCAAAGACCGGCGCGCGGCTCATTGCGCAGGGATCGAACGCCCGCACGCAGCGCGGCCGCGGCCGCGTCTCGGTCGAGCGCATCCCCTATGTCGTCGATCAGGCGCTGCGCGTGCTCTCCGGCGTCAAGCACATCATCCTCGTCGGGTCGAAGATGCCGGTCGCGTTCTTTGCCTATCCCGGCAAGCCGAGCAAGCTCTACCCCGAGGATTGCCAGGGCCACGTGCTTGCCCGGCCGGAGGAGGACCCGATAGCGGCCCTGGAAATGCTGTGCGAGGCGGTCGGCGCCGGGAAGACCCCGATGCCGGCAG
>DATJSO010000066.1:0-43734 GCA_035504075.1 Allostellaceae bacterium | reverse complement strand
TCCTGCCGTTGGCGTTGCCCGGCGATGATGTGACGCCCGAGCATTTCGTGGCGCTGCTGTGCGACGGCAGCGCCACGCGGCCGCTTTTTAGCGCGGGCGGCGCAGCATCGGGCCGAGATCGCGGCCGCCGAAAATATGCAGATGGAAATGCGGCACCTCCTGGTGCGCCGCGGCGCCGTGATTGGCGAGAATGCGGTAGCCGCCGTCGGCGACGCCTTCCTGCCGCGCGATCGTGCCGATCGCGCGCATAAAGGCGGCCTGCTCGGCCTCCGACGCCGTCGCGGCAAAATCGTCGGCCGACACGTATTCGCCCTTCGGGATCAGAATTACATGCACCGGCGCCTGCGGATGGATGTCGCGGAACGCCAGCACATGCTCGTCCTCGTACACTTTCGCGCACGGCAACTCGCCGCGCAGAATGCGGGCGAAAACGTTGTCGCGATCGTAGGCCGTCACAGCTTCAACAGCCGGCGAGCGTTGCCGTGGCATAGTTTCTCGGTGTCCTCCGGGCCCAGCGGCAGCGTTTTCAGCCATTCGGTGCCGGGCGGGTTCTCGGCAAACGGGTAGTCGACCGAAAACAGGATGCGGTCGATCCCCATCTCGCTCATGCAGCACAAAAGCGCCTGGTCGGAGAAGAAGCCGCTCGTCGTGATCCAGAAATGTTCGCAGAAGATGTCGCGGAACGTCTTCTCCTTCATGCTGCCGCGCAGCCCGTGGCTGATGCGCCAGAGCAGAAACGGCAGCCCCTCGCCCATGTGCCCGAGGATGATTTTGAGGTCGGGGTGGGCGTCGAAGATGCCGGACAGCACAAAGCGCAAGCCCTGCGTCGCGGTCTCGACGGTAAAGCCCCAGGCGGCGCGCAGCAGGCCGGGATGGGCCTCGGCGTAATCCTTGTAATAGACGTCGATGACCGCTTTGTGCGGCAATGCGGGGTGGATATAGATCGGCACGCCGAGCCGGGCAGCGCGCTCCCAGATCGGCCAGAAGCGCCTGTCGTCATGGAAGACGCCGCCGGTCATGCCGTTGACCATGGCGCCCTTGAAGCCGAGCTTGGTAACCGCGCGCTCCAATTCGTCGGCCGCGGCGCGCGGGTCGGCCGTCGGCAATACGGCGAAGGCCGCGAAGCGGTCGGGATGACGCTGCACGGCCTCGTGCAGCCGGTCGTTGACGCGGCGCGCCAAGGGCGGCCCGGTTTCGGCATCGACCGCCTGCAGGCCGGGGATCGAGTGCGACAAGACTTGCAGGTCGATGCCGGCCTCATCCATTTCGCGCAAACGCAGCGCGCCCAGATCGTCGAGCCGCTCGACAATGTCGCGGCCGGCGCCGGGGCCGCCCGAGAGCGCCTTCACCTCGGCGTCCTGGTAGTGCTCTTCGAGCGCGATCACATAGGGCTTCGTCGCCATGGAATTCCTCCCCCCATTGCTATTGCGCGCCCATGTAACTCGTCAGGTCGATGAATTCGAGGACCGTGCCGTCGGGGTCGTGAAAATAGGCGCGCGGGCCGTTGACGACGCCGCCCTGGCGGTCCTCTTCGAACGTGATCGCGACCCCGCGCGCGCGCAGATGGTCGAGCGCTGCCCTGTAGTCGGCGACGCCGAACGAGTGGTGGACGCCGCCATGGTCTTCGGCGCGCGGATTGATCGGCGGCTCGCGCTCGACGAGGATAACGCAGGTGCCGGCGGCGTCGAGAAACGCCATGCGGCCGCCGCCGACCGTCTGTAAATGCCGGCAGCCGACGATGTCGGTATAGAATTTCGTGCTCCTGGCGACATCGCTGACCGGGATGCTGAAATGCACGAGCGACGTGATCTCGACCATCGCGTTCTCCCTTGGCCTAAAACCGCATGTCGGTCGGCGGCAGGCCGAATTCGGAGCGGCCGAACACGGCGGCGGCGCGTTCCGGGTTGTTGCCGGCATGCGCCCGGATCGCATGCACGTCGCGCCAGGCGCGCTGGATCGGATTGGTAAGAAAAATGCCGCGGCCGCCCGAGGCTTCCATCAGCCGATCGACGGCGCGCAGGCTCCAATCGACCGCCTTGCCGAAATCCCAGCGGTAGCGCGCCCGCCGCTCCAGCGGGATTTCGGCGCCGGCGCAGGCGAGGCGGTACATTTCGGTGAAATTGCCGAGGATGCGGTTGTAGGCGCCGTCGATCTCGGCGGCCGATTCCGCCAGCCGCAGCTGCATGATCGGATCCTCGGCGAGCTTCGAGTTGTCGCGCAGATTGACCCGCGCCGCCGCCTGCTCCCGGAACGCCGCCAGCGCTCCCATCGCGACACCGATTGCGGGGGAGGCGATCGAATTGGGGAACATCGCGCCGAACGGGATGCGGTACAGCGGCCCGTCGTTCAATGCGGCGCCGGGATTGGTCAAACGGAACGCATCGAGATAGGAGTGCGTGCGGTATTCCGGCACGAATGCGCCATCGACGACGATGTCCTTGCTGCCGGTGCCGCACAACCCGACGACCTGCCAGTTGTCGTCGATCCGGTAATCGCGCCGCGGCAGCAGGAAGACGCGGGCGTCGGGCGGGGCGCCATCCTGCTCCGGCGGCGCGACGCCGCCCAACGCCACCCATTGGCAATAATCGCAGCCGCTCGAAAACGACCAGCGGCCGCTGACGCGAAACCCGCCGGGGCTGCGCTCGACGGTGCCGGTCGGCGCCAACGACGTCGACACCTGGACGCCGGTATCTGCGCCCCACACGTCTTCTTGCGCCTGCGGCGGAAACAGCGCCAGGTGCCAATTGTGCACGCCGACAACGCCCAGGATCCAGCCGGTCGAGGCGCACACCGCGCTCGTCTCGACGATCGCCTGGAAGAATGTTGCCGGGTCGAGCTCATAGCCCTGCCAGCGCTTCGGCTGGATCGCGCGGAACAGCCCGGCTCCCTGGAAATCGGCAAAGGTCTCCTCCGGCAACCGGCGCAGCTGCTCGGCGCGGGCGACGCGCTCCTTGACCGCCGGCAACAGCGCGCGGACGCGGGCAAGATATTCTTCGGAGGTGATCGACATTGCCACACCCGGCCGGTGCTTTTGCTAGGATCATGCTACACGACAGCAGGGAGGCTCGGCCATGCCGCAATCGGGGCGCGTCGTCTTTGGCGCGATGGAGGCGGTGACCTGGGGGCGGCCGGCCGCCGAGTGCATCTCGGACGAGGCGCGGCGGCTCGGCGCCGAGCGCGTGTTCCTGATGGTCAGCGGCACGCTCCACCGCACGACCGGCGCGATCGCCGACGTGCGCGGTGCGCTCGGCAACCGCTGCGCCGGCTTGTTCGACCACATGCCGCCGCATACGCCGCGGCACGCCGTCATCGCTGCGGCGGCGATGGCGCGTGACGCCAAGGCCGACCTGATTGCGACGGTCGGTGGCGGCTCGATCACCGATGGCGCAAAGGCGGTGCAGCTGTGCCTCGCCAACGACATCGCGACGATCGACGACCTCGACCTCTGCCGCGCCGTCGCCGGCGCTGACGGCACGGCCGGCCCGCCGCCGTCGCTGAAGCCGCCCGGCGTGCGTCAGATCACGGTGCCGACGACGTTGTCGGCCGGCGAATTCAGCGCCATCGCCGGCGTCACCGACGAGCGCCGGCGATTGAAGGAAATGTTGCGTCATCCGCTGGTCATGCCGCGGGCCGTCATGCTCGACCCGGCGATCACCGTGCACACGCCGGAATGGCTGTTTCTGTCGACCGGCATTCGCGCCGTCGACCATTGCGTCGAGGGCATCTGCTCGAACGAGGCCAACCCCTATGCCGATGCGCAGGCATTGCATGGCCTGGCGCTGCTCGCCCGCGGCCTGCCGCGGGTCAAGGCCGATCCCGGCGACATCGAGGCGCGGCTGGACTGCCAGCTCGGCTCGTGGCTGTCGATGGCGGCGATTGCCGGCGGCGTGCCGATGGGCGCCAGCCACGGCATCGGCTATGTGCTCGGCGCGCTGTTCGACATCCCGCACGGCCACACCTCGTGCATCATGCTGCCGGCCGTCATGCGCTGGAACAAGCCGGCGAACGCGACGCGCCAGGCGCTGGTCGCAGCGGCAATGGGCCATCCCGGCGAGGATGCCGGCGATGTGCTCGACCACTTCATCGCCGGCCTCGGCATGCCGCGCAGCCTTGCCGCGGTCGGCATCGGACCGGAACATTTCGAGCGGATGGCCGCGCAGGCGATGGCGACGCCATGGGTGCCGAAAAACCCGCGGCCGATCCCCGGCCCGGCGCAGGTCCACGAAATCCTCGAACTGGCGGCGTGACCGAACGTGGCAGAGGCCGCGCGCGATGCGCGCTTTTCGCGCGTCGATAGAAGCTTCCGCTGCTTGCGCAGGTATGTTACGCGGGGCGGCACAAGGGGTCCTCGGGGCCGCGCCGGCGGGTACTGCGGCAAGGCGTCCAGGGAGGAGTTATGCAGCCGACCGCGAAACCGGGTGCATCGGCATTGACCCGTCGCGCGGCGGCGATGGCGATGGCCGGTGCATTCTTCGTTGCCGGCGGGCGCACCGCCGGGGCGGCGGGGACCGCAACGCTGCGGATCGCCAATTTCCAGAATGCCAACGTGCTGCCGCTCTTTTACGGCATCGACAAGGGATATTTTGCGGCGGCCGGGCTTGACGTGCAGATCGTCAAGGTGCCGGACGGCGCCGCGTCGGTGGCCGCGGTTGCTTCGGGCCAGGCCGACATCGGCTGGTCGGCGACGGCGGTGCCGATGTTCGCGCGCGCCAACGGCGTTCCGGTCAAGATCTTCATGACCGCCGGCCAGGAAGGTCCGCCAGACCATTACGGCACCTTCATCGATGCGACCGGCAAGTCCGGCATCACAAGCTTTTCCCAGGTCAAGGGCAAGACGGTCGTCATCAACGCCTTCGGCACCGCGACCGAACTGGCGATCCGCGAGCGCCTGCAGCGGGCCGGCGTCGGCTGGGACGACGTGAAAACGATCGTCGTGCCATTCCCGCAGATGCCGGCGGCATTGCAGCTGGGCGATGCCGATGTTGCGGTCACGATCTATCCGATGCAGGCGCTGATCATGGCCAACAAGGCGATTGCCGCCGTCATGCTCGACAAGGGGACGTTGATCGAAAGCCACGCCGCGCCGGTTACCGCGGCCTGCTATTTCGCCACCGAGGGGTGGCTCGCCAAGAACCGCGCCGTGGCGCTAGCGTTCGGCCGCGCCTATCTGCGCGCCGCAAAAGAGGTGCGGGCGAGCGCGCAGCTGCGTACCGATCTCCTGGTGAAGCTGATCGGCATGAAACCGGCACTCGCCGCGCTCATTCCCGACCCGACCTGGTTTCACGAATTGTCGGTCACGAAAGCCGCCGTGCAGCCCAACTACGAAGCCTTGATCCACACCGGCATGCTGACAAAAACATTTCCGATCGACTCGGTGATCGAGACGCTGCCGTATTGAGCGAGGCGAGCCGACACATGGGGGCATCCGCTGCGGCCCCTGCCGCCTGTGCGAACGAGGTCCGGCCCGCGTCGAGCCGCGCGCCGCTGCTTGCGGTCGAGGGGGTGCGCAAGGGGTTCGGCGGCAGGACCGGCCTGCAGGTCCTGGACGACATCGGCTTTGCCGTCGGCGAGGGGGAGTTCGTTTCGGTCGTCGGCCCGTCGGGTTGCGGCAAGACGACTCTGCTGCTCGCGCTGTCGGGCCTGCTGCGCCTCGATGCCGGCAGCGTGCGTTTCGCCGGCGTGCCGGTATGGGACGGGACGCCGGCCGGGGTGGCGATCGTGTTCCAGGATTACAGCCGCTCGCTGCTGCCGTGGAAGACCAATCTGGGCAATGTGCTGTTCGGCATGCGCCGGGTCGGAAACCGCCGCACCGCGGACAAGATCGGGCAGGCGATGGCGCTGCTCGCCGCGGTCGGGCTGGAGGGGTTCGAAAAGCATTATCCCTGGCAGGTATCGGGCGGCATGCAGCAGCGCGTCGCGATCGCCCGCGGGCTGGCGTCGCGGTCGCAACTGCTGCTGCTCGATGAGCCGCTCGCCTCGGTCGATGCGCAGACGCGCGCCGAAATGCAGGATCTGCTGCTCGGCATTGCCGAGCGATACGGCCAGACCTGCCTTCTCGTCACCCACGATGTCGAGGAGGCGGTCTATATGGGTGACCGCATCGTCGTGCTATCGGCCCGGCCGACCCGTGTCGTGCGCGAGATCGCGGTCGATCTGCCGCGCCCGCGCGACCAGATCGCGACGCGCGAGAGCGCGGCATTTCTCGCGACCCGTCACGAGGTCCTGGCGCTGATCCGCAACGAGCGGCGCGGCGCGGTGACGGAGCGGGCGGGGCGGTGATCTGGCTGCGGCGCCTGCTGGCGCTCGGCGTCATCCTTGCGGTCTGGCAGGCCATCGTCTGGCTGCGCGTCGCCCCCACAGCCTATCTTCCCTCTCCGGCCGTCGTTGCGCTGGCAGCGGCGGGGATGTTCAGTTCGCCCGAGGATATGCACGCCGAGGCGCTGACCGTGCTGCGTGCGTTGGCCGGTTTTGCGCTGACCGTACCGCTCGGCATCGCGCTCGGCGCGCTCGGCGCGCTGGTGCCGGCGTTCCAGAAGGCGCTGCGGCCGTGGACCGAGTTGCTGCGGCCGATGCCGCCGGCGGCGATCATTCCGATCTCGGTGTTCGCGATCGGCTTCGGCCTCAAGCTCTACCTGTTTACGATTGTTTTTGCCGCGCTGTGGCCGGTCTATTTCAACACCGTGGCGGCGTTCTCGGGCACCAGCGAGGTGCTGCTGCGCACCGGCCGCGCGTTCGGCTGCAGCCGTCCAGCGCTGATCGCGCGGGTGGTGTTGCCCAACGCCCTGCCGCAGATCTTCATCGGCATCCGCATCGCCGCCGCGATCAGCCTGCTTGTCTCGGTCGTGACCGACATGTTCGCCGGACAGGACGGCCTCGGCTATCTGCTGTTCGAGCGCGCCTTCGCGCTGCGCATCCCCGACGTTTTCGCGCTGACCCTGCTGTGCGGCCTCGACGGCATGGCGTTCAACGAGATGGTGCTGATCCTGCGGCGGCTGGTGATCGGCTGGCACGTGCGGATGACGGCGGAGGCGGCCGCATGAGGCCGTTGCCCGCGATCAACCTGTGGGGGGTGCTGTCGATTGCGGTCGTGCTGGGTGTCTGGCAGGCGGCGGCCTGGCACTACGACACCGTGCTGTTTCCCGGGCCTTGGCAGACGGCGCAGGCGATCGTTGCGAATTTCGCCACGATCGCCGGCGAGATGGGCAATACGTTGCGGCGCGCCTTCACCGCGTTCGGCTTGTCGGTGCTGGTCATCGTGCCGTTCGGCATCGCCTGCGGCCGGTTGCGGCCATTGGGGATGGTCGTCGATCCGATGCTCGAATTCCTCGTCACGATCCCGCCGCCGGCGATCATTCCGATCGCGATGCTGTTCGCCGGGGTTGGCGATACGGCCAAAATCGCGGTCATCTGTTACGCGCTGATTCCGGGCGGCCTCATCAACACGATCGAGACCGTGCGCCAGGCCCCGCCGATGCTGGAGCGCGTCGGCCGTTCGCTGCGCCTCAGGCGGATCGAGTCGATGGCGCTGATCGATCTGCCGGCGGCGATGCCGGGCATCGTCACCGGGCTGCGGCTGGCGGTGACGGCCTCGCTGCTTGTCACGATCACGGCCGAGATGCTGCTTTCGACCAACGGCATCGGCGCCTTTGTCCAGCGCAGCCAGCAAAGCTTCCAGGTCGCGGCCGGGCTTGCCGGCATCGTCGCGATCGCGATCGTCGGACTGACCGTCAACCTCGGCCTGCGCCAAGTCGAGCGTCGCCTGCTGCACTGGCACTACCGCGCCGGGATCAGCGAGACGTGACGCGCGCCCGCCAGCGAAAGACAGGAACATGCCATCACAGTCAATGCCGACGCCGAACATTGTCTTCATCCTGGCCGACGATCTCGGTTACGCCGATCTTTCGTGCTGCGGCCGGCCCGATTTCTCGACGCCGAACATCGATCGGATCGCCGAGCGGGGCGTCCGCTTCACTCAGGCCTACGCCAACTCCGCTGTGTGTTCGGCGACGCGGCTGGCGCTGATCACCGGCCGTTATCAATACCGCCTGCCGCTCGGCCTCGAGGAGCCGCTCGCCGGCAAGACCGATATCGGCCTGCCGTCGGACCATCCGACGCTGCCGTCGCTGCTGCGGCGGCGCGGCTACGGCACGAGCCTGATCGGCAAATGGCATCTCGGCATGCCGCCCGATTTCGGCCCGCGGCAGAGCGGCTACGACCGGTTCTGGGGCATTCGTTCCGGTGCGGTCGATTACTATTCGCATCTTAATTCGCGCGGCCAGCCCGATCTGTGGGACGGCGAGGCGGCCGTCGAACAGGCCGGCTACCTGACGGACCTGCTCGGCGATCGCGCCGTCACCGAGATCGGCAGTTACGCGCGGAGCGGCCGGCCGTTCCTGTTGAGCCTGCACTTCAACGCGCCGCACTGGCCGTGGGAAGCGCCGGGCGACGAGGCGGAATCGATGCGGCTGCGCGGCGCCAACCTGCACCATTGGGACGGGGGCACGCAGCGCACCTATGCCCGCATGGTCGAGGCGATGGACCTCCAAGTCGGTCGCGTGCTGCAGGCGCTCGATGTCCACGGCTTGGCTCGCGAAACGATCGTCATCTTTACAAGCGACAACGGCGGCGAGCGTTTTTCCGCGACCTGGCCGTTCACCGGCATGAAGACCGAACTGCTCGAAGGCGGGCTGCGCGTTCCGGGGCTGGTCTGTTGGCCGAGCCGCATTCCGGCCGGCCGCACCAGCGAGCAGGTCACGATCACGATGGACTGGTTTGCGACGCTGCTGGAGGCGGCCGGAACGGCGCCCGATCCCGATTACCCGACGGATGGAACAAGCCTCATCCCGGTGTTGACCGGGAGCCGCGCCCCGACGGCGCGCAAGCTGTTCTGGCGGTACAAGACGAATGCCCAGCGCGCCATGCGCGACGGCGATTTCAAATACCTCAAGATCCGCGACAACACCTACCTGTTCAACGTCGCCGAAGACCCGCGCGAACGGGCTAACCTGAAAGCCCGTCAGCCGGCATTATTCGATCGCCTGGCGTCCGAATGGGCGGCATGGAACGCGACGATGCTGCCGGAGATCGCCGACAGCTTCGGCGAAGTCTTCACCGCCGCCGAACTCGCCGATCATATCGGCGCGTAGCCTCGCGGGTCGTCGCCGTGGGCGACCTCAGCCTTGCGCGGGGATGCGCACTTTCATCTCGGTAATGCCGTGAATGAGGTTGGTATAGGCGCGTTTCGGCGGCGCCACCACCTCGATCGGCGGGAAGCGCTTCAGGATCTCCTCCCACAGGATCGTCAACTGCATCTCCGCCAATCGGTTGCCGACGCAGCGGTGGATGCCGAAGCCGAACGAGAGATGCTGACGCGGCCGCGGGCGATCGATGATAAAACGGTCCGCATCCTCGATCTCGTCCGGATCGCGGTTGCCGGAGATGTACCACATCGCAACCTTGTCGCCCTTTTTGATGCGCTTGCCGTTCAGTTCGGCGTCGCACAGCGCGGTGCGGCGCATGTGCACGACCGGCGATTGATAGCGGATGATCTCCGGCACCATTTTCGGAACAAGATCGGGGTTGGCGCGCAGCTTTTTGTATTCCTCGGGAAATTGGTTGAGGAACCACAACCCGCCGCTGATCGAGTTGCGCGTCGTGTCGTTGCCGCCGACGATCAGCAGCAGCAGATTGCCCATGAACTCCTGCGGCCGCGACGGCAGGTCGTGCGTCGCCGGCCCGTGCGCCAACATCGAAATCAAGTCGAATTTCGGCGGCTGCTTCTGCCGTATCTTCCAGACCTCGGCGAAATACGCGACCATTTCCTGCAGCACGGCGTCGCGCTTTTCTTCCGAATCGATCTCCGTGCCGGCGCGTGTGTTGACGGTGGATACGTTGGACCAGCGCGTCAGCGTCCGCCGTTCCTCGAACGGAAAGTCGAACAGAGTCGACAGCATCTGCGTCGTCAGCTCGATCGACACGCGATCGACCCAGTCGAACACTTCGTCGCGCGGCAGGCCTTCGAGGATGCGGATCGCCCGCTCGCGGATCGTCGACGCCATCTTCGCCAGGTTGGGCGGCGCGACGATCGGCGCGACGATCTTGCGCTGCTCGTCGTGCCGCGGCGGGTCCATCGCGATGAAGCTCGCCTTGCGGTACTGGAGAGGCACGTCTTTCAGCGTGATGCCGCCGAAGGCGGCGTCGGAAGAATAGGTCTGGTGCGACGTATCGACGGTCATGATGTCGCGATAGCGGGTTACCGACCAGAACGGGCCATAGAGCGGGCTATCGATGAAATGCACGGGGTCGTCGCGCCGCAGCCGGGCAAAAAAACCGTCCCATGTATCCTCGGAATACAGGTACGGGTTGCTGACATCGATCTCGTGCAGCGGCACGGCCCAGGGATCGCGATGCGCCTCGGCGTGGAAATCGACGGAGGCGACGGGGGCGACGAGGTCGTTCATTGCATGTCCTGTCGCTAGCGAAACAGCCGAAACGATCAACGATACCGCTTAGCCGGCCGACTTGCCAGCGACGGCTGACGCGAACCGTGCGATTGCGCGCAATACACCGGACGCTGCGCCCCTCACCGATCCTCGGCATCGCTGCGGCGCGACGCGGCATAGGTGTGTTCGCTGGCCGGAAAACGCCCGGAGCGCACGTCTTCGGCATATTCCCGCGCCGCCGCGCGGATATCGTCGCCGAACAGCCGGTAGCGTTTGACGAATTTCGGCGTGAACTCGCCGACCAGCCCGAGCAGGTCGTCGATGACGAGGACCTGGCCGTCGCACGCGGGCGAGGCGCCGATGCCGATCGTCGGCACGGTCACCCTGGCGGTCAGCTCGCGCGCCAGGCTTTCGACCACGCCCTCGATGACCAGCGCGAATGCGCCGGCCTCGGCGATCGCCAGGCCGTCGCGCATGATCCGATCGCGTTCGCCGGCCGCATGACCGCGCGAACGGTAGCCGCCAAGCACATTGACCGCCTGCGGCGTCAGCCCGACATGGCCGATGACGGGGATGCCGCGCCGCACCAGAAATGCGACCGTTTCCGCCATTTCTTCACCGCCTTCGAGCTTGACGGCGCCGCAGCCGGTCGCCGCCATGACCTGCGCCGCGGACGCAAACGCCTGCCCGGGCGACGCCTGATAGCTGCCGAACGGCAGATCGACGACGATCAAGGCATGCTCGGTTGCGCGAACGACCGCGGCGCCGTGCGCGATCATCAGGCCGAGGCCGACCGGCAATGTGCTGGGAAAACCGTAGATCGTCATCGCCAGGCTGTCGCCGACGAGCAGAAGATCAACTTCCGGATCGAGCAGACGCGCGATCGGCGCGGTATAGGCGGTCAGGCACGCCAGCTTGCCGCCGCCCTTACGCGCCCGGATCTGTGTCGTCGTGAGCCGCCGCACCCGAGTCTGGACACTCATATAGATCACCATCGCGAAGCCGGTGTCGCAGCGGTGGGTAGAGCGGTGGTTGCCGGCAACCCCGCTGCACCCCACTTGCGCCGTCATCATGTCAAACGCCGAGGGGACGCAGCTATGAGCATCGTCGTCGCGATCATCGCGCAGGGCGGCATGGGAGCCGGGATCGGCGGGCGTCTCCATGAAAGCGGCGCGTCCGTACGCACGCTGCTGTCCGGCCGCAGCGTGCGCAGCGCCGAACGCGCCCGCGCCGCCGGCATGCAGGCCGCGGCCGACGAGCGGGCGCTGCTCGACGGCGCCGATTTCTTCCTGTCGATCCTGCCGCCGGACGAGGCCGAGAACCTTGCCCGCCGCCTCGTGCCGGCGCTGACCGCGCTCGCGAAAAAGCCGGTCTATGTTGATTGCAACGCGGTCAGCCCCCAGACGGCGCAGCGCGTCGCCGCCATCGTCGCGCCGAGCGGCGCCGCGTTCGTCGATGCCGGCATCATCGGCGGGCCGCCGCGCCCCGGCTACAGCCCGCACATCTACGCCGCCGGGCCTGCCGTCGCGCAGAGTGCGGTATTGCGCGACTGGGGCATCGACTGGCGGCCGATCGAGGGGCCTGTCGGCGCCGCTTCCGGCCTGAAGATGTCCTATGCCGGCATCACCAAGGGCACGACCGCGATCGCCGCCGCGATGCTGCTGGGCGCAGCGCGCTTTGGTTGCGGCGAGGCGCTGATCGCCGAACTGTCGGCGAGCCAGCCCGACATGCTGAAGCGCATGCGCAGCAATATCCCGAGAATGTACGACAAGGCGTATCGCTGGGTCGGCGAGATGCAGGAGATTGCGGATTTTCTCGATGCCAATCCGCCGTCGAGCGAGATCTACCGCGCGATCGCGCGGCTCTACGAATTCCTCGCCGCCGCCGAGGCCGAAGAGCCGCCCGGCGCCGACAATGCGATCAACACCCTCGACCGCATCCTCGGCCGCTGAACCGGATGACCCGCGCGCCGCGTTCGCGGCGCCGATCCGGCGTTTTGACGCCTCGCTATTGGTTCGGCAGGATGCGCGGCGGCACCGGACAGGAGAAGCAGCAATGGATTTGAACGCGCTTCGCGAGGCGGCGATCGAGGCGACGGAACGCACGCTTTATGACCGCCTCGGGTTCGTGCCGGCCGATGACAGCGACGAATGGGAGGAGGAATATCGCAGGCAGTTCGCCGCGCTGAAGCAGCGCCCCGGCGCCACGGCCGGTGCGCCCGCGGCGGCGGCGCCGCGGCGGGCCGACGCCATTGCCGCGCCTGAGCGGCATTGGCCCGAGATGACCGGCACGCCGGAACAGAAGCGCTGGGCCGCGTCGATCCGCGACGACCGCATGCGCGAGATCGCGAACGAGCCGTTCCGCCGGTTCCTCGCGTACACCTGGACGCGCGCCAAGGTGTGGGTTGATACCCGCGACGTCCCGACCGCGCTGCTCGTACAGCGTCTGAAACCGCAATTCGACGACTACCGCCGGAGGCTCGCCGATGCCGCGAAGGCGAAAGCGGCGACCGCGCAGCAGCAGGCGGCGGCAGTGGCAGCGCATCGGCGCAGGCTGGATGAGGCCGGCATTACGGCGGAAAGCCTCATCGAGCTGATCGATGCCAGCGAACGGTTCGGCAATCCTGCGGCGCTGGCCGCCAAGCTTGCCGAAATCGATGTCGAAGGCCGCCACCTGCGCGTCTACGAGACGAGCGACCCCAACCTCCTGCTCGTCAAGGAAAAGAAGGGACCGCTGCAACTCCCCGATTATGCGATCGAACGCGACGAAGGGCTCGTCGCCGATCTCAAGCTCTTCGCACAGGCGCCGTAACGCTCACCGGCGTCCGAGAGGGCGTTGTCGCCCACCGCCTGCCGAGGGCCGGCGGTTTCGGGCGTGCCCGCCATTGCGGCGCGGCGAGCACAGTTATACGTTGGGTTTTGTGCATTATCTCAGTACCCGCGATAAGAAGCCGGTCCCGGCCGCGCGCAGCTTCGAGGAGGTCTTGCTCGCCGGGCTTGCGCCGGATGGCGGGCTCTACGTGCCGGGGCGGGGACCCTCGCTCGATCGCGACACGCTGCGCAGCCTCGCCGGGCTACCTTATGCGGCGCTCGCAGCGCGTATTGTCGAGCCATTTGCCGCCGGTGCGTTCAATGCGGACGAGTTGGCGCGGCTTTGCGCAGAGGCTTACGGCAATTTCCGCCATGCGGCCGTCGCGCCGCTCGTGCAGCTCGACGAGCGGCTCTGGCTGCTGGAGCTGTTTCACGGCCCGACGCTGGCCTTCAAGGATCTGGCGCTGCAACTCGTCGGTTTGATGTTCGACACGGTCTTGGCGCGGCGCGGCGAGGCGGTGACGATCGTCGGCGCGACCTCGGGCGATACGGGCTCGGCGGCGCTCGCCGCCTGCCGCGACCGGGAGGTGATCGACGTCTTCATGCTCTATCCGCAGGGCCGC
Organism: Allostellaceae bacterium; assembly: GCA_035504075.1. GTDB lineage: Bacteria > Pseudomonadota > Alphaproteobacteria > ATCC43930 > CGMCC-115725 > DATARH01. The sequence continues at coordinate 29,859 of DATJSO010000066.1, read as the reverse complement.
ATCTCCGACGTGCAACGCCGGCAGATGACGACGATCCCGGCGGCCAATGCCCACGCGCTGGCGATTGAAGGCACATTCGATGACTGCCAGGATATCGTCAAGGCGCTGTTCGCCAAGCCCGACCTGCGCCGCGACCTCAACCTGTCGGCGGTCAACTCGATCAATTTTGCCCGTGTCGCGGCGCAGATCGTCTATTACATGGCCGCCGGTCTGGCGTTGGGCGCGCCCGAACGGGCGGTGTCGTTCAGCGTGCCGACCGGGAATTTCGGCAACGTCTATGCCGGCCATCTGGCGCGCCTCCTCGGCCTGCCGATCGAGCGGCTGGTGATCGGTACGAACGAAAACGACATCCTGGCGCGCTATCTGGCATCGGGCGACATGTCGATCGCGCCGGTGACGGCCAGCCTCAGCCCGAGCATGGACATCCAGGTCGCCAGCAATTTCGAGCGCCTGCTGTTCGAATTGAAGGGCGGCAACAGCGCCGCCGTCGCCACCGACCTGCAGCGCTTCCGCGACAGCGGCCGGCTGCCGCCAGACGAGCAGGCGTGGCGGCGCGCGGCGCGATTGTTTTCGGCATACCGGGTTGACGACAAAATGACGCTCGCGACGATCGCCGAAACGTATCGCCGCACCGGCCAATTGATCGACCCCCATACCGCCGTCGCCGTTGCCGCAGCGCGCGCCGAATGCGGCGCGCACGGCAGCGCGACGCCGATCGTTGCTCTCGCCACCGCCCATCCGGCAAAATTCCCCGATGCCGTCGCGCGGGCGACCGGCATCCGCCCGCCGCTGCCGCCGGCGCTCGCCGAAATCATCGACAAACCCGAGCGGATCGTCGTATTGCCCAATGATGCCGGTGCGGTTGCGCGGTATCTGCGCGCCCATGCTCGCCGTGCCCGCCCGGCGCATCACCAAGGAGCGGCATGACTATCGAACTCGCATCCCTGTCCAACGGCCTGCGCGTCGTCACCGACCGTCTCGCCACGGTCGACACCGTATCGCTCGGCCTCTGGGTCGATGTCGGTACCCGCCATGAGGCGGCAGATATCAACGGCGCCGCGCACTTTCTCGAGCACATGGCGTTCAAGGGCACCGCGCGCCGCACGGCACGCGACATCGCCGAGGAGATCGAGGCGGTCGGCGGTCATCTCAACGCCTATACGTCGCGTGAGAGCACCGCGTACTACGCCAAGGTCCTGAAGGAGGATTGCAGGCTGGCGCTGGATATCCTCGCCGACATCTTGATGAACTCGACGTTCGATGCGGCCGAACTGGAGCGCGAGCGGCAGGTTATCCTGCAGGAGATCGGCCAGGCCAACGACACGCCGGACGACATCATCTTCGACAATTTCCAGGAGTGCGCCTATCCCGGCCAGGCGATGGGGCGCCCGGTACTCGGCAGGCCCGAGGTCATCCGGCGCCTGTCCCGCGATGCGGTGATGGGCTATCTGCACGAACATTATGGCGCGGAGCAGATGGTGTTGTCGGCCTCGGGCAACCTCGACCATGATGATTTCGTCCGCCTCGCCGAACGGTTGCTCGGAGCGATGCCGACGGAGCGGCAGGTCGCGACGGAACCTGCGCGTTATGTCGGCGGCGATCAGCGCGAGGAACGCGACCTCGAACAATTGCACCTTGTGCTCGGCTTCCCCGGCGTCGAACTCGGTGATCCCGACTATTATGCCGCCTCGATCCTCTCCACCGCGTTCGGCGGCGGCATGTCATCGCGGCTGTTTCAAGAGGTGCGCGAGAAGCGCGGCCTCGTCTACGCGATCCATTCCTTCGCGCACGGTTTCCGCGACGGCGGGCTGTTCGGCATCTATGCCGGCACGGGCGAAGAGGAGGCGGGAGAATTGATGCCGGTCCTGTGCGAGGAAGCGCAGAAGTTGGCGGACGGCCTCATGCCGGTCGAACTGGCACGCGCCAAGGCGCAGATGAAGGCCGGGCTGCTGATGTCGCTCGAAAGCACCGGGGCGCGTTGCGAGCAGATGGCGCAGCATATGCTGATCCATGGTACGCCGTTCGATCCGGCCGATATGGTGCGTCGCATCGAGGCGGTGGACGACGCCGCAATCGACCGCGTCGTGCGGCGGTGGCACAGCGCGCCGCCGACATTGGCGGCCTTGGGCCCGGTCGGCCGGCTCGAAAGCTTCGACCGGCTGCGGGCGCGGCTGGCGCGCTGATCGGAGGTGGACCCGAGCGATGGCGGCGCAACGCAAGACTTTTCCCCGGCTGTTTGTGACCGCGCGGGCGGAGCCGTTCCGGCTCGCGGGCGACCGGGTTTTTCTGCGGCCGCCGGAGCGCGGCGACTACGAGGACTGGGCGACGCTGCGCGCGCGCTCGCGCGACTTTCTGACGCCTTGGGAGCCGACCTGGCCGCCGGATGCGCTGGGCCGGGCCGGCTATCGGGCGCGGCTCGCCCGGTATTCCGAAGATTGGCGCACCGACCAAGGCTACAACTTCTTCATTTTTCGCAGCGATGAGACGCTGGTCGGCGGCGTCGGCCTGTCGAACGTGCGCCGCGGCGTCGCCGAGACGACAAGCATCGGTTATTGGATCGGCGAGCCGTTTGCCCGCCAGGGATTCATGACCGCTGCGCTGCCGCTGATCCTCGACTTTGCGTTCGACCGGCTGCGCCTGCACCGCGTCGAGGCGGCCTGCCTGCCGAGCAACGCGCCGAGCCGCGCGGTGCTGCTGCGCACGGGTTTTCAGCAGGAGGGCTATGCCCGCAACTATCTGCTGATCGACGGCAAGTGGCAGGATCACCTGCTGTTCGCGATCCTGCGCGACGATCGCCGCATCTGACTTGCGGCGCTGCGATTATTCCGCGGCGGCGCGGCGCGGCGCGCCGAAATATGTTTCGCTGGTCTGCCCGAGGTAAACGATCAGCGCGGTCATCTCGGCGGCGATGCGGTCGAATGCCGGCCGGCGTTGATAGAGTCGCTCGTCCATGTAGAGCGCGCGGTTGATTTCGATCTGCAGGGCGTTGCGGCCGCGCCGGGGACTGCCGTAATGGCCGGTGGTAAACCCGCCGGCGTAGGGCCTGTTGAGCACGACGGTGAACCCGCGGCCGGCAAGAAACGCACGCGCCGCCTCGACGAGGCGGGGCGCGCAGGCGGCGCCGTGACAGTCGCCGAGCACGATATCGGCGGCGCTGTCCCGGGCGCCGACCGCGCCTGCGGTGGACGGCATCGAGTGGCAATCGAGCAGCAGATAGCCGCCGAACGCCGCCTCACTCTCTTCGACCAGCCGGCGCAGCGCGTTGTGATAGGGCTGGTACAGTTCCTCGACGCGCCGCCGCGCCTCGGCAAAGCGCAGCTTGCGGGCGTAGATCTCCTCACCGCTGGCGACGATGCGAGCGATCGTGCCCAGCCCCATGCGCACCCGCGGCGAGCGCGTATTGACGAAATTCGGCAGCGCATCGACGAACATTGCCGGATCGAGCTCCCACGGCTCCCGGTTGACGTCGAGATAGGCCCGCGGGAAGCGCGCAGCGATGAAAGGGGCGCCGAATTCCGGCGCGGCGGCGAACAGCGCGTCGACAAAGCTGTCTTCCGAGCGGCGCAGCGTCGCCGGGTCGAGGCGCGAGGAATTCAGCAGATCCTCGGGATATGAGGCGCCGCTGTGCGGCGAGGCGACAACCAACGGAACCGTCCGCTCCGCGGGTTGACGCAAATCGAAAACGCTCTCTTCCACCGCCTGCCGCAAGCTCGTCCCCTCCGCAGGCCAAGCTTAGTGAAGCCTGCCGGCGCTGTCATCATCGTGCCACGCAATGCTTCCTTTCCGCTGCGGCCGGCGAGGGCGGACGCTCGCCTCCCGCCGGCGGGAGGCGCCTGAGACAAAAAATAGCGGCGGCGCCTGCGGCGGGCGCGCTAGAGTGGCGCTTCGGATGCCGCTGGCGCTCGCCGCGCGCCGTCCCGTCGCCGGCGCAATCCCGCTCGATCGAGGTCAACGGCGGGATGCCGATGCCGACTTGAGGAGCAAACGAGGGGAGCAAACGATGGCCGGCATGCATGGCAAGGCGGCAAAGCTCGCCGGCGCGCCACGATTTCTGCTCGTTGCGATCGGCATGGCGGCGGCTCTGATCCTCGCCGCGGGCGGCATCATGGGCTACGCGCTGCATGAAGGGCCGGAAAATCTTTCGGGCGGCGTGCTGTCGAGTGCGGTCGGCGGCCCGTTCCGGCTGATCGACCAGAACGGCAAGCCGTTCACCGACGCCGATCTGCAGGGCAAATGGCATCTAGTCTTCTTCGGCTACACGCACTGCCCCGATATCTGCCCGACGACGCTGAACGACCTGTCGCTGGCCTACGACAAGCTGGACAAACAGCAACAGAAGGATGTCAGCGTCGTCTTCATCTCGGTCGATCCCGATCGCGACACGCCAACGGTGCTGAAATCCTATATCGAGAACTTTGACGCGCCGATTGTCGGCCTGACCGGCACGGCGGCCGAGGTGCAGCAGGCGGCAAAGGACTACCATGTCTATTACGCCAAGCATTACCTGGCCGGCGGCGGCTACGATATGGATCACAGCGCGGTTGTTTACGTGATGAACCCGAAAGGCCGCTTTGTCGCGACGATGACTCCGGACGAGGCGGTCACCGAGATCGAAGCAAAACTCGAGAAACTCGTATCGTAAGCCTGCGCCGTCGTTGCCCAGACGCGGCGCCTTCGCTAGGCTTCGTGCATCGGCAACCGGGGTGAGGGGTATGCGCGCCGCCTACGTCATCGGCCTCATCGCATTGCTCTGTCCTGCCGTCGTCTCGACGCGGACGACCGCCGCTCCCGGTGCGTCGGCGACTGCCGACCGTCCAGCGCCGCGGCGCGGCGGCGACATCACCCGCGACCAGTATATCGAGCGCGCCAAGGAGGCTGCGGCGCGCCGTTTCGACCGCATGGATACCGACCACGATGGCATCCTGACCGCAGCCGAGCGGCGCGCCTATCGCGAAGCGCATTCCCGCCGGCATCGCGCCGCAGCCGGGCCGGCGGCGGCAAAAATGTCGCAGTAATCACAGGAGGTACAGATGCCGGATGACGTCGTTCTTCGGCCTGCGCAGACCGGCGATCCCGCGCTGCGGGTCAAGGGCCTCGACCATATCGTGCTCCGCGTCGCCGACATCGACCGCGCGGTCGCGTTTTACGGCGACGTGCTCGGCTGTCCGGTCGAGCGCCGGCTGCCGGAGATCGGCCTCGTGCAGCTGCGCGCCGGCGCGTCGATGATCGATCTCGTGCCGCGTACCGAGGATGAGGAGGACGGCCGCAACGTCGATCATTTCGCGGTGCAGGTCGAGCGGATGGATGTGCCGGCGCTGTCGGCCCATCTGCGCCGGCACAACATCGACCCCGGCGAGGTGCGGCGGCGTTACGGCGCCGAAGGCTACGGCTCGTCGATCTACATCACCGACCCCGACGGCAACACGGTCGAATTGAAGGGTCCGCCGGAGGCTGTTTGACGGCTCTCAAAGGAGCACGGCATGGCCGGGCCGGCGGCGCATCGTGATCCGGGCCGCCCGGAGTATCGGCGATCGGGCGCTGGCCGGCGGTGCGGAATTGCCGGTGCCGCACCGGATGGCGCTTCGGCGCGAGACAGGAACCGAGCGTGAGGGCGCACGACATCGAGGCGGTCATCGTCGGCGCCGGGGTCATCGGACTCGCCGCGGCGCGGGCGCTGGCGCTCGCCGGGCGCGATGTCGTCGTTGTCGAGCGGGCCTATACGATCGGCGTCGAGACCTCCTCGCGCAACAGCGAGGTCATCCACGGCGGCCTCTATTATCCGCAGGGCAGCCTCAAGGCCGTGACATGCGTCGAGGGGCGCCGGCGGCTTTACGAATATTGCCGCGACCATCACGTGCCGCACGCGCAGCTCGGCAAGCTGATCGTCGCAACAAGTGAGGATGAAATTCCCGGCGTCGAAAAAATCGCGGCGACCGCACGCGCCAATGGCGTCACGAACCTCGAATGGCTGAGCGTGTCGGGGGCGCAACGCCTCGAACCGCAACTGCGCTGCGTCGCGGCGCTGCTGTCGCCTTCGACCGGCATCATCGACAGCCATGCGCTGATGCTTGCCTATCGGGGCGACGCCGAGGCCGCTGGCGCAATGATCGCATTCCGCTCCACGGTCTTGTCCGGCCGGGTGCTGTCCGACGGTTTCGAACTGGCGGTCGGCGGGCCGGAAGGCGAGCCGACGCCGCTCCGCTGCCGCCTGCTGGTCAACGCCGCCGGCCTTTACGCTCCCGACTTGGCGCGGGCGATCGACGGCATCCCGCCGGAGAGCGTCCCGCCGGCTTACTTCTGCCGCGGTGTCTATTTCACGTTGAGCGGCCGAAGCCCGTTCCGCCGGCTGATCTATCCGGTGCCGGTGCCCGGCGGCCTTGGCGTGCATATCACGCTCGACCTCGCCGGGCAGGCGCGGTTCGGCCCCGACGTCGAATGGATCGACCGGGTCGATTACACCGTCGATCCGCGGCGCGGCGACAAGTTTTATGCTGCCGTTCGGCGCTACTGGCCGGAATTGCGCGATGGCGCCCTGCAGCCCGGCTATGCCGGCATTCGCCCAAAGATCAGCGGCCCTGCCGAGGCGGCCGCCGATTTTGTCGTGCAGGGGCCGCAGACGCACGGCGTCCCCGGCCTTGTCAACCTCTACGGCATCGAGTCGCCGGGGCTGACGGCGTCACTGCCGCTGGCGGACGCCGTCGTGCGCGCGCTCGGGGCTTAGTCGCGCCCGAGGCAGGCGGCGCCGAAGCGCCACAGGGCGAAAGGCCAGGCGATCACGTCGGGCAGCGTCGCGCGGAAGACCTGGATCTGCTGCTTCCAATGAAAATCGGCAGCGATCGCCGGACTTGCCGGATGCGCGAAGAACGCGGCGCCGATTGCAACGTAAAGCAGCGCGAACATGATCAGCATTTCCATCGGCCTGCCCTGAGTGTCGGGAACCAAATGATGGATACGGTGTTTCGCGCCGATTGACAAATCCTTAAAATCGGGACCGCCACCCGCTGCCTATTTTGTTATCGGGCGAGGGCGCAGGCATGGTCCTGCAATTCTTCGCCGCCGGCGCGATCGCCGGTCGCGGCATCGATGTCGCCGTCGAGCAGGATGAAACCGGGGCGGCCGGCGAATTCGGCACCGGCGACGACGAGCGTCTGGTCGCCCATTGTCGAGCGGGCGCCGGGCTTGCCGGCGGCGAGCAGCTCGAATGGGTTGGCGCCGCCGAGATCCGCGGCAGTGACGCGGCGCGCCCAATAGCGGTGGCCGACGAGCGGCGTTTCCAGTGGCGCCCATTCGTCGCCGATCGCCGCCGCCTCTCGCCGCAGCGCGGCGCGCACATCGGGCCGCAGGCAGTCGATATGGATGTGCAACTGGTTCTGCGAGCGGGCATCGGGCGAATTGACCGCGAGGGAGAGCGCGTCGCGCGGCAGGGCGTGGCCCCCGGCGGCGATGATCGCACGCTCGGTCCAGCCGCGCTCGCGCCAAGCGTCGGCGAAATAGTTGGGTGCACCGGGGGCGAGCAGCTGCGGGTCTTCGATGCCGGTGACGCGCGCGGTCGGGATCAACAGGTACTGGGTTCTGCCGCGAATGTCCTTCAGCAGCACGTAGCCGCGACCGGCGCCGTCATGCAGATCGACGAGCGCGCACGGCGCCGGCATGCCGTGCTGCTCTTGATCCGGCACGCACTGCCCGTGCACGATGTTCCACAGCGCATCGGGATCGGCCGCCCGCGTCGCCGCTGCGACGGCCATAAGCACGCAGATGGCCGGGACAAGCCCGGCCAGGACGGTCGAGACAGCGCGCAATGAGGCGACCTATTCGACGATGATCCGCGGCGCTTGCCGGCGGGCCGGCGCTTCGCCCGAGACCTTTTCCCATATTCGCGCTGCAATGGCGCGGAAGGTCTGCGCGTAGGGCGAATCCGGCTGAGTCACGGTAATCGGCCGGCCGTCGTCGGAGGTTTCGCGGATTGCCAGGTCGAGCGGCACTTCGCCCAGAAATTCGGTGCCGAGCCGAGCCGCTTCGCGGCGCGCCCCGCCATGCCCGAAAATGTCGCTGCGCTCGCCGCAATGCGGGCACAGGAAATAGCTCATGTTCTCGATGATCCCGAGCACCGGCACGTTGACCTTGTTGAACATCGAAAGGCCGCGGCGGGCGTCGATCAGCGCGATGTCCTGCGGCGTCGAGACGATGACGGCGCCGGCCAGCGCCACCTGCTGCGCCATCGTCAGCTGCGCATCGCCGGTGCCGGGCGGCATGTCGACGACCATGATGTCGAGTTCGCCCCAGGCGACGTCGCGCAGCATCTGCTGCAATGCGCTCATGACCATCGGGCCGCGCCAGATCATCGCCGTGTCTTCCGGCACGAGAAAGCCGATCGACATGCATTTGACGCCGTAATTCTCCATCGGCTGCAGAATCCTGCCGTCGGACGAGCGGGGCCGGCCGGCGATCCCGAGCATGCGCGGCATCGAGGGGCCGTAGATGTCGGCGTCGAGAACGCCGACCGAGAGGCCGTTCGCCTTCAGCGCCAACGCAAGGTTGGCGGCGACGGTCGATTTGCCGACGCCGCCCTTGCCGGATGCGACCGCGACGATCGCCCGCACCCCGGGCGCCAACGCCGCTCGGGCGGCGCCCTGCGGCGCGGCGGCGGGTTGCGGCGGCGCGGCGCGACTGCCGCGCGGCGTCGCCTCGGCGGTCAGAACGGCGGTCACCGAAACGACGCCGGGCAACGCCTCGACGGCCGCCTCGGCCGCCTTGCGCAGCGGTTCGAGACGCGGCCCGCGTGCCGGCTCGACCTCGATCGCGAAGCCGACGTTGCCGTCGCGCACGACGACGCCCGAGACCATGCCCAGCGCGACGATGTCGCCACCCTTGTCGGGGTCGCGCACCGCAGCGAGCGCATCCAAGACCTGCTTCTCGGTGACCGCCATCGGTTGCTTGCCTGCGTGCAATCTCGCGCGTCGCGTCTCATGGGCGCCGGCGGGACGGGTGGCGTGCATTTAGGCGCGGCGCTCGCACTTGACAACACCCTGCCGGCGTCGCCCTCTATTCCGCCGGGGTGCGGCACCGGAAAGCCCGCGGCAATGGCCGGCCGCGGAGAGGTCATTTGCGATGAAGTGGTTGAGTGAAGGCGGCGGGCCATGGGGCACCGGGCCGCGCGGCGGCGGCAGCGGCGGGCCCTGGGGCGGCGGCGGTCGCGGCAACGGCCAGGGTGGGGGCGGCGGCGGTTCCGGTCCGCGCGGGCCCTACCCGCCAAATCTCGAAGAGATATTGAAGCGCAGCCAGGATCGCTTTCGCCGCATTCTGCCGGGCGGCATCGGCGGCGGGACGGGCATCGCCGTCGTCGTCATCGCGATCGTCGTGCTGTGGCTGGCGAGCGGCTTCTACCGCGTGCTGCCCGACGAGGTCGGCGTCGTGCTCCGCTTCGGCGCGTATAATCGCACGACCCAGCCAGGCCTCAATTACCACCTGCCGGCGCCGATCGAGAGCGTGCTGACCCCGGCCGTGACGCGGGTCAACCGCACCGAGATCGGCTACCGCAGCGAAGAGAACGCGGAGGGAGAGCAGACCACCAGCGACCAGGTTGAGCAGGAATCCTTGATGCTGACCGGCGACGAGAACATCGTCGATGTCAACTGTACCGTATTTTGGATCATCAACGACGCCAAGGCGTACCTGTTCAACATCCGCGACCCGGAAAAGACGGTCAAATCGGCGGCCGAAAGCGCGCTGCGCGAGGTCATCGGCGAGAACACGCTGGCGATGGAACTGTCGGGCGGCCGCCAACAGGTCGAAACCGATACGCACAAACTCCTTCAGCAGCTGCTCGATTCATACGGCGCCGGGATCGAGGTGACGCAGGTCACACTGCAGCGGGTCGATCCGCCCGGCCCGGTCATCGCCGCCTTCCGCGACGTGCAGGCGGCACTGGCCGACCAGGCGCGGCTCAAGAACGAGGCCGAAGCCTACCGCAACGACGTGGTTCCGAAGGCGAGGGGGCAGGCAACGAAAGTCATTCAGGGCGCGGAGGCATACCGCCAGCAGGTGGTCGCGCAGGCGACCGGCGACGCCGCCCGCTTCGATTCGGTCTACAAGGCCTTTAAGGCGGCGCAGGCAGTGACGATGCAGCGCCTCTATCTCGATACGATGGAAGACATCCTCAAACACAGCCGCAAGGTGATCCTCGACCAGTCTGCGGAGGGCAAAAGCGGCGTGTTGCCCTATTTGCCGCTGCCGGGTCTGTCCGCCGGACTGCCGGCCGACGCGTCATCGGCGCAACCGCCGCCGGCGGCGACGGAGAATTCCGACGGCGCGCAGTTTTCGATCGGACGCAGCCAATGAATCGCGGCGCCTTGGCCATCGTCGGCGGCCTGCTCGTCATCGCCGGCCTCGTGCTAATGAGTTCGCTGTTCATCGTCAGCCAGACGGAGCAGGCGCTGCTACTGCAGTTCGGCCGGCCGGTGCGCGTCATCGACCGCCCGGGGCTCGAAGCGAAGATACCGTTTGCGCAAAACGTCGTGTTCTTTGACAAGCGCCTGCTCGATGTCGAACCGCCACCGGAGGAGATCATCGCCGCCGATCAGAAGCGTGCGATTGTCGACACCTACACGCGCTATCGCATCGTCAACCCGCTGCTGTTCTATCAGACCGTCGGCGGCGAAGACGCGGTGCGTGCCCGCCTCACCGTCATGGTCAGCAGTTCGATGCGCCAGGTCATCGGCAAGGTGCCGCTGGCGGCTCTCTTGTCGGTGCAGCGCGCGCCGATCATGCAAAAGATCCGCGATGAGGTGCGCGCGGAAGCGAAGCCGTTCGGCATCGACGTCGTCGACACCCGCATCCGCCGCGTCGATCTGCCGGTTCAGAACAGCGAGGCGATTTACGCCCGGATGAACTCCGAACGCCAGCAGCAGGCGGCGCTCTATCGAGCTGAAGGCGCCCAGGCGGCCGCCACGGTGCGCGCCAATGCCGACCGCGACGTGACGGTCATTCTCGCCGACGCGCAGCGCGATGCACAGGAATTGCGCGGCCAGGGCGACGCCGCCGCGACCGCGATCTATGCCAAAGCGTATGGGCAGGACGAAAAATTCTTTGCCTTCTACAAGTCCCTGCAAGCCTATCGCGACGCGCTTTCCGGCAAGGACACGTCGTTCGTGCTGACGCCGCAGGGAAATTTCTTCCGCTTCTTTGCGGGTCCGGGAGGCGGCCCGGCTCCCGTTGCGGCAGGCGTTGCGACGGCCCCCGGATCGACGCACGCCGTCGCTGGCGGCGCGCCGCGCGGTGCCGGCGGCGATCCGCCGCGGACGCGATGACGCCGGTGCTGCTCATGCGCGGCGGTTGATGCGGGATTTGTGGACCGCGCTGGCGCTGGTTCTCGTCATCGAGGGCATTCTTTACGCACTCCTGCCGGAGATGATGAGGCGCGTTGCTGCGCGCACGATGCTCGTGCCGCCGCAGGTCCTGCGTGCCGCCGGGCTGTTGTGCGCTGCGATCGGCGTCGTACTGGTATGGCTGGTGCGCCGCTGAACCGGCCGAGCGATCTGGCTTGTCGGCCGCAAACTGCGTAATCTCAAGCGGGACTGCTGTGGGAGTTGCCAGGTGTCGTTGTTGTCATTGCGCGTGCGGCAGCGGGCCGCGGCGACGGTGTTGGCGCTGTTGCTGATCGCGCCTTTCGGGGGAGGCTCCGCGCCGGCGCATCCGGCGCCAGACGGGTTTGCCGACCTCGCGGCCCGGCTGCTGCCATCGGTCGTCAACATCTCGACCTCGGAGACGATCAACCCGGAGCAGCACGGCGAGGAGGCGGCACCGGGCGACGCGCCGTTCGCGCCGGGATCGCCGTTCGACCAGTTCTTCAAAAACTTCTTTGATCACAATGCCGAACGCGGCGTCAATCCGCAAGTGCAGCCGCGCAAGGCGACCTCGCTCGGATCGGGGTTCATCATCGACCCGTCCGGCTACGTCGTAACGAACAATCACGTGATCGAGAACGCCGATACGATCACGGTCATTCTGCACGACGACACCAACCTGACCGCCACCGTTGTCGGCCGCGATGCAAAGACCGACCTCGCCGTCCTCAAAGTGAAAGCGGACAAGCCGCTCGCCGCGGCGAGCTGGGGCGACAGCGACAAGGCGCGGGTCGGCGATTGGGTGCTGGCGATCGGCAACCCGTTCGGGCTGGGCGGCAGCGTCACCGCCGGCATCCTGTCGGCGCGGCAGCGCGACATCAACTCCGGCCCCTACGATGATTTCCTGCAGACCGACGCGCCGATCAACCGGGGCAACTCGGGCGGCCCGATGTTCAACATGGACGGGCAGGTCATCGGCGTTAACACGGCGATCTATTCGCCGTCGGGCGGTTCGATCGGCATCGGCTTTGCGATCCCGTCGAACCTGGCGAAGGAGGTGGTCAGCGAGTTGATCCGCGAGCCGGACCACACCGTGCATCGCGGCTGGCTCGGAGTCCGCATCCAGTCGGTGACCGATGAGATCGCCGAAAGCCTCGGTCTCGACAAAGCGGAGGGCGCGTTGGTCGCCAGTGTCAATGAGGGCGGCCCGGCGCAGAAGGGCGGCATCCAGCCGGGTGACGTGATCCTCAACTACAACAGCCAGCCGGTCGCCGACATCCGCCGCCTGCCGCGGCTCGTCGCCGAAAGCGAGGTCGGCAGCACGGTGCCGGTAACCGTCTGGCGCAAGCGGTCGCAGCAGACGTTGCATGTCGTCGTCGGACGGCTTGACGAAACCGAGAAGGTCGCCTCGAACGAACCGCGGCAAAAGCCGCCCGCCGCCGCGATCGGCGCTGTCACGACGCTGGGGCTGACGCTGTCGAACATTACGCCGGCCCTGAAAAACAAGTTCTCACTCGGCGACGATAAGGGGGTCGTCATCACCGCGGTGGTCAAGGACAGCGCGGCGGCCGAAAAGGGCCTGCAGGCGGGCGACGTAATAATCGAGGCTTCGCAGGAAGACATCGTCAGTGCGAGTGATGTCGTCGGGAAGATCGACGCGGCGAGACGCGCCGGCCGCAAATCGATCCTGCTGCTCGTCGAACGCCAGGGTGACCTGCGCTTTGTCGCGCTGCGTATCGACAAAAGCTGACAGGCGCCGCGGCCGAGAAAGAGGGCCATCAGGCGATGATCTCGCTGTGGCGGTATCCCTGCGCGTAGAGCAGGCCGGCGAGGTCGGCGTGGCCGAGCCGCCAGCGCGCCGCGGCCGCCACGGTCGGCTTGGCGTGGAACGCGACGCCGAGGCCCGCGGCGAGCAGCATCGGCAGGTCGTTGGCGCCGTCGCCGACCGCGAGAACGGCCGATGGCGCCACCCCGGCGTCCCGCGCCAGCGCGAGCAGCGCATCGCGCTTGCTCTCGCGCGTGACGATCGGCGCCGCGACGGTGCCGGCGATCCGCCCGTCGGCGATGTCGAGCCGGTTGGCGAGCACGTGGTCGAAGCCGAGTTCGGCCGCGACGCGGTCGGCAAACACCGTGAAGCCGCCCGATACCAGCGCCGTCGTCACGCCGGCGGCGCGCGATGTCGCCAACAGCTGCCGCGCCCCGGGCGTCAGGCGGATGCGCGCCGCGGCCTCGTCGAGCACGGCGGCGGGCAGCCCCTTGAGCAATGCCACACGCTCGGCCAGCGCCGCGGCGAAATCGAGTTCGCCATTCATCGCCCGGCGGGTGATCTCGGCGACATGCGCCCGGAGGTCGGCAAACTCTGCCAGTTCGTCGAGCATCTCGTTCTCGATGATCGTCGCCTCCAGATCGGCAACGAGGATGCGCTTCCTGCGCCCTGCCGCCGGCTGCACGAGCACGTCGATCGCCGCGCGGCCGATCGCAGAGTGGGCCCACCGCTCGGCTTCCTTCCGGTCGGGCTGCGCCACCGCCAGATCGCACGCGATGCCGGGTGCCAGCCAGTCCGGCGCGGCAATCACGGGCAGCGTCGGCGGCAGCGTCGCGACGACATCGGCGAGCGCCGCCTCGCCCGGTCCGGCAATCAGGGTCATCACCAGATGCATGTCGCCGCCTCGATCAGCGGGGCCGCTGCGGCGCTGCGCACGCGCAATGAGGCCCGGCATTTGATGTCATTGCGAGCGATGCGAAGCAATCGCGACGACGATCGGACGCGATGAGAGAACGGGCAGCGCCTGTCATCCTGATCGCCGGCCCGACGGCCGGCGGCAAGTCGGCCTTGGCGCTCGAACTGGCGGCGGCGCTCGACGGCGCGATCATCAATGCCGACGCGCTGCAGTGCTATCGCGACCTGCGCATCCTGTCGGCGCGGCCGGACGCCGCCGCGACGGCGCGCGCGCCGCACCGGCTCTACGGCTATCTCGATGCTGCGGCGCGCGGGTCGGTCGGGCGGTGGCGGCTCTTGGCGCTTGCCGGGATTGCGGCGGAACAGGCCGCCGGGCGACTGCCGATCGTCGTCGGCGGGACCGGGCTCTACCTGCGCGCGCTGCAGCACGGCATCGCACCGATCCCGCCGATTGCAGCCGCCATCCGCGCCGAGGCGGCCGAACTGTACCAGCAGCTCGGCGGCGCGGCGTTTCGCGAGCATCTCGCGGGGTTGGACCCGGTCGGCGCGGCGCGTCTGCCGGCCGCGGACCGGCAGCGCCTGACCCGCGCCTACGAGGTTGCGCGCGCGACCGGCGTCCCCATTCACCGGTGGCAGGCGGATGGGTCTGCCGCCGCCGCGCCATACCGCTTTGTAACGCTGTTGCTGCTGCCGCCGCGGCCCGCGCTCTACGCCGCCTGCGAGGCGCGCTTTCTCGCGATGATCGGGGAGGGCGGGCTCGACGAGGCGGCAACGCTGCTGGCGCGCAATCTCGATCCCGACCTGCCGGCGATGAAGGCGGTCGGCTTGCCGGAGCTGTTTGCCCATTTGCGCGGCGATCTGCCGCTTGCGGCAGCAATCGCCGCCGGCCAACAGGCGACACGGCGCTATGCCAAACGGCAGATGACGTGGTTGCGCCACCAGCTGATCCCCGATCTCGTCCTTGCGGCGCCGTTTTCCGACGCAATCCTGCGGGATGCCCGAAGTTTTATCGACCGTCGGCGGTTGACCGGTCGCCGCCGGGTGAATAGGGTGCTGCTCCCCGGGCCGGCCGTAAGCCGGGCCGCGCGGAACGATTCACGTACAATCGCGGAGAGTGTCATGTCGGCCGAGCCGATCTGTGGGGCGGATATCGTCATCAAGGCGCTCGTCGATCAGGGCGTCGATGTCGTATTCGGCTATCCCGGCGGCGCGGTCCTGCCGATTTACGATTCGCTGTTCAAACAGAACGCGTTGCGCCACATCCTGGTGCGCCAGGAGGGGGGCGCGGTGCACGCGGCCGAAGGCTATGCCCGCTCGACCGGGCGGGTCGGCGTCGTGCTGGTGACGAGCGGTCCCGGCGCGACGAACGCAGTGACCGGCCTGACCGACGCGCTGATGGATTCGGTGCCCGTCGTTTGTCTGACCGGCCAGGTGCCGACGCATCTCATTGGCAACGATGCCTTCCAGGAAGCCGATACGACCGGCATCACCCGGCCATGCACAAAGCACAATTACCTGGTGAAGGACGTGGCGGACCTGTCGCGCGTCCTGCACGAGGCGTTCTACGTCGCGAAAAGCGGCCGTCCCGGCCCGGTCGTCGTCGATCTGCCGAAGGACGTGCTGTTTGCCGTCGGCGCCTACACCGCCGCGGGGCAGGTGCAGCACAAGAGCTACCGGCCGCAATTGCAGGCCGATCCGGAGCGCGTCGCCGAAGCGGCGGCGCTGCTGGCGGCGGCCAAGCGGCCGCTGTTTTACGGCGGCGGCGGGATCGTGAATTCCGGCCCTGAAGCTTGCGCCCGCTTTACCGAACTGGTTCGCGCCGCCGATGCGCCCTGCACGCTGACGCTGATGGGATTGGGTGCGTTTCCGGCGAGCGACCCGCATTTTCTCGGCATGGTCGGCATGCACGGCCTCTACGAATCGAACATGGCGATGCATGATTGCGACCTCCTCGTCGCGGTTGGCGCACGGTTCGACGACCGGGTGACCGGCCGGCTCAACGCGTTCTCGCCCGCCTCGAAGAAGATCCACATCGACATCGATCCCTCGTCGATCAACAAGAATGTGCGGGTCGATGTGCCGCTGCTCGGCGATTGCGGCGAGGTGCTCGGCGCGCTTCTGGCGCAGTGGAAGAAGGCGGCGCGGCGGCTGGACGGCGCCGCCAAAAAGGCCTGGTGGCGGCAGGTCGACACGTGGCGGGAGCGCGACTGCCTGCGCTACGATCGCACGCGCAAAGACCTGATCAAGCCGCAATACGCTTTGGAGCGTCTCTACGCGCTGACCGAGGGCCGCGACCCGTTCATCACCACCGAAGTCGGCCAGCACCAGATGTGGGCGGCGCAATTCTTCAAGTTCGACAAGCCGTACCACTGGATGACCTCGGGCGGCCTCGGCACGATGGGTTACGGTCTGCCGGCAGCGATGGGGGTGCAGGTCGCGCATCCCGACGCGCTCGTCATCGACATCGCCGGCGAAGCCTCGATCCTGATGAACATCCAGGAGATGTCGACGATCGCGCAGTACCGCCTGCCGGTGAAAGCGTTCATCCTCAACAACCAGTACATGGGCATGGTGCGGCAGTGGCAGGAACTGCTGCACGGCGGCCGCTATTCCGAAAGCTACACCGCCGCGCTGCCGGATTTTGTCAAACTGGCCGAGGCGTTCGGCGCGAAGGGAATGCGCGTCGAGCGGCCGGGCGAACTCGACGATGCGATCCGCGAGATGATCGAGACGCCGCGCGCCGTCGTTCTCGATGTTGCCGTCGATCAGACCGAGAACTGCTTCCCGATGATCCCGTCGGGCGCCGCCCACAACGAGATGCTGCTCGGCCCGGCCGACAAGGCCGAACAGCCGGTGTCGGAAGAGGGCATGGTGCTGGTGTGAGCGCCCCCTCCGATTTCCTCTCGTCGCCGCCGCATGATTCCCGGGTCAGGCCCGGGGCGGGGCGCGCGGCCGGCGCTCCGATGGTCACCCTGGGTTCCCGCCTGCGCGGGAATGACGGGTGAAGACGTGGCCGACAACATCGAGCGGCATACGGTTGCCGTGCTGGTCGACAACGAGCCGGGCATATTGGCGCGCGTCGTCGGCCTGTTTTCCGGGCGCGGCTACAACATCGAGAGCCTGACGGTGGCGGAAGTCGATCGCGCCAACCACTTGTCGCGCATCACGATCGTCACTTCCGGCACGCGCATGATCATCGAGCAGATCAAGGCGCAGCTGTCGCGCCTCGTGCCGGTGCACAAGGTGCACGACCTGACCGACGAGGGGCCGTTTGTCGAGCGCGAGATGGCGCTGATCAAGGTCTCCGGCAAGGGCGAAGCGCGCATCGAATCGCTGCGCCTGGCAGGCATTTTTCGCGCCAATGTCGTCGATTCGACGACCGAGACCTTTGTCTTCGAATTGACCGGATCAAGCGACAAGCTGAACGCCTTCATCGCGCTGATGGAGCCCTTGGGCCTCGCCGAGGTGTCGCGCACCGGCGCCGTCGCGATCGCCCGCGGCCTCGGCAAGTTTTAAGACAGGAGATAGACGATGCGCGTGTATTACGACCGCGACGCCGATGTGAACCTGATCAAGTCCAAAAAGCTCGCGGTCATCGGCTACGGCAGCCAGGGCCACGCCCACGCGATGAATCTGCGCGACAGCGGCGTCAAGGACGTCGTCGTCGCGCTCCGGCCGAATTCGCCGTCGGCGGCGAAGGCGGAAAACGCCGGCTTCAAGGTCATGGCCAATGCCGAGGCGGCGAAATGGGCCGATATCGTCATGGTCCTGGCGCCCGACGAATTGCAGGCGGCGCTCTACAATACCGAGCTGAAGCCCAACATGCGCGAGGGCACGGCGCTGGCGGTCGCGCACGGCCTCTCGATCCATTTCCGCCTGATCGAGCCGCGCCCGGACATGGATGTCTTCATGGTCGCGCCGAAGGGGCCGGGTCATACGGTGCGCTCCGAATACCAGCGCGGCGCCGGCGTGCCGTGCCTATTGGCGGTCGAGCAGAACCCGAGCGGCAATGCGCTCGAGATCGGGCTTTCCTATGCTTGCGCGATCGGCGGCGGCCGCGCCGGCGTCATCGAGACGAGCTTCCGCGAAGAATGCGAGACCGATCTGTTCGGCGAACAGTCGGTGCTGTGCGGCGGCCTGACCTCGCTGATCCTCGCCGGCTTCGAGACGCTGGTCGAGGCCGGCTACGCGCCGGAGATGGCGTATTTCGAATGCTGCCACGAGGTGAAGCTGATCGTCGATCTGATCTATGAGGGCGGCATCGCCAACATGCGCTATTCGGTGTCGAACACCGCTGAATACGGCGATTACTCGCGCGGTCCGCGCGTTATCGACGAGCATGTGCGTGCCGAGATGAAGAGGATTCTGTCCGACATCCAATCCGGCCGATTCGCCCGCGAGTGGGTGTTGGAAAACAACGCTGGCCAGCCGAGCTTCAAGGCGCTGCGGCGCCGCGCCGCCGAGCATCCGATCGAGGAAGTGGGCGCCCGTCTCAGGGCGATGATGCCGTGGATCAAGGCGAACGCGCTGGTCGACAAGAGCAAGAACTGATCCCATGAGCCTGTCACCCCCGCGCATGCGGGGGTCCAGGGCAAGCGTTGGAGCGGTCGCCCCTGGATTCCTGCCTCTGCGGGAATGATGGCGGGGCAGTGGCCGATGCGGATACTGCATGCCGCGGCCGAGATTTACCCATGGGTCAAGACCGGCGGTCTCGGCGATGTCATGGCGGCGCTGCCGGCGGCGCTCGCGGCCGAAGGAGCCGACGTGCGCCTTGTGCTGCCCGGCTTTACGGCGCTGCTCGACGCTTTTGAGCTCAGCGACATCGGGCGGCTGCGCACGCCGTTTGCCGAGGAGCGGGTGCGGGTCGCCCTGACGCATCTGCCGCAGAGCGGCGTCGCGGCCTATCTCGTCGATCATCCCGCGTTCTATGACCGGCCCGGCACGCCTTACCAGGCGCCGGACGGCGGCGATTGGAGCGACAACCATCGCCGCTTCGCGTTGCTCGGCTGGACCGCGGCAGCGCTGGCGCAGGGCGCCGACCTCGGCTGGCGCCCCGACATCCTGCAATGCCACGACTGGCATGCCGGCCTCGCGCCGGCCTATCTGCGCGCCGCGAACGCCCGCGTGCCGACCGTCTTTACGGTGCACAATCTGGCGTACCAGGGTTTTTTTCCCGCCGGCGCCTTCGGCGAACTGGCGTTGCCCGCGGATTTCTTCTCGATCAACGGCGTCGAATATTACGGCGGCCTGTCGTTTCTGAAGGCTGGCCTCTACTACGCCGACCGGTTGACGACCGTCAGCCCGACCTATGCGCGCGAGATTCAGACGCCGGATTTCGGCATGAACCTCGACGGCCTTCTGCGCGCCCGCGCCGCCGTATTGTCTGGCATATTGAACGGCGTCGACCCGGCCGTCTGGTCGCCGGAAAACGACGCGCGGCTGCCCCGGCGCTACCGGGTCGAAACCGCGGCACGCGGCAGGGACGCGGCGAAGGCAGAATTGCTGCGCCGGTTCGGTCTGGGCGATGGCGGCGGCCCGCTGTTCGGCGCGGTGACGCGGCTGACCTGGCAGAAGGGTTTCGATCTCGTGCACGCCGCGCTGCCCGGCCTCCTCGCCCTCGGCGGCCGGCTCGTGCTGCTCGGCAGCGGGGATGCCGCTCTCGAAGCGGGCTTTGCCGATGCGGCGCGCAGCAATCCCGGCCTGGTTGCGGTCGAGATCGGCTTCGACGATGCGTTGTCGCACCTGATGATGGCCGCCTGCGACGCCATCCTCGTGCCGTCGCGCTTCGAACCGTGCGGTCTGACGCAACTTTACGCGCTGCGCTACGGCGCGTTGCCGATCGTGCGCCGCACCGGCGGGCTGGCCGACACGGTCGTCGATGCCAATGCCGTGACGCTGGCCGACCGCACCGCGACCGGGTTCGTCTTTGACGACGGCACGCCGGAGGGGGTGGTGTCGGCGGTCGATCGCGCGGTCGAACTGTTTGGCGACCGCGCCGGCTGGCGCCGGGTCGTGCGGCGAGCGATGACCCGCGATTTCAGCTGGGCCGCCGCCGCCCGGCAATACCTTGCGCTCTACGCCGAGTTGGCCGCGACCCAGGGGCGTCGTGTAAGCTCGCAGTGATGCCGACAAGGAGGCGCCGATGACTGCCACGGGCCAACGCAGCGCGCACCGGCCGACGATCGCCGCGACCCGCCACGCGATCGCCGCCGGGCATTACCTTGCCGCGACCGCCGGCTTCGACATCCTGCAGGCCGGCGGCAACGCGATCGACGCCGGCGTCGCCGCCGGCATCGCGCTCGGCGTCGTGCAGAGCGATCTCGTCAACGTCGCCGGTGTTGCGCCGATCCTGATCTATCTTGCCGATCGGCGCGAGGTCGTCACGATCGCCGGCCTCGGGCCGTGGCCAAAAGCGCTCGACCCCGAATTCTTCATGCGCGAGCACGCCGGGAAGATCCCGGTCGGCGTGCTGCGCACCGTCGTGCCGGCCGCGCCCGACGCCTGGATCACGGCGTTGCGCCGCTATGGCACAATGAGCTTCGGGGCCGTCGCGGCGGCGGCAATGGCGCTGGCGCGTGACGGTTTTCCGATGTACCCGCTGATGGCGGGCAGCCTAGAGCGCCATGCCGAGCGGCACCGCTCGTGGCCCTCCTCGGCGGCAATCTACCTGCCCGGCGGGCGACCGCCGGAGACCGGCGACATCTTCCGGCAAAGCGATCTCGCCGCGTCGTTGCAATTCATGGCCGACGAGGAGAAGGCCGCTGCCGGCCGTGGCCGCGACGCGGGTCTCGAAGCGGCGCGCGACGCGTTCTACCGCGGCGACATCGCGCAGCGGATCGTCCGGTTCATGCGCGAGGAAGGCGGCCTGCTGTCGGCCGACGACCTCGCCGACTACCATTCGCCGGTCGGCCCGGCGGAGCGGCGCCGCTTTGGCGACCTCGACGTTTTCACCTGCGGTGCCTGGTGTCAGGGGCCGGTCCTGCTGCAGACGCTGGCGCTGCTCGACGGCATCGATTTGGAGGCGCTCCGCCGCAACAGCGCCGACTATGTGCACACGTTGACCGAGGCGCTAAAGCTCGCCTTTGCGGACCGCGAAGCCTATTACACCGATCCGGCCGTCGGCGATGTGCCGCTGCCGGCACTGATGTCGCCGGAATACGCCGCCGCACGGCGCCGTCTGATTCGCCCCGACCGGGCCTGGCCGGAAATGCCGCCGCCGGGACAGCTCGGCATCGGCGCCGGGATGCCGCAATTGTCCGAAATTCTGCGGCCAAGTGCGCCCAACCCGTTCCCCGAACCCGACACGTCCTATGTCTGCGTCGCCGACCGCTGGGGAAATCTTTTTTCGGCGACGCCGAGCGACGGTTCGTACGGCTCGCCGGTCGTGCCGGGCACCGGTCTCATCCCGTCAAATCGCGGCTCTCAGTCGCGTCCCGACCCGCGCCATCCGGCCGGCGTCGCGCCCGGCAAAAGGCCGCGCCTGACGCCCAACCCGGCACTCGCGATCCGCGGCGGCGGCGCCGAGTTCCTGCCGTTCGGCACGCCGGGCGGCGATGTCCAGACGCAGGCGATGCTGCAGGTGCTGCTGAATATTTTCGTGCACGGCGACGACGTGCAGAGCGCCATCGAGGCGCCGCGTTTTGCCAGCTACTCCTATCCTTCCTCGTTCGCGCCTTATGACTATTATCCGGGGCGGCTCAACATCGAGGGCCGCTTCCCGCCGGAGGTCGTCACCGACCTCGCGCGGCGCGGCCACCAGGTCGAGCGCTGGCCGGAATGGAGCTGGCTCGCGGGCGCGGTCTGCGCGATCCGCAGCACGCCCGGCCGCGGCCTGCTCGAAGCCGGCGCCGACCCGCGGCGCGCCGCCTATGCGCTCGGCTGGTAGTTGCTGCGTCCGGGATATCATCGCATCGGTTGCGCCCGGGTCGCGAACGCGAGAGAATGGCCGCACTCGCAGATCGCGGCGCGACGGATTAGGGGCGAGGCGTGCAACTCAAGGCGCCGGTCGGCCGGATCGCGATCGTGATGGGAGTCGCCGGCGCCGGCAAGACGACGGTCGGGCAGCGCTTGGCGCGACGGCTTGGTTGGCGGTTCCTCGAAGGCGACGCGCTGCATACCCCGGAGAATGTCGCGAAAATGCGCTCGGGCCAGCCGCTTGACGACAATGATCGCGCCCCCTGGCTACGGGCCTTGACGGGGCAAATCGACGCGTGGCGACGGGCGGGAGTCTCCGGCGTTGTCAGCTGCTCGGCGCTGAAGCGCGCCTATCGTGACATGATCCTCGGTCATCGCACCGACATGCGGCTGATTTATCTTCATGGCCCGCGCCAATTGCTGGCCGCGCGGTTGGCGGCGCGGACCGGCCATTTCATGCCGGCGGGCCTGCTCGACAGCCAGCTGTCGACACTGGAGCCGCCGGGGCCGGACGAGCAGCCGATCGCCGTCTCGATCGAGGCTTCGGTGGATGCAATCGTGGAGCAGATCGTTGCGGCTCTCTTGGCCGCCGGCACGATTGCTGCACCGGGGCGTTGAAAGCGCGGCGCCAAGAGAGAACATGAAGGTAAGATCCGGCGCGCGGCCGGACGGCAGGAAGGGCGAACGATGACCAATCCGCTGCGGACGCTGCAGGAGTACGGGCAGTCGGTATGGCTGGATTTCGTCAGCCGGGAATTGTTGAAGAGCGGCAGCCTCAGGGAGCTGATCGAACGCGACGGCATTCGCGGCGTCACGTCGAACCCCTCGATCTTCGAGAAGGCGATCGGCCACGGCGACGATTACGACGACTTGATTGCGGCAGCCGAGCAGGCGGGCGATCTCGATCCGGGTGCGCTGTTCGAGGACTTGGCAATCCGCGACATCCAGGATGGCGCCGACGCACTGAGCCCCGTTTATGAGCAGACGCAGCGCCGCGACGGCTTCATCTCGATCGAGGTGTCGCCGTATCTCGCGATGCAGACGCACGAGACGATCGCCGAGGCGCGGCGGCTGTGGCGCAACATCGACCGGCGCAACCTGATGGTCAAGGTGCCGGGCACCAAGCCGGGCCTGCCGGCGATCCGCACGCTGATCGGCGAGGGCATCAACGTCAACGTGACGCTGCTGTTTTCGCAAAAAGTCTATGCCGAGGTCGCCGACGCCTACATCGCCGGCCTGGAGGATTTCGTCGCCAAGGGCGGCGACCCGCACAAGGTGGCGAGCGTCGCCAGCTTTTTTGTCAGCCGGATCGACACGTTAGCCGACGAAGCGCTCGACCGGTGCATCGCAGCGGCGCGGGAACCGGCCGAAAAGCAGCGCCTGGCGGCGCTGAAGGGCAAGGTCGCCATCGCCAACGCCAAGCTCGCCTACCGGCTCTACCAGCAGATCTACGCCGACGAGCGCTGGCAGCGCCTGGCACAGCAGGGAGCGCAGACGCAGCGCCTGCTGTGGGCGTCGACCGGGACAAAGAACAAGGCGTACAGCGACGTGCTGTATGTCGAGGAGCTGGTCGGCGCGGACACCGTCAACACGATGCCGCCGGCGACGATGGACGCGTTCCGCAACCATGGCCGGGCGCGCGCCAGCTTGGCGGAGGATGTCGCGGCGGCGCAAGCCGTCATGGATGCGCTGCCCTCGGCCGGCGTCTCGATCGACGACATCACCTCGCGGCTTGTCGAGGACGGCGTGCGCCAGTTCGCCGACGCCGCCGACCAGCTCTATGCGGCGGTGCAGAAAAAGCGCCGCGCCGTACTCGGGGCAAAGCTCAACACGATGAGCTGGAAACTGCCCAAGGATGTGCAGGACGGCGTCGAAGCGGCGCTCGAAGAGTGGCGCACCGAGGGCAAGATTCGCCGCTTGTGGGCCGGCGATGCGGCGCTGTGGACCGAGACCGACGAAGCGCGCTGGCTCGGCTGGCTGACGATCGTCGATGCGCAGTTGAAGGCCGCGGCGCATCTCGCCGCCTTCACCGCCGATGTGAAGGGCGCCGGCTTTACCGACGCGCTTTTGCTCGGCATGGGCGGCTCGAGCCTCGGTCCGGAGGTGCTGGCCCAGACGTTGGCGAACAAGCCCGGTTTCCCGCGGTTGCAGATCGTCGATACGACCGACCCGGCGCAGTTGCGGCGCCTCGAAGCCTCGATCGATTTAACAAAAACGCTGTTTATCGTCTCCAGCAAATCGGGCAGCACGCTCGAACCCAACATCTTGAAGGAGTATTTTTTCGCACGCGCCAAGGAGGTTTTGGGCGCGGCGGCGGCCGGCCATTTCATCGCGGTGACCGATCCGGGATCGTCGGTCGAAAAGATGGCGCGCGCCGAAGGTTTTCGATGCGTCTTTCACGGCGAGCCGACGATCGGCGGGCGCTATTCCGTGCTGTCGGATTTCGGCATGGCGCCGGCGGCGGCGATCGGCATCGACACGAAAGGGTTTCTCGAACGCGCGGCTGAGATGGTGCGCTCCTGTTCGGCGAATTCGCCGCCGATCGAGAACCCGGGCGTCATGCTCGGCGCGATCCTCGGCGTCGCGGCCCGGCACGGCCGCGACAAGGCGACGATCATCGCGTCGGCCGGCGTTGCACCGCTCGGCGCCTGGCTCGAGCAATTGATCGCGGAATCGACGGGCAAGCTTGGTCGCGGCATCATTCCGCTGGATGGCGAGCCGGTCGGCGCGCCGGCGGTCTACGGCGACGACCGCGTCTTCGCCTATCTGCGCCTCGCTTCGGAGAATGACAGCGAGCGCGAAGCGGCGGTCGCCGCGCTGGAGGCGGCCGGCCATCCGGTCGTGCGCATCACGGTCAGCGACGTGATGCAGATCGGCCAGGAATTCTTTCGCTGGGAGATGGCGACCGCGGTCGCCGGATCGATCATCGGCATCAACCCGTTCGACCAGCCCGATGTCGAGGCGCAGAAGGTCAAGACCCGCGAATTGACCGCCGCCTACGAGAAATCGGGCAACCTGCCGGCGGAACAGCCGTTTTACACAGCCGACGGCATCGCCTTGTTTGCCGATCCCCGGAACGCCGCGGCCTTGCAGGCGTCGAGCCTTGCCGGTGTGCTGAAGGCGCATATGGCGCGCGTCGGGGCCGGCGATTATGTCGCGCTACTCGCCTATATCGACCGCAATCCGGCGCATGCCGAAGCCCTGCAGCGGATGCGGCGAATGATCCGCGACAGGACGGAGGCGGCAACCTGCGTCGGGTTCGGGCCGCGCTTTCTGCATTCCACCGGGCAGGCCTACAAGGGCGGCCCGAACAGCGGCGTGTTTCTGCAAATCACCTGCGACGACGGCGCGGATCTCGCGGTGCCCGGACAGAAATATACGTTCGGCATCGTCAAGGCGGCGCAGGCGCGCGGCGATTTCGACGTATTGGCCGAACGCGGCCGGCGCCTGTTGCGCGTCCATCTGCCGGCTGATGTCGATGCCGGCCTCGCGACGCTGGCGCGAGCGCTGGAAGAGGCGCTGACGCGATAATTTTCCCAACTCGTCATGGCCGGGCTTGGCCCGGCCATCCGCGTGGATCGCCGGGAAAGCCCGGAGATGACGAAAGGTGGTGAGGAGGGACTACAGATGCAGCTGGGGATGATCGGCCTGGGGCGGATGGGCGGCAATATCGTGCGGCGGCTGATGCGCGCCGGCCACAGCTGCGTCGTCTATGACAGGAGTACCGAAGCCGTGCAGGGCCTTGCCGGCGAAGGTGCGACGCCGAGCCGGGATCTTGCCGATTTCGTGCGGCATCTGCAGCAACCGCGCGCCGTCTGGGTCATGCTGCCGGCCGGCGCGATCACCCACGGCACGATCGTGGAACTCGCCGGTCTGCTGGCGGAAGGCGACATTCTGATCGACGGTGGCAATTCGTTTTTCCACGACGATGTCGCGCATGCCGAGATGCTGCAGAAAAAGGCCATCCGCTATCTCGATGTCGGCACCTCGGGCGGCGTCTGGGGCCTGGAGCGCGGCTATTGCATGATGATCGGCGGCGACAAGGCGGCGTTTGAGCATCTCGACCCGATCTTCAAGGCGCTGGCGCCGGGGCGCGGCGACATCGAACCGACACCCGGGCGCGAGCGCCGCGACCCGCGTGCCGAGCAGGGCTATCTTTATTGCGGGCCGGCCGGCGCCGGGCATTTCGTCAAGATGGTGCATAACGGCATCGAATACGGGCTGATGCAGGCCTATGCTGAGGGTTTTGACATCCTGCGCGGCGTCAACTCGCCGGCAGTGCCGGAGAACCGCCGCTACCAGCTCGACGTAGCCGACATTGCAGAAGTGTGGCGGCGCGGCAGCGTCGTTGCCTCCTGGCTCTTGGACCTGACCGCGATCGCGCTCGCCGAGGATGCGGACCTCAAGGAATTCTCCGGCTATGTCGAGGATTCCGGCGAGGGGCGCTGGACGATCGAGGCG
Source organism: Allostellaceae bacterium (assembly GCA_035504075.1). Classification (GTDB taxonomy): domain Bacteria; phylum Pseudomonadota; class Alphaproteobacteria; order ATCC43930; family CGMCC-115725; genus DATARH01. The sequence continues at coordinate 3,462 of DATJSO010000066.1, read as the reverse complement.
GCGATCGAGGAGGCGGTGCCGGCCGACGTGTTGTCGGCGGCGCTGTATACCCGCTTCCGGTCGCGCCAGGACCACACGTTCGCCGAAAAGATCCTGTCGGCGATGCGCAAACAGTTCGGCGGCCATCGCGAGCCGAGCGAGAGATAGAAGGGGAGCCCGATGGACAAGGATCCGCCAAACAAGTCGCCACGCGGCCATCGGGCGCCGCCCTGCGCAATGGTCATCTTCGGCGCCAGCGGCGATCTGACGAAGCGGCTGTTGATGCCGGCGCTGTACAACCTGGCGCGGGCGCGCCGCCTGGCGGAGGGGTTTGCCGTCATCGGCGTCGATCGCACCGCGTGGTCGGAAGAAGATTTCCGCTCTTCGCTTGCCGAAGGGGTGCGCAGCTTCGTATCGGATACCGGCGGTACCGGGGCGGTCGCCGAGATCTTCGATCCCGATACCTGGGATTTCATCGCCGCGCGGATGACCCATATCGACGGTGATGCGACCAGCAGCGAACTCCACGAACGCTTGAAGAAAACGCTCGACGACGTTGAAGGCGAGTACGGCACCCGCGGCAACGTGCTGTTTTATCTCGCCGTCGCTCCAGGGCTGTTCGGGCCGATCGTCGAGCGGCTGGCGGAAGCCGGGCTGACCGAAGAGGCGGACGGCCACTGGCGCCGCATCATCATCGAAAAGCCGTTCGGCACCGACTTGGCCTCCGCCCATGCGCTCGACGAGCGGCTTCTGAAGGTATTGGACGAATCGCAGATCTACCGGATGGACCATTTTCTCGGCAAGGAAACGGTCCAGAACATCATGGTCATGCGCTTCGGCAACGGCATCTTCGAGCCGCTGTGGAACCGCGACCATATCGATCACGTGCAGATTACGGTCGCCGAGACCGTCGGGGTCGAGCGCCGCGCCGCGTTCTACGAGGCGACGGGTGCGGTGCGCGACATGGTGCCGAACCATGTCTTTCAGCTGTTGAGCCTGACCGCGATGGAGCCGCCCAATTCGTTTGCCGCCGACGCCGTGCGCACCGAAAAGGACAAGGTGGTGGAGGCGCTGGTGCCGCTGACCGGCGAGGATGCGCGGCGCAACGTCGTGCGCGGTCAATACACGGCCGGCATCGTCCGCGGCCATCCGGTCAAGGCCTACCGCGAGGAAGACGGCGTCGCCCGCGACAGCGTGACCGAAACCTACATCGCGATGCAGCTCGGCATCGACAATTGGCGCTGGGCCGACGTGCCGTTCTACCTGCGCACCGGCAAATCGATGACGCGGCGCACGACCGAGATCGCGATCCAGTTCAAGCGGGTGCCGTTTGCGCTGTTTCGCGACACGCCGGTTGAAAGCCTGACGCCGAATGTGTTGGCATTGCAAATTCAGCCCGACGAGGGCATCTCGCTGCAATTCGGCGCCAAGCGTCCCGGCCCCGAAATCCGGCTCGGCGGCGTGCGCATGGATTTCCGCTATCGCGATTATTTCCACTCCGATCCGAGCACCGGGTATGAAACCCTCGTCTACGACTGCATGATCGGCGATGCGATGCTGTTTCAGCGCGCCGACAGCGTCGAAGCGGGCTGGGCGGTCGTGCAACCCGTTCTCGATCTGTGGCAGCGCGACCGCAGTGTGCCGCTTGAATTCTATCCCGCCGGGACGGCCGGGCCGGAGGCTGCCGACAAGCTGTTGGAGCGCAGCGGCCGTGCGTGGCGGCCGATCAGCTGACCGCATGACGGAAGTGGTGATGCCGTCTCGAAGCCCGCGCGCCGTCGATGCGGCGATCTGCCGGAGTCAGCGATGAACGGGCCGGTCATCGTCGCGCCGTCCATCCTGTCGGCCGATTTCGCGCGGCTGGGGGATGAGGTGCGGGCGGCCGAAGCGGCCGGCGCCGACTGGATTCATGTCGATGTGATGGACGGCCGCTTCGTGCCCAATCTGACGATCGGGCCGGTCGTCGTCGAGGCGGTTCGGCGGGTGACGAACAAGCCGCTCGACGTGCATCTGATGATCGTCGAGCCCGAGCGCTACCTTGACGATTTCGCGCGCGCCGGCGCCGACCACATGCTCGTGCATTGCGAGCCGTCGGCGACGATCCACCTGCACCGCACGCTGTCGCATATCCGCGATCTCGGCAAAACCGCCGGCGTCGTGCTCAATCCCGCAACACCGCCCGAGCAGATCGAGTATGTGCTCGACCGCGTCGGCATCATTCTTGTCATGACGGTCAACCCCGGCTTTGGCGGCCAGAAATTCCTGCCGTCGATGCTGCCGAAAATCCGCGCATTGCGGCGGCTGTGCACCGAGCGCGGCGTCGATCCGGTCATTGAGGTTGACGGGGGCTTGAGCGGCGCCAATGCATGGCAGGTAGTGGACGCCGGCGCCACGGCGATCGTCGCCGGCTCGGCGGTGTTCGGCGCCCCTGACTATGCCGCGGCGATCGCCGCGATCCGCCATTCCGCGCCGTCGCGGGCGGCCTGAGAGCATGCCGTGATCAGCGACCGCGACGAGCTGAAGCGCGCCGCTGCCGAGCGCGCCGTCGATTTCGTCAAGCCCGGCATGGTGCTCGGGCTCGGCACCGGCTCGACTGCAGCGTTCGTCATCGAACGGCTTGCAAAACTTGTCGCCCGCGGCCTCGACATTGTGGCGATCCCGACATCCGCGCACACGGCCGAGGCGGCCCGCCGGCTCGGCATCCCGCTCTCGACATTCGGCGAGCACCGGCGCATCGATCTGGCGATCGATGGCGCAGACGAGGTCGAACGCGCGACGCTCAACCTGATCAAGGGGCATGGCGGCGCGCTGCTGTACGAGAAAATCGTCGCGGCGGCGAGCGAGCGCTTCATCGTCGTCGTCGACGACGAAAAGCTCGTCGATCGGCTCGGGCAACACATGCCGGTCCCGGTCGAGGTCACGCAATTCGGCTGGCAGGCGACCGCCGCCGCACTGGAAAGCCTCGGTGCCGAGCCGCAGCTGCGGCGGAGCGAGGGCGGCGGCTTTGTCACCGATGGCGGCAATTTCATCCTCGACTGCCGGTTCGCGGCAATCGCCGACCCCGGTCGGCTCGAATGCAGCCTCAACATGATCGTCGGTGTCGTCGAAAACGGCCTCTTTATCGGACGAAGCTCGGCCGTCATTATCGCCTCGGAGCGCGGAGTCGCCGTCATGCAGCCAGGGAGCAGGTCATGAGACGCGTGTCGCTGGTTGTTTCTGATGTCGATGGCACGCTGGTGACGCGCGACAAGGTGCTGACCCCGCGCGCGGCGGCGGCCGTCGCGCGGCTGCACGCGGCCGGCATCGCGTTCTCGATCTGCAGCAGCCGGCCGCCCTTCGGCCTGCGCATGCTGATCGAGCCGCTGCAGCTTCGGCTGCCGCTCGGCGGCTACAATGCCGGCGCGATCGTCAATCCCGATCTCTCGGTCGTCGAACAGCAGCTGCTGCCGCCCGCGGCGGCGCGCGAGGCGGTCGCGACGTTCC
>DATJSO010000065.1:0-22207 GCA_035504075.1 Allostellaceae bacterium | reverse complement strand
CGAGATGGCGATCGTCGAGGACCACGTGCCGCGCAGCGCCACCGTCATCGCCGGCACGCGCTGCGAATTGATCGAGATCGACGTGCCGCAGTTCCTCACGCTGGTGGCCAGCGTGCCGGCGTTCTCGATCACCGTCATGCGCGTCATCGCGCGCCGGCTGCGGGTCATGAACCGGCGCCATCGCGACGCCGCCCGCCGCACCTGATCCTGTCCCAGACGGGCGCCCGCGCGATTTGCCGCGCGCCTGCAGCTTCCGTCTCAGAACGCCTCGACCCACGGCCGCAGATCGACTTCAAACGCCCAGGCGCTCCTCGGCTGGCGCAGAACAGCGAGATAGGCCTGGGCGATCGCATCGGGATCGAGCGTGCTGTCGGGCCGCTCGTTGGGATCCGGCCGGCGGGCGCTGCGCACACCGCCGTCGATGATGAAATGCGCGACATGGACGCCCTTTGGGCCGAGTTCGCGGGCAGTGCTCTGCGCCAGACCGCGCAACGCAAATTTGCCCATCGCGAAGACGGCCGACAACGGGTAGCCCTTGACGCTGGCGCTGGCCCCGGTCAACAAGATCGCGCCCTTGCCTTTCGGGATCATGCGGCGCGCCGCCTCCCGCACGGTCAGAAATCCGCCGAAGGCCGAAATCTCGATCGCCTTGCGGACGGCTTCCGGGTCGATCTCGGCGACCGAGCCGGGCGCGCGGGCGCTGGCGTTGAACAGCACGACCTCCGGTTCGCCGAGCCGGCGATCGGCATCGGCAAACAGGCGAGCGACCGCGGCGGGGTCGGCGGCGTCGGCTGCAAAGGTAACGGCGCCGATGGTGCCCGCCAGTTCGGCGAGCTTGTCGATGTTGCGCGCCGCCAGCCCGACCTTGACGCCGGCGGCGGCGAGGCCGCGCGCGACCGAGGCGCTGATGCCGGGCCCGGCGCCGACGATCAGCGCGGTGCGATAAGGGATGTCCGTCATGTCACTCACTCCCTGATGATGGCGGGCAGGCCGGCATCGGCACGACTGTAACCGCCGGCGCCGACCACCGCGACGGATGCGTTTCTCGGTTCCACGGATCCCTCTCTAATGACTGTCGGAAGGCAGCGGCGTTGTTGCCGGCGCGGCCTGGCGCAACAGCGGCACCAACAGCGTCGCCAACACAAAGGCAATCATGATCGCCCGGAACGCGTCGGCATAGGCCAGCGTCGAGGCTTCCCGATAGGCGAGCTGCCACAGCGCTTTCAGCGCGGCGACATGGCCCTGATCGAGGCTGCCCGGCACCGCACCGTAACGCTGCCCGAGGCCGGCCAGCAGGCGATCCATCGGCCCGTTCGCCGGCGTCAGACGGTAGGCGATGGCGTCGAAATGGAAATTGGTGCGGCTGTTGAGGATCGCGCCGCACGCTGCAATGCCGAACGCGCCGCCCAGGTTGCGCATCATGTTGAAGAGGCCGCTGGCGTATTTGAGGCGCTCCGGCGGCAGGCTGCCGAGGCCGAGCGTCACCGCCGGCGCGACGGCAAACACCTGCGGAAAGCCGCGCAGGATCTGCGGCACGAGCAGTTCGCCGCCGCTCCATTCGCTGGTGATGTAGCTGAACGACCACATCGACGCACCGAACAGCGCCAGCCCGAGCATCATCAGCCAGCGCGTATCGAACTTCTTTGCCAGCACGATGTAGGCGGGCACGCCGGCCAGCGAGGCGGCGCCCGTCGAAAAGATCGCGACCCCCGTTTGCCAGGCGCTGAAGCCGCGCACATAGCCGAGAAACAGCGGCGTCAGGTAGATCGTCGAAAAGATGCCGATTCCGGTCACGAACGACAGAAAGCAACCGACCGCGAAATTGCGGTTTGTCAGCGCGTGCAGATCGACGACCGGCCGCGCGAAGCTCAGGCTGCGGATCACGAAGAGGACGCCGGCGACCGCTGCAACCCAGGCGCAATGCCGGATCGTTCCGTCGTCGAACCAGTTCCACCGCGACCCCTCTTCCAGCACGTATTCGAGCGTGCCGAGTGCCACCGCCATCAGCACGATGCCCGGGTAATCGGCACCTTTCAGCAATGTCCAGTCAGGTTCGTCGATCTTCACCAGAAGCGCGGTCAGCACGGTGATCGCGATCCCCGGCACGAGGTTGACATAAAACAGCCAGTGCCAATCGAGCGTATCGGTGATCCAGCCGCCGATGACGGGCCCGAGCGTCGGCGCCACCGAGGCGATCGTGCCGATGACGGCGGCGGAATAGACCCGGCGCGGTCCCTGGAAGAAATAAAAGGACGACGTAAACATCGTCGGGATCATCGACGCGCCGAGCAGCCCCTGCAGCGCCCGGAAAACAATCATGCTTTCGATGTTCCAGGCGAGGCCGCAGAAGAGGCTCGTCAGCGTGAACCCGGCGGCCGATGCGGCGAACAGCCAGCGCGTCGAGAACACACGCGTCAGCCAGCCCGACAACGGGATGACGACGATCTCGGCGATCAGATAGGCGGTCTGCACCCAACTGATCTGGTCCTGTGCCGCCGACAGGCCGCCGCCGATGTCCTGCAACGACGACGCGACGATCTGGATGTCCAGCAGCGCCATGAAGCCGCCGAAGCACATGACGACAAACGGCAGCAGGCTTTTCAGCCAGAGGGAGGTGACCGGCATCGCCGATCACTCCGACGGCCGGTCGGATCGTGTTTCGACGCTGACCGTCGTCGACAAACCGGGCCGCAACTCGCCGAACCGCGCGTCATCGAGGGCGATGCGCACTGGCACCCGCTGCACGATCTTGGTGAAATTACCGGTCGCATTTTCCGGCGGGATCACGCTGAACACCGCGCCGGTGCCAGGCGCGAGGCTCTGCACGTGGCCGTGGAAGACGCGACCCGGCAGCACGTCGGCGACGACCGTCGCGGGCTGGCCGGGCCGCATCCGCGCCAGCTGGTCTTCCTTGAAATTGGCATCGACCCACAGGCCGCGCGCCGGGATCACGCTGATCAGATAGGCGCCGCTTGCGACATAGGCGCCGACCTGCGCCGCGCGGTTGCCGACATAGCCGTCGATCGGCGAGCGGATCTCGGTATAGCCGAGATTGAGGCGGGCCGTTTCGAGATCCGCCTCGGCCTGCGCGACGGCCGCGTGCGCCTCGTCGATCTCGTCATGCAGCACGGTCAGCTGCTGCCGGGCGGCGGCGAGGCCCGCCGTCGCGGCCTCGGAGGCGGACTGCGCGGCGCGATCGATCGACCGCGCACGCTGGGCATTTTGGAGCGACCCGAAGCGCGTCGATGCGAGATCTCTGTAGCGCACGGCATCCTCGCCGGCGAAGCTGGCCTGCGCCAGCCTGCCGTCGAGATCGGCCGCCGCCTGCCGCACCATCGCCTGCTGTTGCAGGTATTTCGCGTCGAGCCCGGCGAGCGCCGCCTGCCGCTCCTCGGCGATTGCGGCAGCGTGGTCGAGCGCCGCCCGGAAATCGCGCGGATCAAGGCGGATGAGCAGTTGGCCCCGCCGGACATACTGGTTGTCGGTGACCGCGATCTGCGCGACAAAGCCGGCGACGTGCGGGGAGACCGGCGTCACGTTGCCGCCGGCATAAGCGTCGTCGGTCGTCTCGATGAAGCGGCCGACCGTCCACCACCGATAGCCGTACCAGCCGCCGCCCAGCGCGACAAGCAGTGCGGCGCCCGCCAGCGACATCGCCTTCAGGTTCGGCAGCGATCGGACTTTCGGTGGCGCGGGTGCGGTGACCCGGTCAAGGACGGCAGCGGGCATTGCGATCCCTCGGCTCGGAGGAGGCCGGCAAGCAGGCCGCCGAGTATATGGACCCTGCCGCATAGAACAAGAACCGGCTAAGATTGGAATTCATCTTTCCATCGGATGGAAAGCAGGATGGACCGGCTCGAAGCCATGTCGACCTTGCTGGCTGTCGTCGAGGCCGGCAGCCTTTCCGCCGCGTCACGCCGGCTGCGCACTCCGCTCGCCACCGTCAGCCGCCGCATCTCCGAACTGGAGGCGCATCTGACGACGCGGCTGCTCAACCGCTCGACGCGCCGCTTGACACTGACGGACGCCGGGGAAGCCTATATCGAGGCCTGCCGCCGCATTCTCGACCAGCTCGACGAGGCCGAACACATTGCGGCCGGCGAATACCGCTCGCCGACCGGCGAACTCACAGTGACGGCTTCGCTCGTACTTGGCCGCCGCCATGCCGTGCCGGTCGCGGCGGCGTTCCTCGACGCCTACCCGGAGGTGCTGCTGCGGTTGCGTCTGACCGACCGTGTCGTCAGCCTGCAGGAAGAACACGTCGACATCGGCATCCGCATCGGCGCCCTGCCGGACAGCAGCATGGTCGCGCGCCAGATCGGCAGCGTTCGCCTGGTGACGTGTGCGAGCCCCGCATATCTCGCGCGCCGCGGCCGTCCGGAAACGCCGCGCGATCTCGCGGCCCACGATTGCGTCTCGTTCATGGGCTTCGTCAGTCCCGACGCGTGGAACTTCCAGATCGGCGGCGCAACCGTGCCGGTGAATGTCCGGTCGCGACTGACCGTCGATGCCGCCGAGGCGGTGCTCGACGCCGCCATCGCCGGGGCGGGAATGATCCGCCTCTATTCGTATCACGTCGCCGACGCCGTCAAGGATGGACGGCTGGTTGTCCTGCTCGAGGAATTCGAGCCGCGACCGCTGCCGGTCAACATCCTTTACTTGGGGGGCCTCGTGCCGCTGAAAGTTCGCGCCTTTGTCGATTTTGCCGCGCCGCGCCTCAAGAGCCGCCTCGCGGGCGACCTCGGCTGAGGCGGTGCACCGATCGCCGCGCTAATCGCCGGCGGCCGCGACCGGCTGCCGACGCCGCGGCACGCGGACCAGCAGCAATGCCGGCAGCGACGCCAGGACGACGATCATCATCAGCGCAAAATCGTCGTTGTAGCTGACCATCGCCGCCTGCCGGGTGACTTCGGCGTTCAGCGCGGCGATGCCGGACGGCAGGCTGAGGCTGAAATGCGGCCCGAAGAGATGGCTGTAGATCAAGGGATTATCGGGCCGCAGCGTCTCGACCAGCCGGGAATGGACGACCTGCGTGTTCTGCGCCAACTGCGTTTCGAGGATCGAGATGCCGATCGAGCCGCCGAGCATGCGCATCAGCGCCCGGATCGCCGTGCCCTGCGACATGATGTGGGCCGGCAGCGTCGACAGCGCCAGCAGGTTGAGCGGCACAAAGGTGAGGCCGAGCCCGAAGCCCTGCGCCAGCCCGGCGAAGATGATCGGCCACGACCCCATGTAGAGCGAATACCCGGTCATCTGCCACAGCGAGGCAGCGGTCAGCAGAAAGCCGGTCAGGATGAACAGGCGGTTGTCGATCTTGTTGACGGTGCGCCCGACAAAAAACATCGCGACCATCGTGCCGATGCCGCGCGGCGCCATCATCCAGCCGGCGTCGAAGACGGGATAGTTCATCAGGTCTTGCATCATCGACGGCATCAGCGCCAGCGTGCCGCTGAGGATCACGCCGACGGCGAACATCAGCACGCTGCCGGCGACAAAATTCGGGCTTTTCAGCAATTCGCGGCTGAGGAACGAGCGCTCGCCGGTCGTGCTGGTGTGCACGATCAGCAGATAAAAGCACAGGGCCGAGATCGTTGCCTCGGTCCAGATCTCGGTCGAGTGGAACCAGTCCTTGATCTCGCCGCGATCGAGCATCAGTTGCAACGCGCCGATCGCGATGCTCAGCGTCACAAAGCCGAACATGTCGAACGGGCCGCGGCGCGAGCCCCGCGCATGGCGGATGAAGAAGAAGACGCCGAGCGCGCACAGCGCGCCGACCGGCAGGTTGATGTAGAAACACCAGCGCCAGTCGAGATTCTGCGTCAGCCAGCCGCCCAGCGTCGGGCCGACGATCGGGCCCATCATCGCACCCGTCGAAAAGATCGCCATCGCCTGGCCATGCCGCTCGCGCGGGTACACCGTGTAGAGCGTCGCCTGTCCGAGCGGCACAAGGCCGGCGCTGCAGATGCCTTGCAGGCCGCGATAGACGACGAGTTGATCGAGGCTCGTCGCAGCGCCGCACAGCGCCGAGGCGAGCGTGAACCCGATCACCGAAGCGAGGAACAGGTATTTGACGCCCAGGCGGTCGGCGAGCCAGCCGACCAGCGGCATCGCGATCGCCGCCGAGACGATGTACGAGGTCAGCACCCACGAGATCTGGTCCTGCGCCGCCGACATCGCGCCCTGTATATGCGGCAGGCAGACATTGGCGATCGTCGTGTCGAGGCCCTGCATGACGCAGGCGCAGATGACCGTCGCAGTGATCGCGCCGCGGTTCGGCGCGGTGCGGGCGCCGGAGGCCAGGGCGGCTGGTGCTGTCACAGCAGCCGCCGGCTCACGCGCCGTCCTTCATCGCGCCGGCGAGAGAGCCGCATATGCGCTGCAATGTCTCGGTCGCGGCGGCAATCTCGTCGTCGGTAAGGCCGGCGAGTGCGGTTCGCCGGATCTGCTGCGATACGGTTTCAACCTGTTCGACGGTTGTACGCCCTTGCGGCGTCAGCACGATCGTCTTTGCCCGCCGGTCGCCCGCCTCCTCCCGGCGCATCACGAGGCCCGCGGCTTCCAGCGCATCGAGCAGCCGAACGACGGAAGAGCTGTCGAGCGACAGCGAGGCGGCGAGATCCTTCTGGCGCATCGCGGTCGGCGCGCGCGCCAGATGCAGCAGCGGCAGCCATGTTGCCTCGGTCAGCCCGTAAGGTTCGAGCCGGAGATCGACGGCGCGCCGCCATTGCCGGCCGGTATGCGCGATCAGCGTCGGAAACGCGTGGCGCAGTTGCCCGCGCGGCAATCGGTGGCTTGCCATTAAATGACAATGCATGTATTTCCGCCGCCGCGTCCAGCGGCCAGGCCGCATAGCCGCCCCGCAAAGCGCGCGCATCCGCCCTCGGCCGCGGCAACCGGCTCACGCACATAATCCGGCAGCGGTGCGGCGGGTCAAGGCGCCGCGGCGGGCGTCCATCGGCTGCCGGACCTGACGAGCGGCGCCACCTCTCGGGCGTATTCATCATCGACCGTGTATTCGTAACAGCGGATGCGCTGCGCCTCGGGACAGGCCACATCGATCGCTGCCAGGGCCTCGGCGAGCGTGGCGAAATCGCCGGTGAACGAGAGCCGGCTGTTCCACACGCCTTTCTGCGCGCGGGTGAGGCTGCCGCGGGTCGCGATGTTGGTCTCCGGCTCGCGATCGATATACGCGACGATCTCGATCGCAACCGCACCGCCCGCGCGCGTCTCGTCGCGCGTCACTTCGACGTGAAACGTCTCGTACGCCATTGCGGCCGCTCCTATAGCGCGGGCACCGCGATGGGTCGACCGCCTTCAGCGCCTCTGCGGCAGGGCCCGCCGCCGCGTTGGACAGAGGCAGCGGCGCGGCCATATAAGCAGGGCCATGCAGATCGCCTTCCTGAAGATGCACGGGCTCGGCAACGACTTTGTCGTTCTCGACGCGCGCGGTGCGCCGATCGCGCTCGATGCCGCCGCGGCGCGGGTGATCGCGGATCGCCATACCGGCATCGGCTGCGACCAGATCGTCGTCGTTGAGGCCGCGCGACGGCCGGAGACGGCGGCATACATGCGCATCGTCAACGCCGACGGCAGCGAGGCCGCGGCCTGCGGCAACGCCACGCGCTGCGTCGCCCGGCTCATCGCCGAAGAGACCGGCGCCCAATGCGTGCGTCTCGACACGGCCGCCGGCATGCGCGATGCCGCAATGCGGCCCGATGGACGAGTGGCGGTCGATATGGGCGAGGCGCGCACCGGCTGGCGCAGCATTCCGCTGGCGCGCGAGACCGACACGCTTGAAGCCGATGTCGCCGCCGGGCCGCTGCGCGGACCCGTCTGTACGAATATCGGCAATCCGCACGCCACATTCTTTGTCGCCGATGCGGCGGCGATCGATCTCTCGGCGGTGGGGCCGCTGCTCGAACATGACAAGCTGTTCCCGGAGCGCGCCAATATCGGCGTTGCGACGGTCGAAGGCGCGGACCGCATCCGGCTGCGCGTCTGGGAGCGGGGCGCCGGCATCACCCGCGCCTGCGGCACTGGCGCCTGCGCCGCGCTCGTCGCGGCGCATCGCCGCGGCCTTGCCGGCCGCTGCGGCACCGTTGCCCTTGACGGCGGCGAACTCGACATCGCCTGGCGTCGGGATGACGGGCACGTGATCATGACCGGCCCGGCGGAATTCGTGTTTGCGGGGCGGTTCGACGCCGCGCTGCTCGGCCGCTGAGAGCCGCCCGGCGCGATGAACGGCGTCGATATCGTCACCTTCGGTTGCCGCCTCAACGCGCTGGAAAGCGCCGCGATCGGCCGCGCCGCCGGTGCGGCCGGGCTGGCGGACGCGGTCATCATCAACACCTGTGCCGTCACCGCCGAGGCCGAGCGCCAGGCGCGGCAGGCGATTCGGCGGATGCGGCGCGAGCGGCCCGCGGCGCGCATCATCGTCACTGGTTGCGCCGCGACCCTTGCGCCGGCGCGCTACGCCGCGCTGGGCGATGTCGATCTGGTGCTCGACAACGCCGCAAAGCTGCAAGCGGAAAGCTATGCGATCGAGATCCCGCCGCCGCCCGGCTTGTCGGGACCGCCAGGATCGGCGCCGGCGGCGCGGCAGGACGGGAGTATCTCGGGTGCGCGCCGTACCCGCGCCTATCTGCAGGTGCAGCAGGGCTGCGACCATCGCTGCACGTTCTGCATCATCCCCTATGCGCGCGGCCCAAGCCGGTCGCTGCCGCCCGCCGCGATCATCGCCGAGGCGCGTCGCCTGATCGCGGCCGGCTGCCCTGAGATCGTGCTGACTGGCGTCGATCTGACCGCCTACGGTGCCGACCTGCTGGAACGGCCGGCGCTCGGCGACCTCGTGCGCCGGCTGCTGGCCGCGGTGCCTGAGCTGACGCGGTTGCGGCTGTCGTCGCTCGACCCGGCCGAGATCGACGATGGACTGTGGGGGCTCGTCGCCGATGAGCCGCGCCTGTTGCCGCACCTGCACCTGTCGCTGCAGGCCGGCGACGATTTGATCCTGAAACGCATGAAGCGCCGCCACAGCCGCGCTGCAGCGGTCGCGGCGGCGCGGCGGGCGCGGGCGCTGCGCCCCGATATCGCGCTCGGCGCCGACCTGATCGCCGGGTTTCCAACCGAAACCGAGGACATGTTCCGCCGCAGCCTCGATCTCATCGACGAATGCGGCATCGCCTTCCTGCACGTATTTCCCTACAGCCCGCGGCCGGGCACGCCGGCGGCGCGCATGCCGCCGGTCGATCCGGCGATCGTGCGCGAGCGCGCCCGGCAGCTGCGGCAGGCGGGCGCCGCGGCGCTCGCCGCCGAACTGGCGCGCCGGGTCGGCGGCGAGAGCGACGTGCTGATCGAGCGCTCGGGGCGGGGACGGGCGGATTGTTACGCCACGGTGCGGTTCGACGGCGCCGACGAGGCCGGGTCGACATGTCGGCTGCGGTTCATCGGCGCGCGCGACGGCGAGTTGGTCGGAGTGCCGGCATGAGATTCTGGCGACGCGGCGTGCCGCAGGATCCGGCGGCCGATGCCGATACCGTTCCGCCCGAAGCGGAGGATGCCGCGCCGCCGCCGCCGTCCGCAGAGCCTGCCGCGACGGCCGGCGATCCGGCGCCGGCAGAGGCGGACGCCCAGGCCGAGCACGAAGAAAGCGGGCCGCTGCTCGGGTCGTTGCCGCCGCGCACCTGGTTCGACCGGCTGCTTGGGGTGCCGGAAACGCCCGGCACCGCGCAGCCTGAGGCGCCGCCCGCGCTTGAACCGGCGGCCGAGGGCGAGGACCGGCGCGGCTGGTTCGGCCGGCTCCGCGCCGGACTGTCGCGCAGTTCGACGCGGCTCAACGAGGGCATCAACGCGATTCTTCTGCGCCGCCGCCTCGACGACGCGGCGCTCGAAGAGCTCGAGGAATTGCTGATCGCCAGCGACATGGGAATGGGGCTTGCCGAGGAGGTCGTCGCGTCGCTGCGGCGGACGCGTTTCAACCAGGAGGTCGCGCCCGACGACGTGCGCGCGGCGCTCGCCGAGGAAGTCATCAAGCTCGTCGAGCGGGTGCAGAAGCCGCTGCGCCTCGACCCCGACAAAACGCCGTTCGTCATGCTCGTCGTCGGCGTCAACGGCAGCGGCAAGACGACGACGATCGGCAAGCTGGCAAAGCAGTACCGCGACGCCGGCAAGGCAGTCATCATCGCCGCCGGCGACACGTTTCGCGCCGCCGCGGTCGAGCAATTGCAAGTGTGGGGCGAGCGCGCCGGCTGCCCGGTATTGACCCGCCCGACCGGTTCCGACGCCGCCGGGCTTGCCTTTGACGCGCTGGCCAAGGCCAAGGCCGAGGGCGCCGAATTGCTGCTGATCGACACCGCCGGGCGGCTGCACAACAAGGCCGACCTGATGGGCGAACTGCAGAAGATCGTGCGCGTGGTAAAAAAGGTCGACGCCTCGGCGCCGCACGCAGTGCTGCTCGTACTCGATGCGACGGTCGGGCAGAACGCACATGCCCAGGCCGAGATCTTCCGCGACATGGTCGGCGTCACCGGCATCGTCATGACAAAGCTCGACGGCACCGCCAAAGGCGGCGTGCTCGTGTCGCTCGCCGAGAAATACGGCATCCCGATCCACGCGATCGGCATCGGCGAGGGTGTCGAGGATCTGCGCCCGTTCGACGCCCGCTCCTACGCCCGCAGCCTCGTCGGCCTGGAGGCATAGGGTAACTCCTCGATCGGGGCCGTTCGGAGCCGCGGATCAAGCCTGCGGATGAACGCGCAATCGATTACTCCCGCAATTGCACGGCGGGGTCGGTCGGCGGCGCGGTGCGGGTCGTGAAGTCGCCGCTGGCAAGCGCCTCGCGCTCATGATTCAACGCCCAGCCGACCGACGGGAACGCGAGTTCGCCCCATGGGATCTCGTCCCAGCCGAAGAGGCCTACTTCGAGGCTTTCGGGGCCGGCGGCGACCGCCGCGTCGATAAGCCGGGCGCGGTAGATCAGCTGCACTTGGCTGATCCGCGGGATGTCGTAGATCGCCAAGAGGCCGTCGATCGCGATCCTGGCGCGCGCCTCCTCCCACGCCTCGCGCTCGGCGCCGGCGCCCGTCGCCTCGTTCAATTCGAGATAGCCCGCCGGCAATGTCCAATACCCCTTGCGCGGGTTGATCGCGCGCCGGCACAACAATATCCGCTCGCCCCAGCGCGCCACCGAACCGACGACGATCTTCGGGTTGTCGTAGAGGATGTAGCCGCATTCGGCGCAGATCATGCGCTCGCGGTTGTCGCCCTCGGGAATGCCGCGCACCGAAGGGCCGCGCACCAACCCCGCTTCGTTCATGTCCCCAATGCCCGCCGCAGCATTGCCGCATCTCGCGCTGTCGCTTGGATAATAGGCGGCTCACCTGCGCGGAACAAGGAGAGGGAAGGGCCCAAGCCGTTGCCGCAACCGCGCCCGCCGGCGCGCCGCCGCGCCGGCACAACGCTCTCGAATTTGCCGGACGGCGCTGCTATATCTGCGGCATGACGAGCCGCGGGTGGATGCTGCGAATTAGGAGTCCGATCCTCGGCTGAGGATCGGGGCGACACTCCCACCTTATCCGCATTCATCCGAAGGGCACGCCGATGCCGACGGATTACCGTCCAACCGTCTTTCTGCCGAAAACCGATTTCCCGATGCGCGGCGGCCTGCCGCAGCTCGAACCGAAGCTCGTCGCGCGCTGGCAGCAGATGCGGCTTTACGACCGATTGCGCGAGTGCTCGCGGGGCCGCGAGAAATTCGTCTTGCATGACGGGCCGCCTTACGCCAACGGCGACATCCATCTCGGGCATGCGCTGAACAAGATCCTGAAGGATGTGATCAACCGGGCGCAGCAGATGAGCGGTAAGGATGCGCCCTATGTGCCGGGCTGGGATTGCCACGGCCTGCCGATCGAATGGATCGTCGAGGAGAAATATCGCGCCAAGGGGCAGTCGAAGGACAGCGTGCCGCTGGCGCAGTTCCGCAGGGAATGCCGCGATTTTGCGGCGCATTGGGTCGCGGTACAGAAGGGGCAGTTCCAGCGCTTGGGTGTCATCGGCGATTGGGACAACCCCTATCTGACGATGAGCTTTGAGGCCGAGGCGCAGATCGTGCGCGAAATCGGCAAGTTCCTGCTGAACGGCGGCCTCTACAAGGGCGCCAAACCTGTCTTGTGGTCGGTCGTCGAACAGACGGCGCTGGCCGAGGCCGAGGTCGAATACCACGACCATCGCTCGAACACGGTGTGGGTGCGCTTTCCGATCGACCGGCCCAGCCTGCCGGCGCTGGCGGGCGCGGCGGCGGTCATCTGGACGACGACGCCGTGGACATTGCCCGGCAACCGCGCGATCGCCTACAGCGCGGCGCTGGAATACGCGGTGATCCAGGTCGATGCTGTTGGCGAGAAGAGCCGCGCAGTACCGTATCGAGGGGAGCACGCACTCGGCGAAAAATTGCTCGTCGCGCTGCCGCTCGTCGCCGAGCTTTGCCTGAAGGCGGCGATCGAGCGCCATACGGTTCTCCACGTTCTGCCGGGAACGGCGCTCGCCGGCACGGTCGCGCGCCACCCGCTCGCCGGCCAAGGCTACGAGTTCCCGGTGCCGCTGCTGGCGGCCGATTTTGTCGTCGCCGACCAGGGGACGGGGCTCGTGCACATCGCGCCCGGCCACGGCGCCGACGACTGGGAACTCGGTCAGGCCAACGGGCTGCCGGTGCCCGACACGGTCGGGCCGGACGGCGTCTACCTGCCGCAAGTGCCGCTGTTCGCCGGCCATCGGGTCTACACGGCGGACGGCAAGCCGGGCGACGCCGACCGGGTCGTCATCGCGGCAACCGATGCCGCGGGCGGCCTCCTGGCGCGCGGCACGCTCGTGCATTCCTATCCGCATTCCTGGCGCTCGAAGGCGCCGCTGATCTTCCGTAATACGCCGCAATGGTTCATCTCGATGGCGGCGAACGGGCTGCGCGAGAAGGCGCTGGCGGCGATCGAGGCGACCCGCTGGATCCCGCCGCAGGGCCGCAACCGCATCCATGCGATGATCGCCGAGCGGCCCGACTGGTGCGTCTCGCGCCAGCGCGCCTGGGGCGTGCCGATCCCGGTGTTTGTCAACAAGCGAACCGGCGAGCCGCTGCGCGACGGCGCGGTCGTCGAACGCGTTGCCGAAGCGGTCGAGCGCCAGGGCGCCGACGCCTGGTACACGCACGATGCCGCGGCGTTTCTCGGCAATGCCTACGACCCGGCCGAGTGGGAAAAGGTCACCGACATCATCGAGGTGTGGTTCGATTCGGGCTCGACGCACGCCTTTGTGCTGGAGCGGCGGCCGGAGCTGAGATGGCCGGCTTCGCTCTATCTTGAAGGCTCTGACCAGCACCGCGGCTGGTTTCATTCGTCGCTGCTGGAAAGCTGCGGCACGCGCGGCCGCGCGCCATACGATGCCGTGCTGACGCACGGTTTCATCCTCGACGAGACCGGGCGCAAGCAGTCAAAGTCGCTCGGTAATGTCGTCGCGCCGGAAGATGTCATCAAACAGAGCGGCGCCGACATCCTGCGCCTGTGGGTCGTCGCTTCGGATTACACCGAAGACCTGAGCCTCGGCCCCGAGATTTTGAAACATCTCGGCGACGCTTATCGTCGGCTGCGCAACACATTGCGCTATCTGCTCGGCGCGCTGGCCGGCTTTACCGCGGCGGAAGCGGTGCCCGCCGAGGCGATGCCGGACCTGGAGCGCTGGGTCCTGCACCGTCTGGCCGAACTCGACCTGGTTGTGCATCAGGCCATCCTCGATTACGACTATCACGCGCTGTTCACGGCGCTGCACAATTTCTGTGCCGTCGATCTTTCGGCCTTCTATTTCGACATCCGCAAGGACCGCCTCTACTGCGACGCGGCCGACGACCCGGCCCGCTGCGCAACGCGCACGGTGATGGACCGGACCTTCGATTGCCTCGTCCGTTGGCTGGCGCCGATCCTCTGCTTCACGGCGGAGGAGGCGTGGCTGGCGCGGCACGGCGATGCGGCGGAGGGCAGCATTCATCTCGAGCTGTTCCCGAACATTCCCGTCGGATGGCGTAACGACGGGCTGGGCGAGCGGTTCCGGGTGCTGCGTGAGGTGCGCAGCGTCGTGACCGGCGCACTCGAAGTCGCCCGCGTGCAAAAGGTAATCGGCTCCAGCCTGCAGGCTGCGGTCGAGATCTATCTGGACAGCGAGATTGATCCTGGAGGGATTGCGTGGGCCGAGCTGTGCATCACCTCCGACGCTAAGCCTCGGCTGGAAGACATGCCGGGCGAGGCCTTCACGCTGCCCGACGTGCCTGGCGTCGCGGTCGTCGTCAGCGAGGCGCCGGGCATGCGTTGCGAGCGCTGCTGGCGGGTCTTGCCGGAGGTCGGCGATATTGCCGGCCATGACGATCTGTGCCGGCGCTGCGCCGACGTTATCGACCGCGGCGCGGCAGCGGCGGCATGATGCTCGGACGCGGGCTTGCCGTCGCCGCCATCGCCGCCGCGCTCGATCAGGCGAGCAAATTCTGGCTGTTGCAGCATTTCGGCGCGACCGGTTGCGGCGCGCTGCGCGAACAGACGCTGACCCCGTATTTCCAGCTTGTGCTGGCCTGCAACCGCGGCATCAGTTTCGGCCTGTTGAGCGGCACCGCAATCGGCGATGCGATTTTCGCGACAACCGCGGTGGTGGTTATCGTCGGGCTGCTGTTGTGGCTGAGCCGGGTGCGCGGCGGTTTCCTGGCGATCGGGATCGGTCTCGTCATGGGCGGCGCGATCGGCAATGTCGCCGATCGGCTGCGGCTTGGCGCTGTCGTCGATTTTCTTTATTTTCATGCCGGTTCATGGTACTGGCCGGCGTTCAACGTCGCGGACAGCGCGATTTGCCTTGGTGTTGCCGCAATGTTGATTGACGGACTTTGGTTGCGGCATGCGCCGCCGCAATCAAATCGGGGGAAAGATATTGTACCATGAGCGGTCATAGCCGGCTGAAATGGCGCACACGTTCGCCGCTACTTGCGGTTGCTTGCCTCGCAATGACGATCGGACTGACGGGTTGTTCCAACTGGCGCCAGTTCATCGGCATCGACCAGCCTGCACCCGATGAATTCGCGGTCGAACAGCGCGCGCCGTTGACGATCCCGCCCGACTTCGACCTGCGCCCGCCGCAGCCGGGCGCGCCGCGGCCGCATGAGGTGACCGCCGCCGAGCGGGCGCAGCAGATCATCGATGCCGCCGGCCCCGGCAAGCCCGGCGACCAGGCGAGCGCCGCACTGCTGCCGGAACAGGTCGGTGAGCAGATCGATCCGAATCGCGCCCTGCGCCCCGATAGCCTTGCGAGCAGGCTGCTCGGCGCAACCGACGACAGCGCCGGCGGCACCATAGTCGATCGCAAGACGACGACGCTGAGCGGCGTCTACTGACGCCGGCGACCCGTCTCGGCTCGCGCGCCGGCAATTCGGCTCTGTCGAGCCGGCGCCGGCGCATCGCGCCAAGTCCTTCGCGACAGTATCAGGCGACCTGCTCGCGAAATGTGTCGGTAAAGGATCGCAGCGCCAGGATGCGAGTACTGTCTGCACCTTCTGCTCCCGATCCTTCAACGGCGACGGTGAAAAGGACGTGCGCGAATCCCGACAGATCCGGACGGACGTCGAGCACCGTCGCTGTTGCGGTAAGGCCACTTTCGAGGCGTCGGCGGTAACGGTTGCCGGGCTTTATTTCTGCCTTTGGCTGCCGTCGCAGCCACGAACGTAATGCAGACAACATTCTGGCCTCTACGATCATGCAATGTGCCGTGTTGAAGCATGATCAGAGATGGTTAACGCGGCGTTTATCACAAACGCTGAATGAACGCGCGACGCCATTCTCGGCCAGGCGCGACGAACGCTGGACGGTTCGTTGGACGATGCATATCGAGACTGCCGCCGGATCCAGCGGAGCGAGGCCGAGAGCGCGGCGGCCGGCTATTTGAAGCGCGGCATGACCCGCTCGCACCAACAGCGCAGCGATGCCAGGACCTGCTCGTGCGTCAGCATGCTGCCGGGGTTGATCTCGGCCGAGACGCCATCGAGGCCGGCCGCATCGCGCAATTCTTCGAGGCGGTCGACGACCATTTCGGGCGTGCCGACGATCCCCTTCTCGCGCAATACCTCGGTATAGGAGAGTGGACCGCGCATCAGATCGGCGCGGTATTGCGAGAAGCGCATCAGCCCGGCTTCCGCCCCGGCCAGAGCGGCGGCGCGGCTTTCGGCAATGTAGACCGGCACCTGCAGATATATTCGCGCGCGGCCCGGGTGGCCGGCCTCCGCCCATGCCGCCCGATAGGCGCGCGCATGCTCTGCGAGTTCGCCGAGCGGGCTGGCGCGCACCGCCGAGAACAGCGGATAGCCGAGCCGGCCGATTGCGGCATACGTGTCGTGACGGCTGGCGGCGATGCGGATTTCCGGATGCGGCTGCTGCACCGGCCGCGGCACCAGCGTAAAATTGTCAAAGCTGTGATAACGGCCGCGATAGCTGCACGCCGGCTCGGTCCACGCCTTCTTGATGATGTCGAGGTTCTCGGCGAACCGGTCCTCACTCTCCTCGTAAGAGATGCCGTAGGCATTGTAGGCGCGCGGGAAGGCACTGCGCCCGACCCCGAAAATCAGCCGCCCGCCGCTGATCTGGTCGATCGTTGCGGTTTCCTCGGCGAGACGCAGCGGATGTCCGAGCGGCAATATCTGCACGGCGGTGCCGATCTTGATGCGGCTCGTACGGGCGGCAATCGCGCTCGCCACGACGAGCGGCGCCGAAACCAGGCACCGCGTCGGGTTCATGTGGATCTCGGCGAGCCAGACCGCATCGAGACCCCTCGTCTCGGCCGCCGCGATCTGCGCAAAGGACTGCGCGAACGCGACCGGCTGCGATGCCGCATCGGTCGACCAGAACTCGTGAAAGATGCCGAATTCCATCGGGTTCAATTTACAGATCCGACATGTGACAACAACGCCGCATCGCGGCACTCCCATCCCGGCAAAGCGTATTTGGCAAGGTTATCTGAACGGCCCGAGGCCGGGCCGCCGGGCCGGATCGCTCCCGCCCTCTCGCTGTCTCACTGTACATCAGAAGGCAGTCTATGCGGCATGTCCCGTATGGCCGAAGCGATAACGCCACACTTCGCGCAGACGCCGTTCCTCGCGGCGCGCCTCCTGCTCCTCGGCGCGGCGGCGCAACGCTTCGCGATCGGCGGCGGCGACTGACGCATTTGTCGGCACCGCGCACGCGGTCGGGCAGCGCGTCACGCCTCTGTTCTTGATGAAGGCGGCGATCGCCGCATCATGTTCTTGCTGGGTCATCGCCGTGCTCCGTCGGTAATCCGGTCTCGATGCGCGATACTTGCCGATCGGCGCCAGGCGCGAAATCCGGTTTTATCCTACGGGAGATTACGTAGCCGCGCGTTGCTCACGGTGTTTTTTAGCAATGTTTGCCTCACACCTGCGCGATCGCCGCAGCAAGCCCGGGGCGGGGCCGAAGCCCGGCGCGCCGGCTCGGCCCAGCGGATTGGCGCGTCGCGCGGATGACGGTATGCGCGTTATTCCGCGGCTTCCTCGACCTTCTCCGGCAGCGCTTCGCTGCCAGTCCAGGGATGCTCGGCGATGTCGAACAGCACGCCCTCGGGGCCGTACATCTTGACTTCGAAACCGCCGGTGCGGCCGGGCTCCAGCTGATCCATGTAATGCCGGCCGCCCTGCGCGGCGACTTTTTCGGCCGTGGCGTCGACGTCCTCGACCAGCACGCCGAAGTGATGCAGCCCGGTGTAATCCATGCCCTTGCCGATCTGGTCCGATTTGAAGCGCAGGATAGCCAGGTCGAGCGTGCCGTCGCTCAGGTGATGGCCGTAGGCGAGCGGCCCGTCATTGCTGCGGACGAGCGTGAAATCGAACGCCTTCATATAGAACTCAGCCATGGCGTCCGGGTCCTTGCAGGCGATCGCCAGGTGACGCAGCTTGGCCATGTTGCGTCTCCCCTTATTCCGCCGCTTCCTTGACCGGTTCGGGCAGCTTTTCGGCGCCGGCCCAGCCGTGTTCGGCGATGTCGAACAGCACGCCCTCGGGACCGTAGAACTTCTTCTCGAAATAGCCGGCCTGCTGGCCGCCGTGGCCCTGGTCGATGTAATGCCGGGCGCCGAGGCTTTCCAGCTTGTGCGAGAAGGCATCGACATCCTCGACCAGCACGCCGAAATGATGGATGCCGCGAAAATCCATGCCCTTGCCGAGCTGGTCGGTCTTGAACTTCAGGATCGCCATGTTGAGCGTGCCGTCCGACAGGAAGACGCCATCGGCCAAGACTCCGTTCGGCCGGCCGACCTCGACAAAATCGAACGCCTTCTTGTAGAATTCGGCCATCGCGTCGGGGTCTTCGGCGGCGATCGCGATGTGGCGGAGCTTGGGCATGATGTCGTCCTCGCGTTGGAGCTGACACCTGTTTAGCATGCCCGACGCATCATTCCGAAGCCTTCGTTAGCGCTGCAAGTGATATTCCGGCCAGCCGCGCGGCCAGGCCCTTGCCGACATGCCCCAGCGCTTCGGGCAGCGTGAACAGCGCGAACCGGTCGAACTCCGGCAGCATTCTGCCGTTCCACGAAAAGCACGAAGCGCAGACGAGGCCCATCGGATCCGGCAGTGGCACGACGCGCCACGCGAAGAGCGCAAGGTCCTTGCCCGGCTGGTACGGCAGGACGCCGAGCGGCCGCAATTCGATCTCGGGCGCCGTGAGGCCGGTCTCTTCGAAGAGCTCGCGGCGCGCTGCGGCGACGAGGCTCTCGCCCGGCTCGGCGACGCCCTTCGGGATGTCCCAGCGCGGCGAACGCGTCGCATGGCCGAGCAGCAGGCGTTCGCCGTCGGTCACGATCGTGCCGCAACTCGTCTCCCTCGCCTTCATCGCGTGAACCCGCCCTCGACGCTGCCGTAGAAGCCGCTGTGCTGCCGCTCGCCGTCGGATCTGCCGGCGTTATCGGCGGCGCAGCCGGCAACGATAAAGCAGGCCGCCAGGATCAGCATCAATGCCGCGCAGGCGGCACGGGGATTGCGCATGCCTCGCTCCCGGCTTGCCGAATACGCTACACTCAGCGAGAGGCAAAGATCGAGCCCGCGATGCGCCGCAATTCCTTCGACATCCGCCCGCTTGCCGGGGCGATCGGCGCCGAGATCGCCGGCGTCGATCTGGCGCGCGCTCTCGATGACGACCTGGTCGCGGCGCTGCGGCGCGCCTGGCTCGATCATCTCGTCCTGTTCTTCCGCGACCAGGACCTGCCGCCGGAACGCTTCCTCACGCTCGCCCGCCGCTTCGGCGACCCGATCGAGTACCCGTTTCTGCGCGGCCTCGACGGGTTTGCGGAGATTACGCCGGTCGTCAAGCTGGAGCACGAGCGGGTCAATTTCGGCGGCCTCTGGCACACCGACACGGCCTATCTCGACATCCCGCCGATGGGCACGATGCTGGTCGCGCGCGAGGTGCCGCCCTACGGCGGCGACACGCTGTTCGCCAACATGTATCTCGCCTATGAGAGCCTGTCGCCGGGCCTCAGGCGCCTGCTCGACGGGCTTGTCGCGGTCAATTCCTCGGCCAAGGCCGACGTGACAAAAACGCGCGAAGACCGGCTGCGCGACGCCGCCCGCGCCGACACAAAGCAGGAATACGTCGCCGAGCACCCGGTCGTGCGCACCCACCCCGAAACGCGACGAAAGGCGCTCTACGTCAATGGCGGCCATACGACCCGTTTCAAGGATATGACCGAACAGGAAAGCGCCCCGCTGCTCGATTTCCTGTTCGCGCACCTGATGCGCCCGGAATTCACCTGCCGCTTCCGCTGGCAGCCGGGGTCGCTGGCATTCTGGGACAACCGCTGCGCCCAGCACAATCCGGTCAACGACTATCACGGCTTCCGCCGCGTCATGCATCGCATCACGCTGCGGGGCGACCGGCCGCGCTGACGCTGCGGCACGATCTGCCAATTGCCGGTTAAAGGTGGCAGTTTCATTGGGCGGGACCTGCTATGGCGGCGGCTCCTCGCAAACTCTGGAGCACTTCCGGCGGTATAGCCACCACCGACAAAACCTGGCTTCGATCGGCGGAGGCGCGATGCCGAGCGCGCAGAAGCGGGCATCGTCGACAACGGCGCACGATGGCGCCCGCGGCCTGCGCGCGCAAGCGCTTGCAGACCCCCACCCCGGATATGATATGCATCGGTGCGACGCGGGCGTAGCTCAGGGGTAGAGCACAACCTTGCCAAGGTTGGGGTCGAGGGTTCGAATCCCTTCGCCCGCTCCAGATTTTCTCAAGGAAATGAGTTGCTTAGAACGGCCTTTCGGGGCCGTTTTTGCTTCCCCGGCCTGCTCGGCAAAGCCGGGGAAGCATGGGGGAAGCAACAGAACCCATGTCGTAGCGGGCGCGCGGCCACCTCCGGCATGTGTGGGGCCTCGAATGTCCCGCAGCCAGCCGCTTCCTGCGAGAGCGCAAGACCGATGGATTGGTTACCGTCATGGTGGATAGCCGTGCTTCCCCAGATCCCGAAAGCGTCTTGGATCTGTTTCCCCGGCTGCTTCCCTAGCTTCGTCTGTGAACGGTTAG
This sequence comes from Allostellaceae bacterium, assembly GCA_035504075.1. GTDB lineage: Bacteria > Pseudomonadota > Alphaproteobacteria > ATCC43930 > CGMCC-115725 > DATARH01. Next base: position 1,613 of record DATJSO010000065.1, on the reverse strand, counting down.
ACGTCATCGCTCAGCTCGCACACCAGCCTGACGCATCGGCATAACGAGGCGCAACGAGTCCGGCAGTCGCACAAAGCCATGCGCCGCGTAAAAGCCGGCTGCAGCATCGTCGAGCGCATCGGCGACCGCCATGGAGGAGCCGACGGTGCCGGCGCTCTCGAACGCGCGGAGGAGTGCATCGGCAAGCAGGATCGAACCAAGAGGCTGGCCTTGCTGATCCTTTGCAATCGCCAAACGTCGGATCAGGGTGCAACTGACGAGCGGGTATCGAGGGACGTGCTTCCAGGCCGCCTCGGGGACCTCGCCCCGCGAAATCGCCATGGCGCAGAGCGTGTAATAGCCTAGCACCCGCTCCGGTTCGGACACCGAGCTCAGCACGAACACAGCGTTCGCCTTCCGACGGATATCCTGCCCCGCTTGTGTCTTGAGATAGCGATCCAGGCTCTCCACCCCGCAGGTGAAGCGCGCACGGTCGTGCACCTCGCCAAACGGCACAATGCGCAGGTCCGCAGCTGGCCGTTTCGCCATTCACCGCACGACCCGGCGCTTATGTTCTGCGAACGCCCGTTGAAGGCGCTCGTTCGAAGCCGGAGGGTTGATAAGCGTGTCGAAAAAGACCGCACGGTCGCGCTCGGACAACACGAGGGTCTCGTGCTCTGCGATCGTTCTGCGCGCAGCCTCGGTCAGCGCCGTCATGCAGAAGTCAGTTAGCTTTCGCCGCTCGAGCTGAGCCGCGCGCTCGATCAGCGCCTTTGTAGGCTCATCCACACGAAAACCCAGTCGCTCTTCCCGCAGACGCCGTTCCTGCTTCCTTGAAGTCATACCGGTCACTTCTCGACAAATGTACGTCGATTGGACTAACTTTTCAAGAGGCCCATTACCGATCCGCCCACTGGCAGCCCGACCTTTTCGAGGCCGTTGCAGGATGTTTCGGCTTCGGTCCAGATTTACAGTCAGGCTCTCCTCATGTATGCCGATCGTGCCGGCTACAGATAAGTCACACACGAGCGTAGCGAAAATTCCCTTTGATGTTGGCATTAAGATATTGCCCAACCGATCCAGCTTGCATTAGCTCTGCATGGAGCTGAGGTGGAACATCAAAATATTGATAGACACTTCCATTATTAAATAGGACTTCAAGGGTTCGGCTATTCTCATCATAACCGATTTCGGCAATATTTGATGAAACTACCGTCTGGCGTCTCATGCTTCGCCCCCTTCGGTTCCCGGACTCGCGGCCCCCGCCTCGACGTCCGAGTGAGCCCGATTTGATCGCGAATTTTGCCGGCGCCAGAGTTCCACTGCTTCGGCATAGTCGGAGGGATCACGTTTCTGATTCCAGCCTCCTGGGCTCTCGTAGCCTTCCTCTTCGGTACCAGGCACCACAACCCTCGGATCAGTGCTATCCGGCCGTCGCCGCACGCCCGGTCGATCAATAAGAGTTCGTATCGGCAGATTGACAGCCTCGCCGATGACCTGAGCCCCTGAAACTCGTCCAGATTTGGATAGAGTCCGACCGCCGGAAGGGGGACGGACGATGAAGCGATCGAGGTTCACCGAGGAACAGATCATCGCGGTACTGCGGGAGCAGGAGGCCGGCGGGAAGACCGCCG
>DATJSO010000064.1:0-4922 GCA_035504075.1 Allostellaceae bacterium | reverse complement strand
GGCGCCCCTGCCGAACGCCGCCGCTTCCCGGCCGTGGAGGGGCAGCGGCGTGCAGGCCAAGAGCGATCCGTCTCCGCCACGATGAGATCGTCCGCGCAATCAGGCGACTTCGGGTCGCGGGATACCTTAGGGATACCTAAGGATTGTTGGATCGCGCTGGAATGTTATATAAGATATTGATTTTTATGGTGAGCCCGTCGGGATTCGAACCCGAGACCTACTGATTAAAAGTCAGTTGCTCTACCGGCTGAGCTACGGGCTCGCTGCGCGCGCGGCTCTCGCGCACTCGTCGGCGGCGACGAGGCCACTCGAACGAACCGCCGCGTCGCCGTGAACCGCCGGCGCGGCTTATCGCTCATCGCTGGCGCTGGCGCAAGCCCGCGCCGGCCGGCCGGCGTATGATGCCGGCGTATGATAGAGAGGCGCGTGACGGCGTCGGGCAGGAGCTTCGCGGCCGCGCGTCCGGGCCGCAGCGACAGGAGCAGAGAGATATGGCAGGACCGCCGCTTTACATCATCCTGTGCTCGGGCGAGCACGAAAAAGTGCAGATGGCGGCGATGATGGCGGCCGTCGCCGCGGTGTCCGACCGGCGGGTCGAGGTTTTTGTCAGCATGAATGCGCTCGCAACCTTCGCCAACGAGGCGCCGCCCGGAGGCCGCTATCACGGCGGCACCTTCTCGGGGCTGCTGCGCGACAAGAGCGCGCCCGATGCGCTCGACCTGCTGCGCCAGGGCCGCGAACTGGGTGATCTCAAATTGTGGGCCTGCTCGATGGCGCTCGATGTGTGCGGCTGGACGCTTGCCGATCTCGCCGACAACCTGTTTGACGGGACGCTCGGCCTGACGAGCTTTCTATCCGCTGCCGAAAACGGGCAGCTGGCGACATTGTAACGAGGCCGTGCAACCCTGAGGCGGCGAATTGCCGGCTGGTTTCCGCCGCCTGACGCGCCTAAGTAGCGGGCATGAGCGATCTGTCTTTGCGGCACGGGCTGGCCTTCGCGGATCTTTATGCGCGCGATGGCCTTATTCGTCTCGACCGCGCGTTTGTCGCGCAGCTGGCGGCGGTCGATGCCGCATTGCACGCGCGGTTGATGGCGGCGCGCGCGGCGCCCGACGCGCTCGATCGCAGGAGCGAATCGGATCTGCTGGTCGATCTCGCGCCGCATCTCGAGGATTTTCTCGGGCAGCTGTTTGGCGTCGGCGCCGAGCTGCGGGCGTTGCAGGCGGCGCACGACAGGCTGGCCCCGCTTTATTCGGTCAAGCGCCTCTTTGTGCAGCGCCGCGCCGTCAAGGAGGTGAAGGAAAGGGACGCCGCCGAGCTGCATGGCGACCGCTTGCGGCACGAGCTGGATGCGCTATGCGGCGGCCGCGCCGGCGATTTCGCCTCCCGGCAGGGTTTGCTCGCCTGGGAATTGCGCTACGCCGAAGCCGTCGCACGCTGGCTCGACGACGAGGCGGCGCACGGCGGGCCTTTGAAGCTCGCGCTCGACTATGCCGCCTGGGCGACGTTGTCGCCCGACGGTCAGGCGGCGCACAGGCGCGGCCTGTTGTTCAAGGTGCCGCACCGCCTCGACATGCACCATCTCGTGCCGGTCGAAACCGTCGAGTGCGACGGCGTGAGGATGCTGCGCCTGCCCGAGCACGAGTGGCGGGCGCGCGACGGGTTCCGGCTGACCGACCCCGGTACCGACCTCGCCGGCGCGCTCGACCAGGCGAATTACTGCATCTGGTGCCACAACCAGCAGAAGGACAGCTGCCGCAGCGGTCTGCACGAAAAGGACGGCGGGTTCAGGAAGAGCGTCTTTGGCGTGACGCTGGCCGGCTGCCCGCTCGACGAGAAGATTTCCGAGATGAACATCGTCAAAGCGCGCGGCCACCCATTGGGCGCCCTGGCGATCGTCGCCGTCGACAACCCGCTGTGCGCGGCGACCGGCCACCGCATCTGCAACGACTGCATGAAGGCGTGCATCTACCAGCGGCAGGACCCGGTCGACATCCCGCAGATCGAAACCCGCACGCTGAAGGACGTTCTGAGCCTGCCGTGGGGCTTTGAAATCTATTCGCTGCTGACGCGGTGGAACCCGCTCGATCTGCGGCGGCCATTGCCGAAGCCGCAATCGGGCTACAAGGTGCTCGTCGTCGGGCTCGGCCCGGCCGGCTTCAACCTGGCGCACCATCTCGTCAATGACGGGCATTTCGTCGCGGCCGTCGACGGGTTGAAGATCGAACCGCTGCCGCCGGGCGTATCGGGCGTCACGGCCGCCGGCGAGCGCGTCCCGTTCGCGCCGATCCGCGACATCGCCAGCCTTTACGACGAGCTGGACGAGCGCATGATGGCCGGCTTTGGCGGCGTCGCCGAATATGGCATCACGGTGCGCTGGGACAAGAATTTCCTGAAGATCATCCGGCTGCTGCTCGAGCGCCGCGACGAATTCGCGATGTATGGCGGCGTGCGGTTCGGCGGCACGCTGACGATCGACAGCGCGTTTGCGCTCGGCTTCGACCACATCGCGCTCTGCGCCGGTGCCGGCCGGCCCACCGTCATCGCGATGCAGAACGGCCTCGTGCCGGGGGTACGCCAGGCCTCCGACTTCCTGATGGCGCTGCAATTGACCGGCGCCGCGAAGACCGACAGCATCGCCAATCTTCAAGTACGGCTGCCGGTGGTCGTGATCGGCGGCGGCTTGACGGCGATCGATACCGCGACCGAGGCCTTGGCCTATTACCCGGTGCAGGTCGAGAAATTCCTCCAGCGCTACGAAACGCTTGTCGCCGAACGCGGCGGCGAGCCGGTCGGCCGCGAGTGGAACGGCGCCGAGCGCGAGGTCGCCGAGGAATTCATCACCCATGCCCGCGCCTTGCGCGCCGAACGCGCGGCGGCCGAGATCGAGGGCCGCGCACCGCGTTTTGCGACGCTGATCGGCGGTTGGGGCGGGGTGACGATCGCCTACCGCCGCCGCCTGGTCGACGCGCCGAGCTACACGCTCAACCACGAGGAAGTCGCCAAGGCGATGGAGGAGGGCATCCGCTTTGCCGAGATGCTGACCCCCGAGGCGGTCGAGGTCGATCTGTTCGATCAGGCCGCCGCGCTGCGCCTGACGCGCCACACCGCGCCGGAAATCGGCGGCCATCGACCGTCGCCCGAGCAGGGACCGGGCAAGGAGGTCACCTTGCCGGCGCGCACGATCCTTGTCGCCGCCGGGACGCAGCCCAACACGGTATTGGCGCGCGAGGACCCGCAGCACATCGCCTTGGACGGCCGCTATTTCCGGGCGCTCGACGAGGAGGGCAACCCGGCGATGCCGGAGCGGGTTGCAAAACCCGCTGCCGTGTGCGTTTTGATGAGCCTGCTCGACAACGGCCGCGCGGTCAGCTTTTTCGGCGACCTGCACCCGAGCTTTGCCGGTAATGTCGTCAAGGCGATGGGCGGCACCAAGCTCGGCTATCCGGTGGTCAGCCGCACGCTGGCGAGGCGGGCGCCGGCCGAGCCGCTGCCGGCGGTGCTGAAGGCGCGGCTCGACGACGAACTGCGGGCGCGCGTCCATCATGTCGAGCGGCTGACGCCGAAGATCGTCGAGGTCGTTGTCAAGGCGCCGATGGCGGCGCGCGCCTTTCAGCCGGGGCAGTTCTACCGGCTGCAGAACTACGCGACCTATGCGCCGCACATCGACGGCACGACCCTGGCGATGGAGGGGCTGGCGCTGACCGGCGCGTGGATCGACCGCGATGCGGGCCTGCTCTCGACAATCGTGCTCGAAATGGGTGGCTCGTCCGATCTCTGCGCGCTGCTGAAGCCCGGCGAGCCGGTCATCCTGATGGGGCCGACCGGCACGCCGACCGAGACGCCGTCCGGCGAAACCGTGCTGCTGGTGGGCGGCGGCCTCGGCAATGCCGTGCTGTTCTCGATCGGCGCGGCGCTGCGGGCGCAGGGATCGCGCGTTCTCTATTTTGCCGGCTACAAGACGTTGGACGCGCGCTACAAGGTCGAAGACATCGAACGCGCCGCCGATGCCGTCGTCTGGTGCTGCGACGAGGCGCCGGGTTTTCGGCCGGGGCGGCCGCAGGACCTCGCGTTTGTCGGCAACATCGTGCAGGCGATCGAGGCCTATGGCGCGGCTGCGCTCGGGCCGGTAGAGATCCCGCTGCAGGACGTTGACCGCATCATCGCGATCGGCTCGGACGGCATGATGGCGGCGGTCGCCGAGGCAAGAAACGCGACGCTGAAGCGCTATTTCCGCCCGGACCACCGCGCGATCGCCTCGATCAACTCGCCGATGCAGTGCATGATGAAGGAGATCTGCGCCCAATGCCTGCAGCGCCACGTCGACCCGGCGACCGGCACGGAGACTGTCGTGTTCTCGTGCGCCAACCAGGACCAGGAATTGGACCTGGTCGATTTTTCGACGCTGCGCCGTCGCCTCAGCCAGAACGGCGCGCAGGAGAAGCTGACGAAATTGTGGATCGACCGCTGCCTGCGCCACCTCGGCGAGCGCGCCGGACAGGCAGCGGCGGCAGAGTGAGAGGCGAGGCGGTCGGAGGATGGACATGAAAATCGGCGCAGCGATGTTTTTCACCGACTATTCGATGGCGCCCGACGAGTTGGCGCGCGAATTGGAGGCGCGCGGCTTCGAATCGGTGTGGGCGCCGGAGCACTCCCACATCCCGCTGACGCGCAAGACGCCGTTTGCGATGGGCGGCGATTTGCCGAAGCAGTATTACGACGTGATGGACCCGTTCGTGACGCTGGCTGCTGCCGCGACGGCAACAAAGTCGATCAAAGTGGGCACCGGCGTCTGCCTCATTATCCAGCGCGACACGATCCAGACCGCCAAGCTCGCCGCCTCGCTCGACCAGGTGTCGGGCGGCCGCTTCCTGTTCGGCATCGGCGGCGGCTGGAACCAGGACGAGATGGAGGACCACGGC
>DATJSO010000063.1:0-4028 GCA_035504075.1 Allostellaceae bacterium | reverse complement strand
CGCGATCGTCGGCGGTGAAGCCGAGACGCCAACCAAAGATGCGCGCTTTCCGCCGGCCGCGCGGGTGCCCGTCGGCAGGGCGCCAGTCGCGTGACTTGCGAGCCTCGACGATGATGCCGGGCCGACGCCCCGCGCGCATCGGTACGGCGTCAGGTCTGGCGATAGAAGCGGTTGGCGTTGTTCCAGAAGAGCTTGTGCTGGGTCGCGGGTTGGAGGCTCCGCCAGGCGAGGATGTTGTCGATCGAGTTGGGGAACTGGCATTCCGAGTGCGGGTAGTCGGAAGCGTACATCAGCACATCCTCGCCGAGGAAATCGCTGACCATGCGATACATGTCCTCGCCTTCCTGGCGCTCGATGCTGCAGAAATAGCGGCCGCTTTTGAGGTACTCGCTCGGCTTCATCTGCAGCTCGGCGGTCGAGCCGACATAGGCATATTGCTCGTCCATGCGCCGGCCCCAGAACGGCAGCCAGCCGAAACCGCATTCCAGCGTGCCGAACCGCAATCTCGGATGGCGGTCGAGGATGCCGCCGCCGATGAACGCCGCAACAAAGCGCATCGCGCCCCACGGGTGCGACGCGAGGCGGCCGAGGAAGATATTGTCCCACATGTCGTTGTGGCCGGGATAATAGGGCGGGTTCCAGGTCGAGCTGTGGTGGACGATCGGCAGGTCGAATTCCGCCGCCGTGCGCCAGATCGGATCGAGGCCGGGATGATCGATCGGGATCTTGTCGACCTGCGGCTTGACCGCGACCGCCCAGCCGGATTTTCCCCATTTCCGGATCTCCTCGGCCGCGCCATCGACATCGCGGGTCGAGGCGACGATCGGCCCCTTCAACCGGTCCGGATATTTGCCGCAGAAATCCGCCATATGGCGATGAAATGCGCGGATCATGCCGCTTTCGAGCGAGACGTCGTCGACGCCGAGAAGGCTCGACCAGCCGCCCGGAACGAGGAAATGCACATCGGTGCCCTCGTCGTCCATGTCGGCGACGCGGTTGGCGGCGTCATCGTCCTGCACGCCCGGACGCGGCAGTTGCTGGCCCATCCACACCGTATCCCGGCCGCTGTGGTCGGGGCGCGGCGCCGCCTCGCCGAGGACGCGGCGATAGAATTGCGGGTGGATGCGGTAGCCGTGCAGAGCGCCCTGATATTCGGCCGATTGCCGCATCGGCGTGCGGTAGGGCGCCAATTCCGGGAGGCGGGCACGGAACGCCGGATCGACGTAGCGCTCGATGACCTCGGCGGCTGGCATCACATGCGTGTCGGTGTCATAGATTTTGAAGCCGTTTTTCATTTCGCGTCTCCTGCGTGCAACCTCGCTCGCGGGCCGTCAATGCCCGAGAAAACCGACAATCGGCGGCATCGATCCGGCACGGCCAAGCGCCGATCTCCGTCGCCTCACTCCGGCAGCGCGGCGAGCCGCCGTTCGATCCATTCCGGCGTCGCGCCCGGCAGCTCCGCCAGTTCTGCCCGCGCGGCGTCCCGGGTCTGGCGCACGCAGCGCATGACGTCCGGCGCCTCGCCATCTTCGGGCTGGCAGGCGAATTCGAGGCGAATGCCGTTGGGGTCGTAAAAATAGATGCCGACCAGGCCGGGCATCTGCCTTACCGGGCCGAGATAATCGACGCCGTGCGCCTGCAGCCGCTGTTCGATCGCGCGAAAGCGGGCGGCGGTGACGACAAACGCGCAATGCTGCATCGCGCCGATCGCGTTGCGGTTGCCGCGCGGTTCCGCGCCCTTGGGGATTTCAAAGAAGGCCAGGAGGCTGTCGTTGCCGATGCCGAAGAAATAGTGACGCACCACTTCGTAGGGTGGGTTGCCGCGGTTGCCGGGGCCGCGCCCAAGTCCCGGCGGTACCCGCATCGCGTGCACCAGCGGCATGCCGAGCACATCGACGTAAAAGTCGACCGTCGCCTTCATATCGTCGGTGCACAGCGCTAGATGGTGGACGCCGCGTGTCGTCGCCTCCGCGTCAGCCATGCTTGTCAGCTCCATCGGGGAGAACGTGCCCGCGTCGGGCGCCCGATCCGGCGCCCGGCACACGATGACACCCGCCGCCGCGGGCGACAAGCCGTGGCGGCATTACGCCGTCATTGCGGGAAGCGCGCCGACGCAGCAATCTCGCGCCGGCGAACAGCCTCTGCCTGGCCGCCGGAAACAGGACACGCGCATGGCGGACGATGATCTCGGGTTGCCGAAAGGCGCCTTCGCCAAGCTCGATGGCGACGATGACGCGGTGTTTTACGAGGCGCCGCGGCTGGTTTATCATATTGACGACCACGCGGTCGCGACGCTGACCGAGTTCTACCGGAAAATTCTGCCCGCCGGCGGCAGGCTGCTCGATCTGATGAGCAGCTGGGTCAGCCATCTGCCGCCGGAAATCGACTATGCCGAGGTCATCGGCCACGGCATGAATGCGACCGAGCTTGCCGCCAACCCGCGCCTCGCCCGGTATTTCGTGCAGAACTTGAACCGCGACCCGGTGCTGCCGCTGGGCGATGCGTCGCTCGACGCGGCGACGATCTGCGTGTCGATCCAATATTTGCAGCAGCCGGTTGCGGTGCTGCGCGAGCTGGCGCGGGTGCTGCGCCCAGGCGGGTTCGTCGCGATCAGCTTCTCCAACCGCTGCTTTCCGACCAAGGCGGTGCAGATCTGGCACCATCTCGGCGACAGCGGCCATGCCCAGCTCGTCTGCCGCTATCTGCTTGCCGCCGGCTTTGAGCAGATCGAGGTGCATCGCCTGGCCGAATACATCGAGGACGAACAGGACCCGCTCTACGCGATCACGGCCCGCGCACCCGGCGCTTAGCTCACTTCGCCGGTCGAGGCGAAATGGGGCATGGCGACCGGAAAAAACCGCCGATGCATACTCAATGCGTCTCCGTGCCGTCGTCCCGGCAGGGAGCGTCAGCGCGCGCCATCGCTTAGGTCGCGGGCTCGGCGGTCGTCGCGGTCCGCCGCTGCGCGCGGGTTGCCGCGGCGTTTTAGCGAAGCGCGCGTTTTGGTGTAACCTCCACAGCGGCACGGCGAACCAGGAGAGAAGTCATGGAATTGGGCGCATTACTGCCGCTTGGCGATATCGGCGGAACGCCGCAGGTTTTGCGCGAATACGCACAGGCGGCCGAGGCGATCGGCTATGATTTTATCGAGGCGCCCGATCACGTGCTGGGGGCGCGCGAGGGCGAGCGCACCGGGGCCGGCCTGTTTCACGACCCGTTTGTGCTGTTCGGCTTTCTCGCCGGCTGCACGGCGAAGCTCGGTTTCTCGACCGGCGTGCTGATCCTGCCGCAGCGCCAGACGGCGCTCGTCGCCAAGCAGGCGGCCTGCCTCGATGTATTGTGCGGCGGCCGGTTCCGGCTCGGCATCGGCGTCGGCTGGAACGAAGTCGAGTTCATCGGCCTCAACGAGGATTTCCACAATCGCGGTGTTCGGTCGGCCGAGCAGGTGCGGGTCATGCAGATGCTGTGGCAGGAGCCGCACGTCACGTTCAGGGGCCGCTGGCACACGATCGAAGACGCCGGGATCAATCCGCGCCCTTCCTCGGGCCGCGTGCCGGTGTGGTTTGGCGGCCATCATGAGCGCACCTTGCAGCGCGTCGCCAAATGGGGCGACGGCTGGATGCCGAACGCCTACCCGGCCGATCAAAGCGCGCTCGATGTGTTCGGCCGGCTGCGTTCGCTGACCGAAGCGGCCGGCCGCGACGCCGCCAAGATCGGCATCGAGGTGTGGGTGTCGATGGGCAGCGGCAGCGAAGCCGATTGGGCGAGGGACGCGCGATTTTGGAAGCAGGCCGGCGCGTCGCACCTCTGCCTGACCACGACGTTCGATCGCCGCCACCACAAGCGCATCGCCGGCCAGACGCTGTCCGACCACATCGGCGCGCTGCGGCGCTTCCACGCCGCGGTCGCCGACCAATTGTGACGCCCGCCGCCGCGATTGCGCGGCGCCGCTCGCAATGGCGATGCGAAAGATCGTCGTTGCCGGGCGCGGCGCGCAGCAACCCCGGCCCGCTCCAGGGGATCGTCGA
>DATJSO010000062.1:0-14597 GCA_035504075.1 Allostellaceae bacterium | reverse complement strand
CGTTCGCCGCGCCAATCGCGGCAGCCCCGTCGGGGTCGTCGATCAGCGCCGTCATCGCTCGGGTCATTGCATCCGCGTCTCGTGCGACCAGAAACGGGTGATTTTGCGGATCGACCATCGCGCGAATATCACCCACATCGGTCGCGACCAGCGGCCGGCCGGCGGCCATCGCCTCCAGGACCGACAACGGCATCTGCTCGGTGTCGGACGAGACCGCGTAGATGTCGAACCTCGGCAGTAACCGCTCCGGCGCGGAGCATTGTCCGGTCATGATCACCCTGTCGCACAGCCCCAGCGCCTCGGCGCGCGCGGCAAGTTCGTCGCGCTGCGGGCCGTCGCCGACGACAACGAGTTGCGCCGGCTGCCGACGCGCAATCGGCGCAAAGGCGTCGAACAGCCGAGCGATGTTTTTCTCGGCCCGCAGCCCGGCCACCGTTCCGACGACCGGGACGCCGGCTTCAATCCCGAGGCTGGTCGCAAATTCGCCGTCATACGCGATGCCGAAGCGATCGCAATCGACGCCATTGGGTAGATAGAGCAGCCGCCTTTCGGGCAGGCGCCAGATGTGCCTGGCGATGCGGTACAAGGTTTGCGACGGCACCAGCACAGCGCTGCCGCGCAGCAGCAGGCGACGCGCCCAAACGCGCCGCGGGATCTGTCCCGATGCCTCTTCCGGGCCGAAGCCGTCTTCCAGGTGGAGATGCGGGACACGCTTGTCCAAATTGGCCAGCGCCCATTCCACCGTGCCCCAATTCGCGGTCACCAGGAGATCCGGCCGAAGGCTGCGCAGCATGCGTCGGAAGCGGCGCAAATTGGCGAGCGCAACGCCGATGCTGCCGCCCCTTTTCACCGGTGTGTCGATCACCCGAATATCCACATCGGCGGCAACATGGCTCAACGCATCCGTCACGCCGTCCATTGCGATGACGACATGGCGATACGTGCGGCCAAAGTGGTTGGCGAGCCGCACAAAGCGGATTTGCGGGCCGCCGATCTCCAGCGTGCTGAATACGTGGAGAATGATGCGGGCTGACGGGCTCATTGCTCGCGGCAAACGCGAAGGCCGTGGTCGATGAAATATTCATGATCGCCGGCGGGTCGCCAGCCGAGGTCTCGCTTGGCGTCGCTGCAGTCAAATTTCGCCGTCAAACCCCATGACAAAAAATCCCGCCGTGCCGGGGCGGGCGTCGATCTCCGTCCGATAAGACGCTTGATGACCCATTTGGCGAATTCCTGTGCCCAGAATACGGTCGCGTGCTTGGGATGAAAGCGCAGCGGCCGCTCGAGCACGATCGCCAATTCGGCGATGTATTCGCGGGCGCTGAGACGTACGTCACCGACCAGATTATACGCCCGTCCGGCGATATCAGGCGTTGTGCACGCCAGCCAAATCGCCGCCGCCACGTCTTCTGCCAGAACGAACGGCAGCGGATTGCGACCGGCGTTCCAACCGAGGCAATGCTGTTCGTTGTTGAAAAATCCAAGGCCGCTGTGAAACGGCAACCCGCCTTCGCCGACGACAATCCCCGGGCGCAAGATGCAGACCGGTAGCCCCTCGCGTTCGTGCAGCGCCGACAGCAGACGGTCGCACTCGGCCTTGCCGCGAGAATAGGCGTTGCGCCGATCAGACATGGGGTCGGGCGGCGTCGATCCCGTGATCGGGGCGGATTGCGGCCCAAGATAGAGACCGGCAATAGACCCGACATGCACCAGCCGTTCGATATTGCGCGCCAGGCAGACCCGCGCGACGCTCTCGGCGCCGTCGACCATATTGGCGCGGATCTCCTCATCGGTTCGGCCGCCACCGCCATGCGCTAGGTTGACCACCCATCGCGCGCCGCCAATGGCACGCTCCACATCGGCTCTCACCCGCACATCACCCTGCATCACGACGACGCGCGGATCGGAAAATATCGGCGGCAGATTGCGGATGGTGCGGGCCATCACGCCGACGCGGCGACCTTCGGCGAGCAGGCGCTTGACGAGGTGCGCACCGATAAACCCGGTACCGCCTAATGCGACGACCTCAAAATCGCCGATTGCCGGTCGCGGCGCCGGCCGATGCGACGGCACGAAAGCAGCCTGCGCGATGGTTTCACAAGTGGCGACCAGATGGGCGCCAAAGCTGCCGTCGAGCGGCGGCTTGCGTCCGCCGTCAAGCGCGTCATGAAAGGCGCCGATGCTTTCCTTCATGCTTTGAAAAAAGCTGTCGGTTCTGGGTTTGATCTTTGCGGTCGAGAGAATGTAGTTGGCGGTCATCGCGCCGCTGTCGCGCAGCAGCGATCCTGCCGTCTGCGCGCCGGACAGGGTGTTGTCGATAAAGGGCAGCCAGCGCGTCTGGCGGTATGTAAAAAACCGGTTGTTCTGCATGTCGGCGACGGCAACGCCGTCGTCGCAGGTCACGGCGACCTGCCAGAACGGGAAACTCTGCCCCACGGCGACACGCAATTGCGCCGGTATTCGCTCGCAGCGCAACGCCATGCTCAGCGACGTGTAAAGCGGCACGCCCGCGGAAATCTCGCGCGGCGGTTCGGCGATCACCGCAAAATCTTCGACCCGGCCGGCGAGGGCGACGATTTGGGACAACGGGTGCACCGCCTGTTCCAGCAGAATGTTGCCAGGCTCCTCAAACATCCAGTGGCCGAATTGGCGGGCTTGCAGCTGCTGCAGCGGCAGGTTGAAAATCGATGAAACAAAGGCCGGCCGCCCCAGCCGCCGCTCGTCGATGCAGCGCTTCAGACGAATGAATGCCGGGTGATATACGAAATTCTGGTTGATCCCGAGCGGGATGTCCGCCTCGGCGGCGGCGGACAGCAGCAGGCGGCATTCGGCGTCGGAGGCACCGAGCGGCTTTTCGATGAGTACCGGCAGGCGAGCCCGCAAAAACGGCAGAGCCGCGGCGGTATGCGCGCCGGGAGGGGTCAATATGTGGACGCAGTCAATGTTGCCTGCCTCCAGCGCACGCTCGGTTGAGGCAAAGACCCGCGGAATCTGCCACTGCCGCGCCAGCGCCGCCGCCGCGTTGTCGTCGCGATCGACGACACCGGAAAGCTGCACGCCCGGAAGAGAGCGCAATACTTCGGCATGAATCCCCGCAATATACCCCGCACCAACGAACAATATTCGTCGCATAACCGCAAACTCACTCGTCTGAGCTGGACGCCCGTCCATTTGTTTCCGCCATGCCTCGCTGCGCGGGCTACCCGGGATCGAACGGCAAAGACATCGAAGGCGGGCCGCCGTCCACATCCTCTGAGCAAGGCGCCTCGCGCCGGCACGCGATAGAAGCTGGTACCCGCCATGTAATTACCGGCACAATCGGTCACCGATCGCCAACGATTTCAGGAACAGCTTGATTAGATGCTCTCTATATTAGCTGCTTTCAAAACTTCCGGCAACCACAGCCGGTGTGGCCTTTATAATCGGCAATTTGCGTTTGAAACAACGGTGGGTCGGGCCACAATTTCCGGCGCGCGGCGCAGCCGGGGTTGCGCGGCGCGACGGCATCGCCGGAGGTGGATGTTTCACGTGAAACCTCGACAGGCGGCCGCGCGCTTCCTAGAATCCCCGACAATGGACAACGCGACCGGACATTACGACGTCGTCGTGCTCGGCGGCGGGCACGCCGGCTGCGAGGCGGCCGCCGCGGCGGCCCGTCTCGGCGCGAGGACGGCGCTGTTGACGCATCGCCGCGCGACGATCGGCGAAATGTCATGCAACCCGGCGATCGGCGGCCTCGCCAAGGGTCATCTCGTCCGCGAAATCGACGCACTCGACGGGATCATGGGTCGGGCGATCGACCGCGCCGGCATCCAGTTCCGCATGTTGAACCGCAGCAAGGGACCGGCGGTGCGCGGGCCGCGCGCACAGGCGGACCGCAAGCTTTATCGCCGGGCGATCGGCGAAATCCTCGCCGAAATCGAGGGGCTTTCCATCGTCGAGGGCGCCGCGGACGACCTCCTGTTCGACCCGGCAGGCCGTATCCGCGGCCTCGTGCTCGGCGACGGGCGCCGCCTCGGCGCCGGCCGCGTCATCTTGACGACCGGCACCTTCCTCGGCGGCCTCATCCATATCGGTTCCGACAAGATCCCGGCCGGCCGGATCGGCGAAGCGCCGTCGCTCGGTCTGTCGCAAACGCTGCGGCGGCGCGGCTTTGCGATCGGCCGGCTGAAGACCGGCACGCCGCCGCGCCTCGACGGCGACACGATCGACTGGCGCGGCCTCGACAGACAGCCGGGCGATGATCCGCCGACGCCGTTCTCTTTCATGACAGAGCGGATCCGGACGCCGCAGGTCGTCTGCCACATTACCGAGACAACTGCGGCGACCCATGCCGTGATCCGCGACAATCTCGGCCGCTCACCGCTTTACGGCGGCGAGATCACCGGCGTCGGACCACGCTATTGCCCGTCGATCGAGGACAAGATCGTTCGCTTCGCCGAGCGCGAGCGGCATCAGATCTTTCTCGAACCGGAAGGCCTCGACGACAACACAATCTACCCGAACGGCGTCTCGACCTCGCTGCCGCGCGATGTGCAGGCGGCGTTCATCGCGACGATCCCCGGCCTCGAACATGCCGTCATACAGCGGCCCGGCTATGCGATCGAATACGACTATGTCGATCCGCGCGAGCTTTTCCCGAGCTTGGAGACGAAACGCGTGCCCGGCCTCTATCTCGCCGGCCAGATCAACGGCACGACCGGCTACGAAGAGGCGGCGGCGCAGGGGCTCGTCGCCGGCGTCAACGCCGCGCTGGCAGCTTCGGGCGCGGCGGAACCCTTCGTGCTCGACCGCGCCGATGCCTATGTCGGCGTCTTGATCGACGACCTTGTGACCCGCGGCACCGGTGAACCCTACCGCATGTTTACATCGCGCGCCGAATACCGGCTGACCCTGCGGGCCGACAACGCCGACCAGCGGCTGACCGCGAGGGGCATCGCGATTGCCGCGGTGGGCGGGGAACGCGCCCGCGCCTTTAACGCCAAAATGGCGGCACTCGACAGGGCGCGCCGGCTCGCGGCCGAGCTGCGGTTATCGCCGACCGCGCTGCGCCGATACGGCATCGCGGTCAACGCCGACGGCATCGCGCGCTCGGCCGCCGAGCTGCTGGCGCACCCCGACATCGACGTGGCGCGGCTCACGGCCGTATGGCCGCAGCTGGCGACGCTGTCGGCCGATATCGCCGAGCAGCTCGAAATCGACGCGCGCTATGCCGGCTATCTCGACCGTCAGGCGCGCGACATCGCCGCATTCCGCCGCGACGAGGCGATGGTCCTGCCGGCGGCGCTCGATTACGCGGCGGTCGGCGGCCTGTCGGCCGAGATCCGCGGCAAGCTTGCGGCGGCGCGGCCGGCGACGCTCGGCGCCGCATCGCGCATTTCCGGCGTCACCCCGGCGGCGCTCGCCGCCCTGCTGCAATATGTGAAGCGCCGCCCTGAACCCCGCGCCGCTTAATCCGGAAGATTTTGCTGCGCTTACCGGTGTTTCACGTGAAACAGCCGATCGGTTGCGCGCCTACGCGGCGCTGCTGCGGCAGTGGTCCGCTCGGATCAATCTTGTTGCGCCCAGCACCATCGGCGATGTGTGGCGGCGTCATTTTCTCGATTCGGCGCAGCTCTTGCCGCTGCTCCCGGCGACCGCCGACAGCCTCGTCGATCTCGGCAGCGGTGCCGGTTTCCCCGGCCTCGTGCTGGCAATCATGGGCGCCCCCGGCACCACGCTGGTCGAGGCCGACGCGCGGAAATGCGCCTTCCTGCGCGAGGCGGCACGGCTGACCGAGGCGGCCGTGACGATCCGCCACGGGCGAATCGATTCGTTGCCGCCGCGCGCCGCCGCCGTCGTGACGGCCCGCGCGCTGGCGCCGCTCGACCGGCTTCTGCCTTGGTCTGAGCGGCTTATCGGCCCCGCCACGGTATGTCTCTTCCCGAAGGGCCGGGAGGCGGGGCAAGAATTGGCGGCAGCACAAAAGATGTGGGTCATGGATGTCACGACGTACGCCAGCCGCAGCGATCCGCACGGCGTCATTCTGCGCCTGTCGCGAGTGAGTCGCCGTGAAGCTGTTCGCGAGGGCTAAACCGCCCGCTCGCCTGCCGGTCGCGCGCCGCGCCGGCGTCGTTGCGATCGCCAACCAGAAGGGCGGCGTCGGCAAGACGACGACCGCGGTCAATCTCGGCACGGCGCTGGCGACCAGCGGCGGCCATCGCGTGCTGGTCATCGACCTCGACCCGCAGGGGAATGCCAGCACCGGGCTTGGCATAACGCGCGATGCCCGCGGGGTAACGAGCTATGAGCTGCTGCTCGGCGAGGCGGCGCTGGAAAAAGCCGTCATCGACACGGCGGTGCCGCACCTGTCGCTGGTCCCGGCGTCGCCCGACCTGGCCGGTGCCGAATTGGAGATCGGCCAACGCCCGCGCCGCGAATTTCTGCTGCAGCAGGCGATCGGCGACCGGCTCGGCGGTTGGGATGAAGTGCTGATCGACTGCCCACCGTCGCTTAACCTGGTGACCGTCAATGCGCTCGTCGCGGCCGAACGCGTGCTGGTGCCACTGCAATGCGAGTTCTATGCGCTCGAAGGCCTGGCGCAGTTGACCGCAACGATCGAGCGAGTGCAGCGAGGGCTCAACCCGCGGCTTGAGCTGCATGGCGTGCTGCTGACGATGTACGACCGCCGCAACAACCTCTGCGATCTCGTCGCCGCCGATGTGCGCGGCCATTTCGGCAGCAAGGTTTACGAGACGATGATCCCGCGCAATGTCCGCATCTCCGAGGCGCCGTCGCACGGTTTGCCGGTACTCGTCTACGACGAGCGCTGCGCCGGCTCGTTGGCCTATGTCGAGCTCGCGGCCGAAATCCTGCGGCGCGCCGGGCGCAGCGGCGGCGGTGGCGCCGGCGCACTGGCCGCGAGGCTCGGCGCATGACCGCGAACGGCGCAAGCATGCGGGCGGTGCGGCGCCAACCTCTGGGGCGCGGCCTCGCGGCGCTGTTCGGGGAGACGGGTGCGGCGCTTACCGGCGACGAGCACGCCGCCGGGACCAATGGCGTGCGCAGCGTCGCGATCGAGACGATCCGGCCGTCGCCGTTCCAGCCGCGCCGCCGCTTCGCCGATGCCGAGTTGGACGGGCTGGCGCAATCGATCCGCGAAAAGGGCATCGTGCAGCCGCTGTTGGTACGGCCAGCCGCGGCCACGGGCGCCGATTTCGAGCTGGTCGCCGGCGAGCGGCGCTGGCGGGCGGCGCAGCGCGTCGGGCTGCCCGAGGTGCCGGTCATCGTCCGGCCGTTCGGCGATTCCGAGGTCATCGAGATCGCGCTCGTCGAGAACCTGCAGCGCGAAGATCTGTCGCCGCTCGAAGAGGCGGAAGCCTACAGCCGCCTCGCGCGCGAATTCGGCCGCAGCCAAGCGAGCCTCGCCGAGGCGGTCGGCAAAAGCCGCAGTCACGTGACCAACATGATGCGCCTGCTGGCGCTGCCGGAGCCGGTACGGCAGCGACTGGAGGACGGCGCCCTGTCGGCCGGTCATGCGCGCGCCCTGCTCGGCGCGCCCGACCCGGCTGCGCTCGCGGCCGAAATAATCCGCCGCGGCCTCAATGTGCGCGCGACCGAAGAACTGGTGCGCCGCCGCGTGCAGACGCCGGCGCCGCGGCCCCGGCCGGTTCGCGACGCCGACACGCTCGCATTGGAGCGTGATCTCGCAACCTCGCTCGGCCTGCGTGTCACGCTCGCGCCGCAACGCCGCGGCGGCAGCTTGACGCTGCATTACGCAAGCCTCGAACAGCTCGACCGTATCCTCAGACTGCTCCGCAAGGCGAGTTGAGCAACGCGGCGCCCACGGGCTGCCGCATCATCGCGTCCACGCCAATATTGCAGCGGCAACGGCATCGGGCTGGTCGAGTTCGGCCAGGTGGCCGGCGGCGGCAATCGTGCGGATCTCGCTGCGCCCGGATATGCCGCGGGCGAATTTGTCGGCGTAGCGACGCGGCATGATGCGGTCGTCTTCGCCCCACAAGAGCAGCGTCGGCGCAGCAATCAGCGGCAGGCGCTTTTCGAGCTTTGTATTGCCGAGCGGCCAGAAGATGCGCGCGGCGGCCTCGGCGGCGCGCACCTGCTCGACCGGCCATTCCGGGGAATTGAGGCCCTCGGGCGGCGATTTCAGTTCGTCCCAGCGCGCCGGGTCGGTGCACATCAAGCTCGGCACGTCCGGCGCGCGCTGCGCCCACGGGTCGGTCGCCGGATCTTTCTCGTCGAACAATCCCCACGGCGCGATCAAGGCAAGCTTCTTGACCGACCCCGGCCAGATTGCCGCGATCTCGGCGGCGAGTGAACCGCCCGGACCGCTGCCGGCGAGATCGGCGCCGTCAAGCCCGGCTTTCTGCAACAGCAGACGCGTCGCCAAGACCCAGTCGAGATGATTGTCGAGCACGCTGTGGCCGCGCTCGCCGCCGGGGAAACCGGGCAGCGACGGCACGACGAGGGTGCGTTCCTTCGCCAGCGCGTCGAGAAACGGCACCCATTTCGGCAACCCGCCGAAACCGGCGAGAAAGCCCAATTTCGGCCCGCTCCCGGCGGTCCACACGCGGCAGGAAAACCCGTTCAGCTCGACGGTCGCAGTTTTGGGTTCGGTCATCACCTACTCCGCGGCGAGTGCCGGGGCCGACTGCCACGACGGCAGCGGGGCGCGTTCCGCGGCCGCCAGCGGCTTGGGCCACCAGCGGTCTTCCCATTCGGCAAACACGTCGGCCAGTTGCGGCATGACTTTTTCGGCGAAAAGCTGCGTGTTGTACTTGGCCAGATCCTTTTGCATGTTGCCGAACTGCAGCAGCAGCATCAGGTGGCCGACATTGAGGCTGTGCGCGATCTCGCGGATCTGCGCCGCGACCTCATCGGGTGAGCCGATGATGACGTAGCCCTTGTCGACGATCGCATCCATCTCGCGCGCCAGCATCTGGAACTTCGTCTCGTAGCGCTGCGCGTTGGCAGCGGCCTGCTCGACCTGACCCTTGATGCCGCGGCGCTGGGTTTCCTCGGTTGCGTAGCCCGGCGGTCCGGCGAAACGCGGATCGATGTGCAGGCAGCGGCCATAGAAATATTCCGCCGGCTCGCGGTAGAGCTTGTAGGCCTCTTCGCGCGTCTCGGCGACGCCGACGAATTGCAGAAAGCCGGCGTGGTAGGGGTTCCTGTCCTTGCCGAGCCGGTCCATCTCGGCCCAGAACCCGTCCATCGTCGCCTGGCCCGCCTTGTAGCCGTAATACGAGAGATAGCAGTAGACGTGGTCCATCTGGGCGCACCAGCGCCAGGTTTCGACCGAACCGCCGCCGGGGATCCAGATGGGCGGACGCGGCTTTTGAATGGGGCGCGGCCAGATGTTGACGTAGCGCTGCTGGTTGAAGCGGCCGTTGAACGCGAAGGTTTCGGGCTCGGTCCACGCCCGGACGACGAGATCGTGCGCTTCGAGATATCGCTCCCTCAGCGTTGATGGGTTCTGGCCGTACGCGTAGCAGGTGTCCATCGGCGAGCCGACCGGGAAGCCGGCGATCAGCCGGCCGCCGGAGATCACGTCGATCATCGCGAATTCTTCGGCGACGCGGGTCGGCGGGTTGTAGAGCGCGAGCGAATTGCCGAGCACGCAGAGCGCCGTATCGGTCGTGCGGCGAGCCAGCGACGAGGCGACAAGATTGGGGCTCGGCATCAGCCCGTAGCCGTTCGAATGGTGCTCGTTGACGCAGACCGCGTCGAAGCCGCACTCGGCGGCGAATTCGAGTTCATCCATGAAGTCGTTGTACATGTGATGCGCGCGCCTGGGGTCGAACAGCGAAGAATGGATATCGACCCACACGCTCGGGTTCTGCTCCCGGAAATCGTCGGGCAATTCGGTATACGGCATCAGGTGGAACCACATCAGCTTCATGGCGCTCGCCTCCGAACGGCGTTCAGAAATCGGTAGAACCTGACGCGTTACCGCCCCGGCCGTCAACCGCCGTCGTTTGCGCCGGCGCCGTTCGCGTCCGCAGAATGACATCGGGCGGTAAGCGAGCGCGGCTGTCAAACGAGGGCGGCCGGATTAGCGGCCGGCGCTGCCATAGAGTTCAGCGTAGTAGGCGACAAACGCATCCCAGGCGGCCGCCTCGCTCCAGCGGAGTTCGGTGCCGAGGCCGACATCGGCATTGATGCGGATGCGCGGCTCGGCATAGCTCGTCTGCTCGGCAAGGCCGAGATCGCACGCGAGCGGCAAGCGAGCGCGCACCTCGCGCGCAACTCGCTCGGCAAAGGCGCCCTGCGTCTCGACATAGAGACTGGGACCAAGGACGCGACCGCCGGCGCCGGCGCCCTCGACAAACGCCGCATAGGCGCGGGCCAGCAGGTCGACATGGATATTGTCGCGGACGTAGTTCGGCGTCGCGACGTTGGCGGCGCCGCCCGCCAACCATGTCTGCATCAGGTAGTTCGTGAAGCGCGGCTCTTCATAGGGGCCGAACGGGTTGGGGATCACAAAGCGATCAAGCGGCATCCCCTCGCGCTCGCAACAATATTCAAAAAATTGCGCGGTCAGGCCCTTGGACAGGCCATAGGGGCTGAATGCGCGCAGCGGCGGATTACCGATCCCTTCGTTCTGCGCGAACACGCTGCCGGTCAGTACCAACCTGCCGCAACCGCAATCCTGCGACAGGCGCAGCACCTCGGGCAGCCGCCTGGCGTTCGCGCCGAGCGCCGCGACCGCATCGAAGCCAGGGTCGCGGTAGCCGCGCGTCTCGGCCCAATGATGACACAGCGCGTCAAACCTCCCGAGCGAGCGAAGCAGGGCGAGGAATGCGTCGCTGCCGAACGGTGCGGCGAATTCGCTGCGGCACAACCGTTTCAACTGCTCGACCCGCCTGCCCCTGACCCCCGGATAGGCGTCGGCGCAGTCGGCGCTGCTGAACACCGCGACGATCTCGTGCCCGGCCTCGTGCATCGCGCGTGCAAACCAGTACCCGGTGAACGAACTGGTGCCGGTCAGCACGATGCGCATCGCGGCCTATTCCAGATGCGATGTTGCGGCGAAATCGGGCCGTTCCCGATCCTTGTCGGACAGGACGACCGGCGCGATCGGCCAAGCGATGCCGAAGCGCGGATCGTTCCAGCGGATGCCGCGCTCGCGATCGGGAGCATAGAACGCCGACACCAGATAGAACGCCTCGACATCATCGGACAATGTGATGAAACCGTGCGCAAAACCGCGCGGCACATACATCATGCGGCGGTTTTCCGCACTCAGCTCGGCCCCGAACCATCGGCCGAAACTCGGCGATTGCGGCCGCAGGTCGATAATCGCGTCCCACAAGACGCCGGCGACGCAGCGGACGAGCTTGACTTCCGCCGCCGGTTCCAGCTGGTAATGCATGCCGCGCAGCGTGCCTCGCCGGGCGCTCAGCGAGTCGTTGATCTGCACGAACCCGGTTTCCAGCCCGTGCTCGGCGAATTCGTTGCGGCAGAAGGCGCGCGCAAAAAATCCCCTCTCGTCGCCGTGCGGCTCGAGGTCGATCAGATAGGCGCCGGGCAGCGGTGTCGACGTAAAGCGCATCAGCGTTCTCCGGCTTCACGTCACCGCCCAAGGCGCTTGGCCGGATTCCCAGAGCCGCGTCAAATATTCGTGGTCGCGCTGCGTATCCATGCACGCCCAGAAGCGGCGGTGCTGGTAGACGGCGAGTTCGCCCGCCCGCGCCAGGTTTGCCAGGGGTTCCCGCTCAAGGACGCAATCCTCGGCATGCGACAGGTATTTTGCAAAGTCGCGGCGAAAGAAAAAATAGCCGCCGTTGATCCAGGCCGAATGCAGCTCCGGCTTCTCGACAAATTCGACGAGGCGGTCGCCGTCCATGCGGAATTCGCCGAACCGCGACGGCGGATTGACGGCGAGCACGGTGCCGGTCTTGCCGCTGTTCAGGTGATGGTCGAGCTCGCCCGCCAGGTCGGCATCGGTCAGCCCATCGCCATAGGTGACCGCGAAATGCTCAGCTTCGCCCAGATAGCGGTCAACCGCGCGCGCCACCCGCGCCCCGGTCATCGTCAATTCGCCGGTATAGGCCAGCGTCACCGTCCAGTCATGCGCGTGATCGACGCTGTGCACTTCGATCGCATTGGTTTTCAGCTCGATCGATACGTCGCAATTGCGGACGTAAAAATTCAAGAAAAAATCGCGTATCACCTCGCTTTTGTAGCCCATGCATAGGACAAACCTGGAAAATCCGAAGCGTCCATAATATCGCATGATGTGAAACAAGATCGGGTCGCCGCCGATCGGGATCATCGGCTTAGGGCGGAATTCGGTCATTTCGCGCAGGCGGGTACCGAGGCCGCCGCACAGAATGAACACGGGCACATCCGCGATCCGCATCGCTGCCTCACTCCCTAGCCTGCGACATTGCCCGCAACTGTTCGTCGGCCCGCCGATTGCCCTGCGCCGCGGCCCGGCCGTACCAGGCGCGAGCCAGGCCGACATCGAGCGGGCGGCCCCGCCCCTCTGCAAAGGCGTCGCCCAGCGCCAACTGCGCTTCGGCCAGGCCCGAATGCGCCGCGCTTTCGTAGAGCGTCAACGCCGCCGCAAGATCGGCCGGCACGCCGTCGCCGTTCGCCACCATGACGGCCAGATTGAATTGAGCGCGCGGCTCACCCTGGTCGGCGGCGCGCCGATACCAGAAAGCAGCGCGTTCACGATCCGGCGCGACCCCGCTGCCGGTGACATGCATCGCCGCAAGCTCGAATTGCGCCTGCGCATGCCCGCCTTCCGCCGCCTTGCCGAACCACAAGGCCGCATCCGGCATTTGCGGCGGGTCGCGGCGCAGCGCGGCCAGGCCCATCAGGTATTGGGCGTCGGCGCTGCCGGCATCGGCCGCCGCGCGATACCAGCGCCACGCCTCGCGTTGGCGCTCAGGCTCGCTGTCGGCCGCGAGCAGATGGCCGAGCGCCAGCAGCGCTGGGGCATGCGCCGCCGCCGCCGCGTCGCGCAGCAACGCCTCGGCACGCGGGCGGTCGCGCGGGGTGCCGCTACCCTCGGCGACGAGCGCGGCGAGCGCCATCTTGGCCTCGGCGCTGCCGGCTTCCGCTGCCCGCTCCAGCCAGTGCACCGCCACGGCCGGATCCTGCGGCACGCCGGCGCCCACGCGATAGGCGACGCCGAGCCGTACCTGTGCGATCGTCAGCCCCTGTTCCGCCGCCCGCTTGAACCACTCTGCCGCCCGGGCCGGGTCCTTCGCGACTGCCGTACCGTCAGCGTAAAAGACGCCGATGTTGAACTGGGCGGCCGCATGGCCGTTCGCCGCAGCCCTTTCAAACCATCCGGCGGCCTCCGACAGGCTCAGCGGCAGACCCTCGCCGCGTGCGTACATTCGGCCGATCGTAAACTGCGCCTCCGGGTCGCCCTGGTCTGCTGCGGCGCGATACCAGACCGCCGCCTCCTCGGGATTGGCCATCGCCGTCTCGCCGTTTTCGTACATGCGCGCGAGGCTCAGCATCGCAGCCGCGAGACCCTGGCGTGCCGCCTGGCGAAAGCAGCTTTCGGCCGCCTGCAGGTCGCGCGGGATGCCACCCCCGCGCAGATGCAGCAGGCCGAGATTGTAGCGGGCTCGCGCATTGCCCTTGTCGCCGGCCGCCCGGAACAGTTCAGCCGCAGCCGCGGCATCGGCCGCGACCCCCTGGCCGGCGAGATACATCAGGCCCAGCGCGAGCTGCGCCCCGTCATTGCCTTGGCTCGCCGCCTGACCATACCAGTACGCTGCCAGCACCAGATCGATCTCGACCCCGAGCCCGTTGGCAAATAGCACTCCGAGGCCGACCTGCGCCGCGGCGTCGCCCTGCTCGGCGGCGCGCTGATACCAGCGGCGCGCCTCGGCGTAGTCAAGCTCGCAGCCGTCGCCACGCGCCAGGAGCGAGGCCGTATTCGCCTGGGCCTGCGGGTGGCCCTGTTCGGCGGCGCAGCGGCTCCAGCGCAGCGCCTCGACAAAATCCTGCTCGATCGCGACGCCGTTGGGGAACAGCAGCTGCAGTCGTTCTCCCGCGCCATCGCCCTGCCCACTCACCGCCTGATACCAGCGCTGCGAGCCGGCCGGCCCGCTGCGGCGCTCCTGCAGATACAGGCGGCCCAATTCGAACTGCGCTTCCCGATGGCCCTGCTCGGCGGCGCGCCGATACCATAGCGCCGCGTCGCCGATGTTGGCGACGACCCCACGGCCGTGTTCATACGCCGACCCGACCCGATACTGCGCCTCGCCGTCTCCTTCACCTGCCGCTTCAAGCCAGCGGCGAAACTCGGCAGCCTGCGCCGCTGCGGCACCGTCATGCGCCGCAGCCTCGGCAATCGGACGACTGGTCAGCGCATAACCGGCGAGGCGCAGCATCGCCAGGCTCGCGCGCAGGCCGCCGCCGATCCGTGCGGCCGGCAGCAAACGGCGAACCCCGGACAAATGCGCCGCTGCATTCGGCCGACGCCCGCCGCCGCTCGATTGAACCGCCGCATTCAGCGCCCGTGCCGCGCTCTCGCGGTCGGCGGCCAGCGTCGCGCGCAGATCGGCGAGCGCGCTCTCGGCCTCATCGGTCCTGCTCCGATATTCCTCTAATTGCGCTTCGATCCG
>DATJSO010000061.1:0-2480 GCA_035504075.1 Allostellaceae bacterium | reverse complement strand
CCGGTCACTGCGAACGGCTTCAGATAGGACAGCGTATCCGGCAGGTCGCCGAACCCCTTGCCCATGTAGAGCGTCGGCGCCGTATTGCCGGCCGCATCGATGACCCCGGCCTGGCGCAGCAGCGACGATCCGGTGCCGCCGAATTCATGCACCACCCCGACGGAGACCATGAATTCGTGTTCTTCGTTGCACGGAAGCTGGTCTTTCAACGTCAAGGTTACATTGTCCCATCCGTCGAGGCTCTTGCCGGCGACGTGTTGTGTGAAATAATCGTCGTTGATCGCGAAGCCGAGATCACGGGTAATGTTCTTGTCCCACTCGAAGCCATAGTCGACTGAGTGGCCGCCTGAAACCCCGTCGGAAGCGGGGATCGGCAAGTACTGGATCGTCGGCAGCGACAGTTCGTCGCTGACGCCGGGGTCGTCCATGACCAGCGTTGCAGGAAAAACCCGGTCGCCGCAAACCGCGTGCGCCCAGGCGTGCGCAGCGGTGAGCGCCGCCAAGACGAAGCCGAAGGCGAGAGCCCTGTTGAAACGTCGAAGCATCGATCTGAACTTCCTCTGCTGCACGGGCACCGCCGCGCGGGCGAGGACACCGTGCCGATAATGACGCACCAGACCGCCGCAGCCGTGATGCGAGCGGCGGACCGACGTGACGAGATCGCGAAGTTCAGAGGGTAGGCGGAGCGCGCGACCGGTAGACGGAAGCGAACAGAACGGCCGGCTCGGTGGCCGCGAAGCCAGGTAATGCGGCCGTTGCGATCAGGACCGAACTGGAAGGCGTCGCGACCGGCGCCGGCAGCGCAACGGCCAGCGTCCCATGCAGACTGCAAACTGGGCAAGGCGCGCCGGGCGTCTTGCCGTGCCGGCCATTCGCGCCGCCATCGTCGTGATGGCTGCACAGCTCGCCGACAAAACGCCACTCGCCATTGGCGAGCTGCACCCATTCGCGCTGCGCTGGCGCCAGCGCAGCCGAGAGCAGGAACGCGAGGACGACCGGGACCGCGGCGTTGCAGGCGAGCGCAATGCCGCCGAGCATCGCCGCCGCCAACCTCGCCAACCTGGACCCGCGCCAGAGCATCGACCGCGCTCGCCTCCTATCGACTGACAATAGCAGCCGTCGGACGGCTGAACAATCTGCGGATGAACGCTTACCCTGCTGCCGGCCGTCGGGGGAATGCCGTCCACGCGATCAAGTCGCCGCTCATCCTGCAGCCGGGTCCGGCGGCGCTGACCGACGGTCTGAAAACTTCAGCGCCTCGTCGAGAGCGCGGCCTACGCGAGCCGTCGCTTCGCCGGGGCGATGATACCGGCACGCTCCGCGAACCAACCGGCAGCAGCCAACCCGACAAACGCCGCGGCATTGACGGCGAATATCCGTTCGACGATGGCCGGCTGGAACGCCTCCACACCGCCGAGCAGTGCCGCGGCGATCACGAGCAGAGACATTTGATGCGCCAAGAACGCGGCGAGGAATCCGGCAATCCCGACCGCGATCGGCCCTGTATTGGCGAGCCGGGAGGCGACTTCCCGTGCGGTCAGCGCGGCAATAACGATCCCGACGCCGAGGGCAACACCCCAGCCGAGGCAATTGGCCGTCAGTGGGTAATGCAGGAACGCGAAGCCGACGGCCTGGTTGGCGAGCCAGACGCCGCCGGCCGCCATGAGCGCCTCGTTGCGCGGCAGGGTCAGCGCCGCCAGTGCAGCGAAGGCGGCAAACGGCGTCGCGCAGGCAAAGCCGACGCTCAAGGCGACGCTGCCGACGATCAGCAAAACTGACCAGAGGTGCTGTCGCCGGGTCTGCTGCGCTGAGATCATGGGGTGCTCCTCTCTGTTTTGTCAGTGCGCAAAGCCTTTGCCCGAGCGGTCGATCGGGTCGGGTTCATCGAGACCGAGCCAGCGGGCCCGCAGACCGTCCCACAACGCCAGATGTGACCAATCGGGCGTGCGCAGGATCTTGTCGGTGTCGCGGTCGAGAAACGGATTTGGCAACAGCACGGTGATC
Source organism: Allostellaceae bacterium (assembly GCA_035504075.1). GTDB lineage: Bacteria > Pseudomonadota > Alphaproteobacteria > ATCC43930 > CGMCC-115725 > DATARH01. The sequence continues at coordinate 476 of DATJSO010000061.1, read as the reverse complement.
TGCTGCTCGCCCTTGCCGTTGAACAGGCGTAACCCCCAGGAGACCGGTGTGCCGGCGGGACCGAGGCGCCGGTACAGTTCGGCGCGCGACGTGCGGCGATGGTGCGCCAGTTCGGGTGACGCCGGACTGGAGCGCGTCCCTTTGTGCTCGCCGATGCAGAGGTGGAAGTGCGGCACGCCAAACGCGATCGTCAGGTAGCCGTCGAGCACGCCGATGAGGCTCGGCGCTTGCGCCGCGCGCATCTCCCAGGCAGCCCCCTGGATCAACGGCCCGAACGTGATCTCGTGCCAGTGGTTCTCGAACAGATCGCGCATTAGCGCCTCCAGGCTCGCCGCGTCGGTCGGCAGCGCAAATACCTCGGCGATGCTGCCGTCAGGCTCGACTTGCCGCTCCGGCTCTGTTGACGTTCTCATGACGATCCTTTCGCTGGCGCGGCTTCGCGATGTGCTCCAGGTTGCCACAGAATGTCCGCCGCG
>DATJSO010000060.1:0-4067 GCA_035504075.1 Allostellaceae bacterium | reverse complement strand
AAATCGTCGATGGCCGAAGAAACCGTGCGGCTCGCGCGATACGCGGCGGCGCTTCGCTATGAGGAGCTGCCGGCAGTGGTCGTGCGCTGCGCCCGCGACTGCATCATCGACACGATTGCGGCGGCGATCTGCGGCAGCGACCTGCCGTGGAGCCGCATCGTCATCGATTACGCCGAGCGCACCGGACCCGGCGGCCGCAGCCGTATTCTCGGGCGCGGCAGCGCCGTGCAGGCGCCGGCGGCGGCGCTCGCCAACGGCGCCCTCGCGCATGCCTTCGAACTGGACAGCCTGACGCGGCCCGGCGCCGGCGCCCATCCCGGTGCGACGGTGCTGCCGCCGGCGCTCGCGGTCGCCCAGCAGCAGGAGGCCGGCGGGCGCGCGCTGATCGCCGCCTTTGTCGCCGGCAACGAGGCGATGATCCGCATCGGGCGCGCCACCGGTCACAGCAACGAGGCGCGCGGTTTCCATGCGCCGGGCACGACGGGGCCGTTCGGCGCCGCCGTCGCCTGCGGCCACCTGCTCGGCCTCGACACCGCGGCGATGACGAATGCGCTCGGCATCGCCGGCTCGCTCGCCGGCGGGCTGCTTGAATTCGCTCGCGGCGATGGCGGCATGGTGAAGCGGCTGCATCTCGGGCGCGCCTCGGAAGCCGGCGTGCTGGCGGCGAGCCTCGCCGCCGCCGGCTTTGCCGGGCCGCGGACCGTGCTTGAGGGTGAGTTCGGCTTTTTGCGCGTCTTCTGCAACGAATTCGACGCCGCCGAACTGACCCGCAACCTCGGCGACGAATACGTGACGTTGAGCACCGTGTTGAAGCGCTATCCATGCCACGCGACGGCGCACCCGGTTGTCAAGGCGGCGCGCGCGCTGCAGGCGCAGCATCACTTCTCCGGCGAGGATGTCGCCAGCATCGCGGTCACCGGCACGAGCCGCGTCGTCGAGCGCCACAATATTGCAGAGCCGGCCGATTTGATGCTGGCGCAATATTCGATCCCGTTCTGCGTCGCACTGGCGCTCTGCCGCGAGGCGCGAGACCCCGAATCCTACGACGCGACCGCGCTGGCCGATCCGACAATCCGCGCGCTGGCGCGCCGGGTGCGACTCGTCGAAGACGCCGGTGGCGGGCACGGCGGGTCGGGCAGTACGGTCACGATAGCGCTGGCCGATGGCCGCAGCTTTAAGCAGCATGAGGACAGCGGCATGCTGGAAGCGGGCGAACTCGCCGACAAATTTCAGCGGCTCACGCGCGGCGCCCTTGGTGAAGCTCCGGCCGCTGCGTTGTACGAGCGCCTGCAACACCTCGCCGACGAGCCGAGCCTCGATTGGCTCGGCGCGCCGGCGGTCTGACCCGGAGAAGCGCAATGGCCGTCATCCTGGTCGGCAACTGGTGGGCGCTGGCGCTGCGCGGCGTCGCAGCGATCCTGTTCGCGCTGATCGCGATCCTTTCGCCGGGGATTACTGGATTGGCGCTGATCCTGCTGTTCGGCGCCTATGCGCTGGTCGACGGCATCTTGGCGCTGGTCGCGGCCTCCCGCGCGGCGCGGCTGCACGGCCGCTCCGGCGCATTGCTGCTGGAGGGCATTCTCGACCTGATCATCGCGGCAATATGCTTCCTGTGGCCGGCGACGGCGCTCATCGCGCTGGTCTACCTGATCGCGATCTGGGCGATCGTCACCGGCGCAGCGCTGATCGTCGCCGGCATCACGCTGCTCCGCCTCGTCGGCGAACTGCTGGTCGTAATCGGCGGCTTGTTGTCGGTGCTGCTCGGGGTCATCCTGCTGGCGCACCCCGCGGTCGGCGTCATTGCGCTGTCTTGGCTGCTCGGGGTGTACGCATTGCTGTTCGGGATCGCGCTGCTGTCGGCCGCCTTCCGCATTCGCCACAGGCTGTAACGCGCCAGCCGCACTTTCCGCCCGCGAAATTGATCATCATATGTGCAGAACCCGCGGGGCGATGCCAAGGCGAGAGGCCGTGACATGTCGATACGCCAACTCGAAGCCAGGATGTGGGCCGACGCCTGCGCCGCGATGGAGCGCGCCGACCGGCTGCGCCGGCAGTTCTTTCACCACGGGGCACCGCATTGGGAAGCGCCGATCGACGTGTTCGAGACCGATGACGCACTGGTCATTCTGGTCGCAATGCCGGGGGTCGAGCTCGAGACGATCTCGGTGACGTTGAACGCCGGCACATTGACGATAAGCGGCGAGCGGCCGCTGCCGGCTGAACTGCAAAACGCGCGGATCCTGCGCATGGAAATCCCGTACGGTCATTTCGAGCGCCGGATCGACCTGCCGCCGGTGCCGTTCGAAATTTCGGGCCGGCATCTCGCCAATGGCTGCCTGATGCTCAACCTCGCGAAGGGAACCCGCTGATGGATCAGCCGCAGCAGCAGACCTTGGCCGATGTCGGCGTGCCTGCCGCCCCCGGCGCCGCATCGCCTGCGCACGCGGTGTCTGAGGCGATCCGGCCGATCCCGGAAGACGCCCTGATCGTCATCACGACGCGCAACCTCGTGCTGTTCCCCGGCACCGTGCTGCCGATGACGATGGCCCGGCAGCGCTCCGTCATCGCGGCGCAGACCGCGATCCGCCTCAACCGTCCCGTCGCCATCGTGCTGCAGCGCGACCCGACGCAGGACGACCCCCTGCCGGTCGATCTGCATCGCGTCGGCACCGAAGCCAACCTGCTGCGTTACGTGACCAGCCCCGACGGCGCGCACCACCTGATCTGCCAGGGCGAGCGCCGCGTCCGCATCGTGGAATTTCTCGACGGCTATCCGTTTTTCGTCGCCCGCATCGAGCGGGTAGGCGAACCCGAAGCACAGAGCACCGAGGTCGAAGCGCGTCTCTTCAACCTGCGCAATCAGGCGCTGGAAGTGCTGCAATTGCTGCCGCAGACGCCGGCTGAACTGGCCAATGCGGTGCAGGGCGTCGCCTCGGCGCCGGCGCTTGCCGACCTGATTGCCAGCTTCATGGACATCACGCCGAGCGAGAAACAGGAAGTGCTCGAGACGTTTGCAATCGAGCGCCGGCTTGAACGGGTCTCGGAATTCCTGGCGCACCGGCTCGAGGTGCTGCGTCTGTCGCGCCAGATCAGCGACCGCACGAAAGAGACGATGGACGAGCGGCAGCGCGAGTTCCTGCTGCGCGAACAACTGAAGACGATCCAGAAGGAGCTGGGCGAAGGCGAGGACGCCAAAACCGTCGAGATCGCCGATCTGCGAAAAAAGATCGACGACGCCGGCATGCCGGACGAGGTCGAGTCCCACGCCCGCAAGGAATTGGCGCGGCTCGAACGCATGCCGGAAGCGGCCGGCGAATACTCGATGGCGCGCACCTACCTCGAATGGCTCATCGAACTGCCGTGGAAGGCGGAGGACGAGCCGCCGATCGACATCGCCGAAGCGCGCCGCGTTCTCGACGAAGACCATTACGGCCTGACAAAAATCAAGCGCCGCATCCTCGAATACCTGGCGATCCGGAAGCTGAACCCGGCCGGCCGCTGCCCGATCCTGTGCTTTGTCGGACCGCCGGGGGTCGGCAAGACGTCGCTTGGTCAGAGTATCGCGCGCGCGACGGGCCGCCGCTTCGTCCGCGTCAGCCTCGGCGGCACGCACGACGAAGCGGAGATCCGCGGTCATCGCCGCACCTATATCGGCGCCCTGCCCGGCAACATCCTGCAAGGCATCCGCCGTGCCCAAAGCCGGCAATGCGTCATGATGCTCGACGAAATCGACAAGCTCGGCCGCGGCATCCAGGGCGACCCCGCCTCGGCCCTCCTCGAGGTGCTCGATCCCGAGCAGAACTCGACGTTTCGCGATAACTACCTCGGCGTGCCGTTCGACCTGTCGCGTGTCATGTTCATCACGACCGCCAACGTGCTCGACAACGTTCCCGGTCCGCTGCGCGACCGCATGGAGGTCATCGACCTGCCGGGCTACACCGAGGGCGAGAAATTCGAGATCGCCAAGCGGTATCTCGTCGCACGCCAGCTCAAGGCCAATGGGTTGACTGCCGAACAGGCCGAGATCGACGACGACGCGTTGCACGCGATCATCCGCGACTACACGC
>DATJSO010000059.1:0-4783 GCA_035504075.1 Allostellaceae bacterium | reverse complement strand
CGACCTGGTCCCGGCCGATGATTTTCGCGAGCCGCGCCATGCGTTTCCTCCCCCGTTGTCATCCGCCAGCATAGAAGCGGCGCCTGTCGGCGGGAAGCGGCTTGACCCCGCGCCTCATGGTCGGCGCGCCGGCCCGCGCAGCGGCATCTCCTGCAGAAAGCAAGTCAGCACGAAACCGAGCGCGGCGAGGCAGGCGGCGGACAGAAAAACCGGATGCAGCGCCGCGGTGAACGCGTCGCGATAGAGGGTTCGCAGCGCCGGCGGCAGCGCCGCAATCGCGGCAGGTCCAATCGCACCCGGCAGCGGCGTCCCGGACGGCATCCTGCCGGCAAGCTGAACCGCGATCCCGGCGGCAAAGATCGCGCCGAACACCGCGACCCCGACTGCGCCGCCGATCGAGCGGAACAACGTCGTCCCCGACGTCGCGACGCCGAGATCGCGAAATTCGACCGCATTCTGTGCCGCCAGCACCAAGACCTGCATGACCATGCCTAGCCCGAGCCCGAGCACCAGCATGTAGCCTGAGGCGGTCCACGGGCTGCTCGCGGCGCCGAGGGTCGCCAGGAGGCCGAGGCCGACCGTGGAAATCGCGGTGCCGATGATCGGGAACAGGCGATAGCGGCCGATCCGGCTGATCGTGCGGCCGGTGGCGATCGAGGTCACCAGCATGCCGGCCATCATCGGCGTCAGTTGCAGGCCGGCGCGCAACGGGCTGACGCCGGTCACGACCTGAAGATAGACCGGCATGTAGGTGACCGAGCCGAACATCGCGAGGCCGACGACAAAGCCGACCGCGCAGGATACCGCGACAATGCGGTTCTGGAACAGGCGCAGCGGCAGGATGGGCTCGGTCGCCAGCCGCTCGACGAGGATGAAGCCGAGCGTCCCGGCGACCGTTATGGCGACCATGCCGGCGATCGGCGCGGAGTTCCACGCGAACGTGTTGCCGCCGAGGCTGGTGAACAGAATGAGGCCGGTCAGCGCCGCCGCGAGCAGCGCCGCGCCGGCCAAGTCGATCGCCGGGCGGCGCCGCGTGCCGGGTGGGGTGAAGATCGCGCCGATCACCGCAACCGCCAGGAACCCGAGCGGCAGGTTGACGTAAAAGATCCAGCGCCAGCTCAGGTGTTCGACAAAGAACCCGCCGATCAGCGGCCCGAGAACCGTCGAGAGCCCCCAGACGCCGCCGAAGATGCCCTGATACCGGCCGCGCTCGCGCGGCGTAATGATGTCGCCGATCACCGCCATCGTCGTGACGATCAACCCGCCGCCGCCAAGCCCCTGCAGCGCGCGGAAACCGATCAGCTGCGTCATCGACCGGCTGAGACCGCACAGCGCCGAACCGAGCAGAAACACGAGGATGGCGGCCTGCAGCACGATCTTGCGGCCGAACAGATCGCCGAGCTTGCCGTAGATCGGCGTTACGACCGTCGTTGCAAGCAGATAGGCGGTGACGATCCACGACAGGTGTGCGAGGCCGCCGAACTCGCCGACAATCGTCGGCAGCGCGGTCGAGACGATCGTCTGGTCGAGCGAAGCGAGCAGCATGACCAGCATCAGTGCACCGAAGGTGACGCGAACGCGCTGCCGGCCAAGCGGCGGCGCGACGTCGTCGCCCTTCGTGCAGTCAGGCCGGCTGGGCAAGCAGCGACAACTGCACGGAGACCTTGCCGGCGTCCGCATCCGCCGGGCGGATCGGATAGTCGCCGGTGAAGCACGCATCGCAAAAGCGTGGGCTGCGCCGGTCGCGTGCCGCTTCGCCCATCGCGCGATAAAGCCCGTCGATCGAGATGAACGCGAGGCTGTCGACGCCGATGTGCCGCGCCATCTGATCGACGTCGAACTGGGCGGCAAGGAGCTGGTCGCGCGACGGCGTCGCGATGCCGTAAAAGCACGGATGCGTCGTCGGCGGGCTGGAGATGCGCATGTGGACTTCGCTGGCACCGGCGTGGCGCACCATCTCGACGATCTTCATCGAGGTCGTGCCGCGGACGATCGAATCATCGACCAGCACGACCCGCTTGCCCTCGAGGTCGGCGCGGTTGGCATTATGCTTGAGGCGCACGCCCAGATGGCGAATCTGGTCGGTCGGCTCGATGAACGTGCGGCCGACGTAATGGTTGCGGATGATGCCGAGCTCGAACGGCAGCCCCGATTCGGCGGCAAAGCCGAGCGCCGCCGGCACGCCGGAATCCGGCACCGGCACGACGATGTCGGCGTCGATCGGCGCCTCGCGCGCCAGTTCGCGGCCGATGCGCTTGCGCGCCTCGTAGACGCTGTGTCCTTCGACGATGCTGTCGGGACGGGCAAAATAGATGTATTCGAAGACGCACAGCCGCTCCGGCTCGGGCGCGAAGGGGCGGACGCTGCGCACCCCGTGGGCGCCGAGGATGACGATCTCGCCGGGCTCGACATCGCGCACGAATTCGCCGCCGATGATGTCGAGCGCGCAGGTCTCCGACGCGAGGATCCACGCCTCGCCGAGCCGGCCGAGCACAAGCGGTCGCACGCCCAAGGGATCGCGCAGACCGATGACCGCCTCCTGCGACAAGGCAGCAAGAGAATAGGCGCCCTCGACCTGCTGCAACGCGTCGATCAGGCGATCTACGACGCCGTCCTTCAGGCTCATCGCGATCAGATGGACGATGACCTCGGTATCGCTCGTCGATTGGAACAGGCTGCCGCGGCGCACCAGCTGGCGCCGCAATTGGTAGGAATTGGTCAGGTTGCCGTTATGGCAGATCGCCAACCCGCCGAAATCGAAATCGGCGAACAGCGGCTGGATGTTGCGCAGCGCGACCTCGCCCGTTGTCGCATAGCGCACGTGGCCGATCGCCATCGCGCCGGGCAGCCGGGCGATCACCTCCTTCGAGCTGAAATTGTCGCTGACGAGGCCGGGGCCGCGATGCGCGCTGAACTGCCCGCCGTCATAGGCAACGATGCCCGCCGCCTCCTGCCCGCGATGTTGCAGCGCATGCAGGCCAAGCGCCGTCAGCGCGGCCGCATCGGCGTGACCGTACACCCCGAAAACGCCGCATTCCTCGCGGAAATGATCCGCCGCATCGACGCCGGTCGTCAGCATCCGCCGCCCTCGATCATGGCCCCGCCGGCCTTGTGACGAATATATGAATTCTGCGCCCCGGATGCGAGATCGGCCGGACTGGGCAGAGCGCCGCAGCGATGCTAGACAGCGCTGGAGTTCTGCGGGGAGATGGGTTCCGGCGATCATGCCAAGCGAATCGGACATCCGCGACTGGTGCCTCGACTATCTCCGGCGCACCGTCAACGACGCAAAAACAGCCGTCGGGCCAGATATCGCGTTCACTCAGATGGGCCTCGATTCGGCCACTTCCGCCTATTTCGTCGTCGAACTAGAGGACTGGCTCGGCGCCGAACTCTATCCGGAAATCGTGTTCGATCATCCGACGATCGCCGAACTGGCGCAGCATATCGCGGAGCGCTGCAATTCGGACGATGCCGCCGCCGGCTGACACCGCGGCCCGGCCGGGGCCAGGGTCGCTCGTCGAGCTGCTGCGGCAGCGGGCCGCAGCGCAGCCGGGTAAGTGCGCTTATATCGCGCTGTCCGACCGCGGCCGCGAAGCGGCGAGTCTCACCTTCGGCGAATTGGCGCAGCGCGCCGCGGGCCTGGCCGAGCAGATCGCGGCCGCCGCCGCGCCCGGCGAGCGGGCGTTGCTGGCATGTCCGAACGGCGTCGGCTTTCTTGTCGGGTTTTTCGCCTGCATGCTGGCCGGCGTCGTTGCCGTGCCTCTGATGCCGCCCCGGCGCCACGACGGGCGCGACGCCAGCGCCGGCATCGTCGCCGACTGCACGCCGCGCATCGGCCTTGCGCCGCGTGCGCTGATCGCCGGCGAGCATGGCGTCGATATCGTCGGTCTTTGCGGCGGCGCCTGGCTCGTGTGGCTGGCGGTCGATGACGCGCCGGCGGCGGCCGTCGAGCACGCCGCGCCACGCTCCGGCCGAGGCGGGGATCTCGCCTTCCTGCAATATACCTCGGGTTCGACATCGGCGCCCAAGGGGGTCATGGTCAGCCATGCCAATCTGCTCGCCAATCTGGCGATGATTGCGCAGGCGTTCGGCAATACGCCGGCCTCTACCTGTGTCAGCTGGGTGCCGCTCTACCACGACATGGGATTGATCCTGAGCGCGCTGCAGAGCTTCAATGTCGGCGCGACCTGCGTGCTGATGCCGCCGGTCGCGTTCATGCAGCGGCCGCTGTTGTGGCTGCGGGCAATCGGCGACTACCGCGCCGAAATCGCGGCCGCGCCGAATTTCGCCTACGATTTGTGCGTCGATCGCTATCGCCCGGAACAGATGGAAGGGGTCGATCTCTCGGGCTGGCAATTGGCGTTGAACGGCGCCGAGCCGGTGCGCGCCGACACGGTTCGCCGATTTGCCGCGACCTTCGCGCGGCACGGCTTTGCCGCGGCGGCCGGCTACCCAGCCTACGGCATGGCCGAGGCGACCGTGCTGATCGCGGCCGGGAAGCGCGGCGCCGGTGCCCGCATCCGCGCGGCGAGCGGCGACGGGCTGCGGCGCAAACGCGCGCTGGCGCCGCCCGCCGACGGCGATGCCGTCGAAGTCGTCGGCTGCGGCCGGGCACTTGCCGGCGAGAGTATCGCCGTCGTCGATCCCGACAGTCGTCGCCGCCTCGACGTCGGCGACATCGGCGAGGTCTGGGTCGCTGGCCCGAATGTCGCCGGCGGCTATTGGCGTAATCCGACGGCCAGCGAGGCCGCGTTCGCAGCGCGCATCGCCGGCCAAGACA
>DATJSO010000058.1:0-8344 GCA_035504075.1 Allostellaceae bacterium | reverse complement strand
TAGCCAGTCCATCGACAGGTCGCCGTCACTTGCCGCGCGGACCTGTTTGACCAGTTCGATCATCTGATAGAGCCGCACCGTGTTGAGCGGCAGCAGAATGGCATGCAGCGCCAGGACCGGGTACGCGCGCGTGGCATAGCCGTAGGCGATGAAGGCGACATTGCTGGCGATCCCGGTGACGCGCAGCGGCAGCATGGTCTTCATCGAAAAGGTGGCGAGGACGAGAACGGCCGCCAGATAACCGAGCGCGTCCACCGGCGTCATTGCCCAATCCTCCGCTATTTCCGGCGCAAACGGCACTATACCAGTCCGCCCGCGCGAACGATATGACGCACAGCCGTCCGCCGACTGAAAAAAGGCCGGGAGGCAAGGCGTTCGCGCGTCCCCGTCGCCCGCGCATGCGGTGGCGCGGCAGACAAGGCAGCTCATCGCCGGTAAATAAAGGCGCCGGCAACCGCCCAGGGTTGTGCCCCGCCGAGCGCGGACCGGAACCGCTGCGGGGCGACGCCGGCGGCAAAAAGGGCGGGCCAAAGCCCACCCTGAAGTCTGTCCCGACATGGGTTCTTATCGTCCGGTCGAGGCCGGAACGGGCGTTACTACTGATTCTTCAGCAGGCTCTCGTTGTAGCCCTGGCTGCCGCCGCCGGTGAATGCCGGCGCGTGCACGGACGAGCCGCCATCGGCCGGCGGCACCATGGCGTAGGCATGCCGGCCGTTGTCGCGCGACTTGGCCAGCACCGGCGAGGCAATCCCGATCGCCGCGATCGCCGCGATGAGAACGAGCTTTGATTTGTAGATCATGGTCTTTCTCCTGCATACGAACCAAGCAAGGGCACCATGCTCCTGTTGGCCGACGCGGAGAAAAGGCGCATCCGGCCGCAGGGTCTGTTATTTGCATCACAGGCCGACGCACGCGGCGACCGCAGGGTTGCCGCAGTGTGCCGAAAGTCACACGCGATCTTATTTGTTTGGATTGAAGACATGCGGCGTCATCGAGCCGCCGGGCAAGAATCAACAAAAAGAGCTGCGAATCCGGTTTTCGGTCAGCGGCAAGCCGGGTACATCGCGGCAAGGTCCGCCCCGCTCAGATAGATGATCCGCGTTCCCAGGCCGCCGTGCTGCACGATCCAATTGCGGATTTTGGCCGGATAGGTCGACCACAATATCCTGTTGCCGGCGCTGCTGATCACCTGGCTGCCGGCCGGCGTGGGATTCCAGGCGCTGTGAAATTCCAGCACCGCCCGCGGCGTCACGCATATCCGCCGTTCCGGAATGGCGCCCAGCAACATCGTGCACGCCGAGGCGCAGACGCCGTCGATTGCGACGCGCTCGCCGGAGCGCCGCAGCGCATGAAATCTGTCGAGATAGACGCCGATCTGCCCGCCGCGATCGTCATGAATTCTGACGGTCGCCGCCGCGGGGAAAATGCCGGCGACGAACAACACCGCCGCCGCTGCCGCGCGTTTCCCCATCGGTCGCTCCCGGGCTTTTCCCGCCCCTGCCGCTACCAATAGGTTGTTTGCCCGGCCCGGCACAAGCCTTCTCTGCCTGTTCCGGGCAGCCGTTCCGAGCCGAGCGCAACGCTATTGAGATTCTTCCAATGCGCGCAGCGCTTCCGGCTTGAGGATGATGGTCCAGCGATTTTTCAGCGCGATGATGCCGCGCCGCTGCCATTCGCGCAGGCAGCGGTTGACGTTTTCCCGCGTCGCGCCGGACATTTCCGCCAGTTCGCGCTGCGACAGCGAAAGCTTGGGCGGATCGTGGCCCTGCGCCGGATAGCGCAGCAGCGCCTTGGCGAGGCGCGCCGGCAAATCGGAAAAGGCGATTTCCGACATGCGCTCGTCGGAACGGCGAATGCGGCCGCAGAGAAGCTGCATGAGATTGATGCACGCGGTCGGACTGCGCTGCAGGAAAGGCAGAACGTCGCGCCGCTCCAGCACCAGCAATTCGCATTTGGTCAGCGCGGTCGCGTTGGCCGAACGCGACATGCCGTCGAGCAGCGCGATCTCGCCGAACAATTCGCCCGCCGGCAGATCGGAGAGGATGACCTCGCGGCCCTTGGGCGTCGGCAGCGAGATGCGCACCGTGCCGACGACGACGCCCATCATGCTCTGGCCGGGATCGCCGACGTGAAAGATCGGCTCGCCGGCGGCGAAGCTGCGCGGCTGCGCGTGCGCGGCGAGATCGGTGCGCTCCTGCTCGTCGAGCGCCTTGAACAGCGTGCCGCGTTCCAGCAGCTTACGCGCCCGCTCGATGGTCACGTCGCTCATGCGTTCGCCCCTGATCGCGCCCTCCGCGCCGGCCGGAGGCGATCCAAGCCAGTCTATCACGTTCCGTTTTAGCTGGGCATCAAGGCGCAACGCGGCGCAAAATCACCTATGCGTTGCAGTAAAAGAGGTTAGCGCAATCTGAAGTCGCAGCCACGCTTGTTTGTTTGCCGGCAGGCCGAAGCGCAGCCAGTCGGCATGGTCGGCGAACGGACGGACCAGGATGCCGGCGCCGCCGAGATGACGGAACAACGCCGCCGCCGCGGGCGTGCGCACGAGGCGGAACAGCGGCGTGCCGCCGACGACCTCCAGTCCCGCCTCGATCAGCAATGCGTCGAGCCGGAGCGCCGATCGCGCCAGGCGCTTCTTTGTCTGCTCGATCCAGGCGGGATCGGCGAGCGCCCGGGCGCCGACGGCGAGCGCGGCGCCGGACGCCGCCCAGGGGCCGAGCAGCGCCGCGAGACGCGCGGCGAGCGACGGCGCGGCGAGGGCAAATCCGAGCCGCAGTCCGGCCAGGCCAAAAAATTTGCCGAATGAGCGCAGCACGACGATGTTGCCGCCATCCACCGCGCCGGCGAGCGTTCCGCCCGGCGGTCCGACATCCATGAAGGCCTCGTCGACCACGAGCAGGCCGCCGGCGCCACGCAGGCTCGCGGCCAGCGCGCGCAGATCGCCGGCGTCGGACACGCGTCCATCCGGATTGTTTGGATTGGCGACGATGACGAGCCGCGCCTCCTCCGTGCCGGCCAAATCGCTGACCCGCGTGACGTCGTGCCCGGCGAGCGCCGCCGCGCGGGCGAATTCGCCGTAGCTCGGCGCGATCACGGCGGCGCGTCCCGGCGGCACAAGGCCGGCCACGAGCGGCAGCAGAATCTGCGTGCCCGGCGCCACGACGACATGGGCGGGCGATGGCGCGCCGTAAGCCCGCGCGGCGATCGCGCGCAGAGCATCGCAGGCGGCGGGGTCCGGCAGCCGGGCGAACGCCTCCGCCGGCAGCCGCGGCAGCCGATAGGGAAAGGGATTGATCCCGGTCGACAGGTCGATGAAAGGTTGCGGCGCGCCGGGAAACAATCGCCGCGCCGCGGCCAGATCGCCGCCGTGCGGGAGCGGTTCGTGCTCCGCCGCAAGGGCAAACATGCCGCTGACCTTGGCGCTTTTGGCCATGCTGATCGAACTCGCCGCCGGCTATCCGCGATGGCTGACGCGCGCCGTCGGCCATCCGGTGATCTGGATCGGCGCGCTGATCGGCGCGCTCGACCGCGTGCTGAACCGCGAGACCGACCCGACAGACCGGCGGCGGCTTGCCGGCGTGCTCGCCCTTGCGATCCTGCTGGCAGGCGTCGGATTCACCGCATGGCTGGTGCAGCATGAGGCGCTGCGGCTTCCCTTCGGCATCATCATCGCCGCCATCGTCGCCGGCACGCTGATCGCGCAGCGCAGCCTGCACCGCCACGTCGCCGATGTCGCGGCGGCGCTGGAGACACGGGGCGTCGAGGCCGGCCGCCGCGCCGTCGCCCATATCGTCGGCCGCGACACCGCGGCGCTCGACGAGGCGGGTGTCGCGCGCGCGGCGATCGAAAGCCTGGCGGAAAATTTCTCCGACGGCATCGTGGCGCCGGTGCTGTGGCTGGCCATTGGCGGTCTCCCAGGCGGCGCACTCTACAAGGCGATCAACACCGCCGACAGTATGATCGGCCATCGCACCCCGCGGCACGCGGCCTTCGGCTGGGCCGCCGCCCGGCTCGACGACCTGGTCAATCTGCCGGCGTCGCGCTTGTCCGCGCTGGCCATCGTTGCCGCCGCCGCGCTGCGCGGCGACGCCTCGGCGGGAAAAGCGTGGCGGACGGTGTTGCGCGACGCGCCCCGCCACCGCTCGCCCAATGCCGGCTATCCGGAAGCCGCCATGGCCGGCGCCCTCGGTCTCGCGCTCGCCGGCCCGCGCGTCTATGCCGGCATTCCCATCGACGACGCGCTGATGGGCGATGGACGCCGCGACGCCGATGCGGCCGACATCCGCCGCGCGCTGTCGCTCTACCGCTTTGCGGACGCCGTGCTGCTCGCCCTGCTGGCAGCGCTCGTCGCCGTTTTTCTCATCCCGTCAGCTTAAGCAGGCGATCGAGATCGAGATGCGCGCCAAGATGCGCGGCGAGCGCATCGAGCACGCGTTCGATCGAGGCCTCGTAGGCGATTTGCGCGGGCCCGGCGGAAAAACGCGCCAGCCACGCCGCGCGCTGGCGGTCGTCGGCAAACAGGCCGTGCACGTAGGTACCGAAGATGCGGCCATCCGCCGAGACGGCGCCTTCGGGTGCACCGTCGGACAACCGCCCGAACGGCCGCGCGCGGTCCACGCCCTCGGTGACGCCCATGTGCATCTCGTAGCCGGCGAACGGCACGCCGTCGGCGGTCGTACCGCGCGCCGGTTCGAGCCGCTTCTCCGCCGACAGCGTCGTTGTCACCTCGAGCAGGCCGAGGCCCTCGACCTCGGCGGGCGGCCCCTCGATACCGTCGGGATCGGCGACGCTTCGGCCGAGCATCTGATAACCGCCGCACAGCCCGAGCACGGCGCCGCCGCGGCGGACATGCGCGGCGATGTCGATATCGAATCCGGCCGCGCGCAGCGCCGAAAGATCCGCGATCGTCGCCTTCGAGCCCGCCAGCACGACCAGATCGGCATCGCCCGGCAAGGCGCGGCCCGGCTTCACGCGAACGAGGTCGATGGCGGGCTCGGCCTCGAGCGGGTCGAGATCGTCGAAATTGGCGATGTGCGGCAGGAGCGGCACGGCGATGCGCAGACGTTTTCCGTTGTCGTCGCGCGGCGGCGCCTGGTTTTGCTCCAGCTCCAGCGCCAGCGCATCCTCGGCCGGCAGCAGCCGCGCGTCGGGAAAATACGGCACGAGCCCGAGCCCCTCCCAGCCGGTGAGTTGCGCGATGCGCCCCATGCCGGCGGCGAACAGCGCCGGGTCGCCGCGGAATTTGTTGACGACAAAACCGCGGACCAGCGCCGCGTCGTCGGCTGCCAGGACCGCCTTGGCGCCGACGAGGCTGGCGATGACGCCGCCGCGATCGATATCGCCGATCAGCACCACCGGCACGCCGGCGGCGCGGGCGAATCCCATATTGGCGATATCATTGGCGCGCAGGTTGATTTCCGAAGCGCTGCCGGCGCCCTCGACCAGAACGAGATCGGCCTCGTGCCGCAGCCGCGCGAAGCTGTCCAGCACGTAGGGCAACAGATCGCTCTTCATGTGCTGATAGGCGGACGCCTTGGCGCTGCCGAACACGCGCCCCTGCACCACGATCTGTGCGCCGATCTCGCTCTGCGGCTTGAGCAGCACCGGATTCATGTGCACGCTCGGCGGCGTGCGCGCGGCGCGCGCCTGCAACGCCTGGGCGCGGCCGATCTCGCCGCCGTCCGCCGTCACCGCGGCGTTGTTCGACATGTTCTGCGGCTTGAACGGGCGCACGGTCAGGCCGCGTTGCGCGAATGCGCGCGCCAGCCCGGCGACGATGAGCGACTTGCCCACGTCCGAGCCGGTGCCCTGGAACATCAGCGCGCGCGCCGCCATCGGGTCAGAACTCGATGCCGGGCTGGGCCTTCACCCCGGCGGCGAAGTGATGTTTGACCAGCGTCATCTCGGTGACCAGATCGGCGGCGGCGACCAGCTCCGGCTTGGCGTTCCGGCCGGTGACGACGACGTGCAGGCCCTGCCGCCGCGCGGCGAGCACCGCGACGACGCGCGCGAGGTCGAGATAGTCGTAGCGCAGGGCGATGTTCAGCTCGTCGAGGATCACCAGCGAAAAGCCCGGATCGTCCATCAGCTCGCGCGCCTTCGCCCACGCCCGCTCCGCCGCCGCGACGTCGCGCGCGCGATCCTGCGTCTCCCAGGTGAAGCCCTCGCCCATCGTGTGCCAGACGAGCTGATCGCCGAACCTTTCCAGCGCGTCGCGCTCCGCCGAATGCCACGCACCCTTGATGAACTGCACCACGCCGACGCGATGACCGCGCCCGATCATGCGCAGGGCGAGCCCGAACGCCGCGGTCGATTTCCCCTTGCCGCTGCCGGTATGCACGATCAGCAGACCCTTCTCGACGGTCTTGCCGGCGACCTCGGCATCCTGCACCGCCTTGCGCTTTTGCATCTTGGCGCGATGGCGCTCGGCTTCGTCCGTGTCGGTCCTCTCGCTCATAGCGTTCCTTTCACCGCCAGCGGCAGGCCGGCGACCATCAACACCACGCGGTCGGCGCGCGCGGCGACGCGCTGGTTGAGCAGGCCCTGCCGATCGCGAAACGCGCGGCCGAGCGGCGTGGCCGGCACGATGCCGGAGCCGACTTCGTTGGCGACCAGCACCACCGGCGCAATTATTTCAGAAAGAGCCGCTTCCAATTGGCCGATTTCCTTCTCGACGTCAGCATGGGCCAGCATCAGGTTGGACAGCCACAGCGTCAAACAATCGACCAGCACCGGGGCGTTGTTGCACGCCCTGAGCGCGACGGCGAGATCGCGCGGCGCTTCGATCGTGCGCCAGCTCGCTTCGCGCCGGGCGCGATGCGCCGCGATCCGCGCCGCCATCTCCTCATCGCCGGCCTCGGCGGTGGCGATATAAAACCAAGGCGGATTCCACGGCGCCGGCAGCGCCGCGATCAGACTCTCGGCATAACGGCTCTTGCCCGAGCGGGCGCCGCCGAGAACGAGCGTGAGATGATCTGAAAGAGACATGACGTGTAAATCGTTCCGTACAGGCCGTCCGACGGAGTGACAGCAACGCTTGGCGGCCGGCGGCGTCCGTGAAACCGATTGACGCCAGCAGGCCGCCTCTATAGCTTCATTTATGATGGTTCCCTTCGGGGATCAAAAGGGAACGCGGTGAGGACGACGTCCGACTCCGCGGCTGCCCCCGCAACTGTAAGCGGCGAGCCTGCTGCCAACAGGGCCACTGGGAAACCGGGAAGGTCGACGGCAGGCAAAGACCCGCGAGCCAGGAGACCTGCCATCACCCGCGGTCTGCGCAACCGCATCGGGCGGGGTGTCCTGGTGTACGAGTCTCGCGAGGAGCGAAACTCGTTTGGTTGCAAGGACAGCCCGAACCCGGGGACTGTCATGTCCACGTCCATTCTCGAACTCGAGCCGCGCTCCGGCGGCCTGCGCCAGCGCGTTATCGGCATCTACGCCATCCTGGCCGCCTTCAACGTGGGCGCGTGGATCTGGGCCTTCATCGCCTTTCATTCGCAGCCGCTGCTGCTCGGCACGGGCTTGATCGCCTGGAGCTTCGGCCTGCGTCACGCCGTCGATGCCGATCATATCGCCGCCATCGACAACGTGACGCGCAAGCTGATGCAGGACGGGCAGCGGCCGGTCACGGTCGGATTCTTTTTTGCGCTGGGTCATTCCGCCGTCGTCGTGCTAGTGGCGGCCGCCGTCGCCGCCACCGCGGCCGCCCTCGAGACCCGCTTCGAGGGATGGAAGGAAGTCGGCGGCATCATTTCGACCTCGGTGTCGTCGCTCTTTTTGTTTCTCATCGCGGCGATGAACGTCGTCATCCTGCACGGCGTCTGGAAGGCGTTCAATCGGGTGCGCCGCGGCAAGCCCTACGTGGACAACGATCTCGACATTCTTCTCAACAATCGCGGCCTGCTTGCCCGGCTGTTCCGGCCGATGTTCCGATTGGTGTCGAATCCGCTGTGGATGCTGCCGCTCGGCTTCCTGTTCGGCCTCGGCTTCGACACCGCGACCGAGGTCAGCCTGCTCGGCATCTCGGCCACGCAAGCGGCGCAGGGGCTGTCGATCTGGATCGTGCTCGTCTTTCCGATCCTGTTCGCGGCCGGCATGTCGCTGGTGGACACCAGCGACGGCATCCTCATGCTGGGCGCCTATGAATGGGCGTTCGTGCGGCCGATCCGGAAACTGTATTACAATCTGACCATCACGCTGGTGGCGGTCGCCGTCGCCGCCACCGCGGCCGCCCTCGAGACCCGCTTCGAGGGATGGAAGGAAGTCGGCGGCATCATTTCGACCTCGGTGTCGTCGCTCTTTTTGTTTCTCATCGCGGCGATGAACGTCGTCATCCTGCACGGCGTCT
>DATJSO010000057.1:0-3977 GCA_035504075.1 Allostellaceae bacterium | reverse complement strand
TGTATTCGCGGCGGTTGGAGCGGCCGAGCAAAGGGGCGGCCGCCGGCCTCAGCCCGGAGACATAACGTCTAGCGCGCCAGACTTGCGCAGCCGGCCGATTTCGGCCGGCGCCAGGCCGAGCACCTCGCGCAGCACCGCCTCGGTGTCGGCGCCGAGTGCCGGCGCCCGTCTGGCGACCCGGCCAAAACCGGCGCGCCACGGCAGGCCGGGCAGCACGCCGCGTCCGTCCGGTTGCCAAAAGCCGCGCGCTTGCAGATGCCCGTCTTGCACCAGATCGCGCGAGGCGGCGCAGGCCGCAGCGGCAATGCCGGCGCGCCGCAATTCGGCCGCCGCCGCCGCAGCGTCGCGCGGCCGAGCCCAGGCAGCGATGGCGTCGTCGATCGCGGCGCGACGCGCCAGCCGATCGGCGAAACCGAGATCGGCTTGCGCCAGCAGTCCCGGCACCCGTTCGCACAGCCGGCACCATCCCGCATCGTCGGTGACGGCGAGGCCGAGCCAGTCATCGTCGCCGGCGCAGCGGTAGACGCCGTGCGGCGCATACCGCTCGGAACGGTTGCCGACAGGAAGCGGCGGGGCGCCGGTCTGCACCGCGAGCAGCGGCTCGGCCATCGTCCACAAGAGTGCTTCGAGCATCGAGAAGTCGACGCGCGTCGCGCTGCCTGTGCGCCGCCGCTGCCAGAGCGCGGCCGCGGCAATAAAGGCCAACATCAAGCCGCACATCGGATCGAGCCACGCGAGGCCGACGCGCGGCAGCCGTTCGGGATGCCGGTTGAGGCCGGCGAACCCGGCGTAACATTGCAACAACGTGCCGTAGGCGACGGCGTGCGCTTCCGGGCCGCTCCGCCCGAGCCCCGAGGCCGAGACATAGATGAGGCCCGGGTTGATGGCAGTCAACGCGGCCTCGCCGAGACCGAGCCGGTCCATGACGCCGGTCGCGAAATTCTCGACCAGCACGTCCGATTTGCCGGCCAACGCCTTGGCGACGGCGATTGCCTCGGGATTTTTGAGATCGAGCACGATCGCGCGCTTCCCCTGGCCAAGGACGCTGTGCAACTCGGAAGCGCGGCCGGGATCGCCGCGGCCCGGCGCCTCGATCTTGATGATTTCGGCGCCCATCGCCGCCAGATAGCGGGTTGCGGTCGGGCCGGCGATAACCCAGCTGAAATCGAGGACGCGAACGCCGGCGAGCGGCAAGTGCGCAGCATCGTCGCCGGTATCGGTCGCCCGCGTCGGAGCGACGGAACGAATGCCAAATGGCGGTCCCGGTGCTTTGACCATCGTCCCGCCGAGCTCGAGCAGCCGCCAGAAATTGCGATGGTCGAGCTGCGCCGAGGCCAGTTGCTCATCCGGTTCGCGCAGCGGAAAGCTCGGCACATGCGCGGCCTGGGCCATGTCGGCGATCCGCTGCTTCGGGTGCCGCCGGCTCCATGCGCTCATCAGCGCATGGAGCGCGTCCCAATTGGCAACCCGGTCGCGCTTTGTCGCAAACCGCGGGTCGCTGCCCCAGTCGGGCGACCCCATGACCCGCAGCCAGGCGGCCCATTGATGATCGTCGCGCGGCGAAATCGCCGCGTAGCCGTCGCTCGCCGGCAGAATGCAGACCGTGGCGCCGTTGCCGTCGGCGAGGCGCCTGCGCGACCAGCCGGGTCCGCCCGTTCCGGCGCGCGCCAGTTCGGTGATCGCAAGCGTCGCGAGCGCCTCTTCGATCGATACGTCGATGACCGCCGGCCGCGCCGCCATGACCGCGTGCATGCCGGCGCAGGCCGCGGCGATGCCGCCGACAAAGGCGGACTGTTCGCCGGCGGCCCGGATCGGTGCCTCGTCGAGGTCGTCCACCTGGCCCGTCAGCATGCGGGCGATGCCGCTGGAAAAGAACAGCGTCAGGTCGGTCGCCGGGTCGTCGGCGCGCGGGCCGATCTGGCCGAACGGCGCGATCAGCACGACCGCCGCCGCGGGGTTGCAGCGCCGCAGCGCCGCGGCATCGCGGCCGGCCGCGGCGAGCGCGCGGGGGCTGCCTTCGGCGACGATCAGGTCGGCCGCCGCCAACGCATCGCGCGCCGCGGAGCGCGTGACGACCGCCTTCCGCGCGTTGAGGTGCACAAGAAGCGGCGTTTGGAAATCGGCCTCGATGCATGCGACGGAGGCGCCGAGATCGGCGAACAGCCGGCCGCATGCTGCGGCGGCAAGCCCGCCGCCGAGCTGTGCGACGCAAAGACCGGTCAGGATCGGCATCGAGTGTCCGGAGCAAACGGCAGCGTCATGCCGGCCCGTGGCCGGCTCGCGCCATTATGACAGACCCCGACCACCCCGCCTACGACAGCGCCGCGATTGCGCTTCGTGACCGGGTATGTTGTGAATGCCGGCAGGTGGAAACCTTTGCCAGTCCGGGGAGCTGTTGCGATGCGGGATTTTCACGGCAAGGCGGCCTTCGTCTCCGGCGGCGCCAGCGGCATCGGCCTCGCGCTCGGCCGGGCGCTGGCCGAGGCGGGGGCGCGCGTCATGCTTGCGGATGTCGAGGAGCAGGCGCTTGCCGACGCCGTCGCCGGCCTCAAGGGCGGCAACCTGCCGGACGTGCGCGGCATCGCCTGCGACGTGCGCGATTGCGCGGCGGTCGAGCGCGCCGCCGAGGCCGCGGTCGATGCCTTCGGCAAGATCCACATCGTGTGCAACAATGCCGGCGTCGGCGGCCGCTCCGGCGCCGACGCCATCTCGCTGCAGGATTGGCGTTGGGTCATCGACATCAACCTGATGGGCGTCGTGCATGGCGTTCGGGCGTTCCTGCCGCACCTGTTGAGCCACGGCGAGGGCGGCCACATCGTCAACACCGCGTCGATGGCCGGATTTCTTCCAGGCACCGGGTTCGGCCCCTATACGGCGACGAAGTTCGCCGTCGTCGGCCTGTCCGAGGCATTGCGGGCCGAACTCGCGCCGCAGGGGATCGGCGTCAGCGTCCTGTGTCCCGGCTGGGTGCGAACGCGCATCACCGACAGCCGGCGCAACTGGCCGAGGGAGTACGGCGAGCCGCCGGCGCCGCGCCCCGGCCTCATCGATCAGCACATCGCCGAACTCGTGCGCACCGGCATGGCGCCAAGCGACGTCGCGGCGCTGACGCTGGCGGCGATCCGCGATGACGAACTGTACGTCTTCACGCATCCGCATATGCGGCCGGCGCTCGAAGCGCGGGTCGAGAATTTCCTCTCGGCCTACCGCAAGCTCGGGCCGGCGCCGCAGGATCAAGGGACAAAAGCGCGATGAAATTCGGCATCTTTTACGAACATCAGATCCCGCGCCCGTGGGATGCCCGATCTGAGCACCGCATCTATCGCGAGGCGCTGGAGCAGGTCGAACTCGCGGACCGCCTCGGCATCGATTACGCGTGGGAGGTCGAACATCATTTCCTCGAAGAATACTCCCATTCCTCAGCGCCGGAAGTGTTCCTGGCGGCGTGTTCGCAGCGGACGAAAACGATCCGGCTCGGGCACGGCATCGTGCTGATGCCGCCCGGTTACAATCATCCGGCGCGCGTCGCCGAGCGCATTGCCGCGCTCGATCTCGTTTCCGACGGCAGGGTCGAGTTCGGCACCGGCGAATCCGCCTCAATCCTCGAATTGGGAGGCTATCGCGTGCCGGTCGCCGAGAAGCGCGCGGCCTGGCAGGAAGCATTGGAACAATGCCTCAACATGATGGTCATGGCGCCCTATCCCGGTTTCGACGGCCAATACTTCTCGATGCCGTGTCGCAACATCGTGCCGAAGCCGCTGCAGAAACCGCATCCGCCGGTGTGGGTCGCCTGCTCCAACCGCGAGACGATCAAGCTTGCCGCGCGCCTCGGCATGGGCGCGCTCACCTTCGCCTTCGTCGATCCCGCCGAGGCGAGGCAATGGGTCGACGACTATTATCGCATTTTCAAAGAGGAGTGCGTGCCGATCGGCCATGCGGTCAATCCCAATGTCGCCATGGTGACGGGCTTCTCCCTG
>DATJSO010000056.1:0-2189 GCA_035504075.1 Allostellaceae bacterium | reverse complement strand
TTATCGGGAGCCAAACGTTCCTGTCCAACGTATCGTCAGCCGCGCGGATAAGCACCGCCAAAGCTGACGGAGCACCCGATTGTGGGCCGCAGGGCCGAGGAGGCTCCGGTAAACCCGTGGAGAAGTGGCGCTGAAATGTATTTCGATCGTCGACTCTGGGAACTGACGAAGGGGCTGCGCGGCCGGATCGCGCTGGCTGTGCTGCTCGGCCTCGCCGCCGCCGCTTTCGGCATCGCGCGTTTCACGCTTCTTGGCACGCTGCTCGCCCGCGTCTTCAAGGGTTCGGGCGTCGGCATCATCGCCGTGCTGGCGCTCGGGGTTGGCGGCGCGGTGTTGCTGCGCGCGTTTTTGGATCACGCCCGCACGATCATCGCGCATGAGAATGCCGGCCGCGTGCAAGAGACGTTGCGCGGCCGGCTTTACGACAAGCTTGCCGAACTGGGCCCGGCATGGTTTGCCGGCGAGCGCACCGGCGGCGTCATGCTGTCGTTAGTTGACGGCGTCGAGCAGTTGCAGAGCTTTTTCGGCCAATACCTGCCGCAGGTCGCGGTCGCGGCGCTGACGCCGCTGGCGATCTTCGCCTTTATCGTGTGGTGGGACGCGCCGGTGGCGACGGTGATGCTGGTCGCGGCGCTGGTCACGCTGGTCGCGCCGACCGCCTGGAACGGCATGGAGCACCACAAGGGCCGCGTCCGCCAGCAAGCGATGAAGGCGTTCGGCGCCGAGTTTCTCGATGCCGTGCAGGGGCTGCCGACGCTGAAGGCGTTTGGCCAGAGCGCGGCTTACGGCCGGCGTTTGGCGGAAAAGGCCAAGCATCTGTCGGAGACGACGATGCAGGTGTTGGCGACCAGCGTCATGACGCGCGGCATCACCGATTGCGCCGTCGCCGTCGGCGCCGCCTCGGCGCTGATCCTCGGCGTCTGGCGCGTCAGCCATGGCCTGATGACGATCGAGGCGCTGCTGATCGTGCTGATGGCCGGCACCGAGGTGTTCCGGCCGCTGCGCGATCTGCGCACGGTGTTGCACCAGGGAATGGTCGGGCAGTCGGCCGCCGCCGGCATTCACGCGCTCCTCGCCGCCGAGCCGCCGGTGGCGGCTAGAGGGATCGGGGGCGTCACGCCCGCCAGCGGGCTGGCAGCCCGCGGTCCGATTTTAGCTGCGCGCTTCGCGCCGACGATCGAATTCGATGACGTGCATTTTGCCTATCCCGGCGGCCGGCGGCCGGCGCATGACCGGCTGTCGTTTCGTGTTGCGGCCGGCGAGAAGATCGGCATCGTCGGGCCGAGCGGCTCCGGCAAATCGTCGGTCGCGCGTCTGTTGTTGCGGCTGTTCGATCCGCAATCGGGCGCCGTTCGCATCGGCGGGCGGGATGTCCGCGCACTCGACCGTGATGAGCTGCACCGCCAGATCGCGGTTGTCCACCAGGACACCTACCTGTTTCACGGCACGGTCGAGGACAATTTGCGCCTCGGCAAACCGGACGCATCGCAGGCCGAATTGGAACAGGCCGCGCGCGACGCCAATGCGCACGACTTCATCCGTCAGTTGCCGCAGGGCTACCAGACGATCATCGGCGAGCGCGGCGTCAACCTGTCGGGCGGCCAACGGCAGCGCCTGGCGATTGCCCGCGCGTTGTTGCGCGATGCGCCGATCCTGATCCTCGACGAGGCGCTGTCATCGGTCGACGCCGAGAACGAGGCGGTGATCCAGGAGGCGCTCGACCGCCTGTCGCGCGGCCGCACGACGCTTGTGCTGGCGCACCGTCTGTCGAGCGTCATCGGCGCCGACCGCATCCTTGTGCTGGGGCACGGCCGTGTCGTCGAGGATGGCCGACACGCCGAATTGATCCACCGCAACGGCCCCTACCGCGCGCTGATGGGCGGGCAGGCCGAGGAGCGTGCCGGCGATCTTGATTTCGCGATCGATGAATTGCGCGCCGAAGCCGGCGAACCGGCCGCTGCGGCGACCGATTACGGTGAGGAGGCGCCGGCGGCAGTGCAGGCGGCCGCGGCGCAGGTCGGTGCGGCAACGACGCTCGCGACGCTGATCGATATCATCAAGCCGTGGCGGCGCCGCTTCGCGATCGTCGTTACCTCCGGGATCGCCCGGGTGGCGGCCTTTATCGGCGTCGGCATCATCGGCTCGCTGGCGGTTGCCGCGGTCAAGACCGGCCGGCCGTTCACGATGCT
>DATJSO010000055.1:0-21613 GCA_035504075.1 Allostellaceae bacterium | reverse complement strand
GCGCAGCAAGCACTCGGCGGTGGTGTTGGCCCACAGCAGCTGACCGCGGCTGTCGAGCAACAGCACCGCGACGCTCAAGGCCTGCAATGCGGCGGCGGTCGCGTCGTGGGGGAGCGCTTGGGCCTGCATCAGGCGGCGCTGCATATGGGCCGCGCGACCCATATGCGGCAGCAGCGAGGTGAAGCGGGGCAGTGAGCCATCCTCGGTGAACGGACGCGTCAGCGGCCCGCGTTCGCGCATCAACGTCAGCATGATGACGTCCGGCCGCATCGGCGTCAGCGCGGCGACCAGACCCTCGGCCTGGTCGCAACGCCTTACCCAGTTCTGATAAAAATCGCTGCGCTCGAACTGCTGGCGCGGCATCACCAGGCGATCGCAAATCGGGGTACAAATCGGCGCGGCGCGGACCGCTGCGGCGAGCGGACTGCTCCACGCACTTTCCCGATAGGACAGCACGGTATCGGCGCTGACACCGATCGAGATGGCGCCGCTGTTTGGTGGTTCCGGGATCGCCAAATCGGGCACCGCGAGGACGGCAGAGTCGGCGCCGCAAAGGCTTGCCGTCAGTTGCAGGGCGGTACGCCATTGCGCCGGATCGACAGCGGCCTCATAGCAGACAGCGATCGCGTCGGCATCATCGCTCGGTGAAGGTGCCAGCATGTCGGGTCTCCACGACCGCCCGACGTTCGTTGGCGTCCGATTTCCGGCGGTTGCGCCCCAAAATCGCGTGCCGAGCCACGATTGACAACGGCAAAGTCGCCTGCCGAGGTCAGGTCAGGAATTGCTCCTTGAAGACGCGCTCCTCGAGGTTCGCGTCATGGTCGAACAGCAGCGTCATCGCGATCTCGCGGGTTTCGCAGATTTCGACGCTGGCGATGTCGCGCACCTCTGTGAAATCGGCGACAGCGCTGACCGGCCGCTTGTCGGTTTCGAGCGCCTCGATCCTGACCTTTGCGCCATGCGGCAGCAATGCGCCGCGCCAGCGCCGCGGGCGAAAGGCACTAATCGGCGTCAGCGCCAGGATGCCGGCGCCGAGCGGGACGATCGGGCCGTGCGCCGACAGGTTGTAGGCGGTGCTGCCGACCGGCGTCGCCAGCAGGATGCCGTCGGCCATCAGTTCCTCCAGCCGCACGACGCCGTCGACGCTGATCCGCAGCTTGGCCGCCTGGCGCGTTTCCCGCAGCAATGACACTTCGTTGAAGGCGAGTGCGCGGCAGACATCGCTGCGTTCGCAGACGGCGGTCATTGCGAGCGGGTGCAATTCTACGGGCTGCGCCGTCGCGATGCGCTCGCAGAGCCCGTCTGGGCGGTACGAATTCATCAGGAAGCCGACGCTGCCGCGATGCATGCCGAAGATCGGCTTCCGGCTGCCGACGAAGCGGTGCAGCGTCTCCAGCATGAAGCCGTCGCCGCCCAGCGGCACGATGACCTCGGCGTCGTCCGGCGCGATCGTTCCATGACGCCGGCGCAGTTCCTGCAGCGCGTCTTGCGCCGCCTCGGCGTCGGAGGCGACGAACGCGACGCGCAACGTGCCTTGCGGCTTGCGGGCCGAGCTCACCCGCCGGTCACGCTCATGTGGCGGGCGACAGCCGGCCGGTTGCGGCGGCGGTCGATGATGAAATCGTGCCCCTTCGGCTTGCGGTCGATTGCGGCGCGGATCGCCGCGTCGAGCGGCGCATCCGATTCCGATTGCCTGAGCGGCGTGCGCAGATCGGCGGCATCCTCCTGCCCGAGGCACATGTACAGCGTGCCGGTGCAGGTCAGTCGCACGCGGTTGCAGCTTTCGCAGAAATTGTGGGTCAACGGCGTGATGAAGCCGAGCCGCCGCCCGGTCTCGCGCACCGTCGCATAGCGCGCCGGGCCGCCGGTGCGGTAATCGGTTTCGTCCAACGTCCAGCGCCGCTGCAGCCGGGCGCGCACCAGCGACAGCGGCAGATACTGCTCCAGCCGGTTCTCGCCGCCGATATCACCCATCGGCATGACCTCGATGATGACGAGATCGAAGCCCTCGGCACCGCACCAGGCGACGAGGCCGTCGAGTTCGTCCTCGTTGACGCCGCGCAACGCCACCGTGTTGATCTTGACCGCCAGCCCGGCGCGCTTCGCGGCGTCGAGCCCGGCGAGCACGCGATCGAGCCGGCCGCGCCGGGTGATCTCGGTAAATTTGGCGGGGTCGAGCGTATCGAGCGAGACATTGACCCGCCTGACGCCGCAATCGCGCAATTCATCGGCATAGTGCGCCAACTGGCTGCCGTTCGTCGTCAGCGTCAACTCGTCGAGCGCGCCCGTCCCGAGGTGCCGGCCGAGGGCGCGGAACAAGCTCATGATGTCGCGCCGCACCAACGGCTCGCCGCCGGTCAACCTGAGTTTGCGCACGCCGAGGCGAATAAAGGCGCTGCAAACGCGGTCGAGCTCCTCGAGGGTCAGGAGTTCGCGCTTCGGCAGGAACTCCATCTCCTCCGCCATGCAATAGACGCAGCGGAAATCGCAGCGGTCGGTGACCGATACGCGCAGGTACGTGATCGTGCGTCCGAACGGGTCGATCATTGTTCACTCGGTGCCGCCACGGGGCGGCATGTCTGTCCCTGCTTCACATCCTCATATATAGGGATGGCTGCGGCGGGTGTCGCCACCGATCTTGTCATAGCTCTCCGTCGCGCGGCGGCTCCAGCCGGCGAAACATCGCACGCGCCGACTTGAAGGGAAAGATGGGGTGTCCCATCCTCCTGTCATGGAGGAATTTGCCGTCAAGCCAGCGCCCGATGATCCGCGATTGACCCGCCGGGTCGCCGGCATCGACCAGGAGGGACGCGCGGTCGAGACGTCGGTCGTCACCGAGCGGCCGCTGACACTGTTTCTGAACGGCCGCGAGATCGTCACGATGATGACGATCGGCGACCACCCCGAATACCTTGCGGTCGGCTATCTGCTCAATCAGAACATGCTGGCGCCGGACGATCGCGTCATCGCGGTCGATTACGAGGACGATATCGAAACGGTCGTCGTGCGCACTGCGCGCGAGACCGATTTCGAGGACAAGCTGAAGAAGAAGACGCTGACCTCCGGCTGCGCCCAGGGCACCGTGTTTGGCGATTTGATGGAGAAGTTCGAGGAAGTGCGGCTCGATCCTGAGGCCGTATTGCGCACCTCCTGGCTCTACGCGCTGACGCGCAAGATCAACACCGCACCGAGCCTCTACCTCGCGGCCGGCGCGATCCACGGCTGCGTGCTGTGTGAAGAGGATCGGCCGCTCCTCTACATGGAGGATGTCGGCCGCCACAACGCCGTCGACAAGATCGCCGGCTACATGCGCCTGAACGGCGTCTCGCCGCAGGGCAAAATCTTCTACACGACCGGCCGGCTGACCTCGGAAATGGTGATCAAGACGGTGCAGATGCAGATCCCGATCCTGATCTCACGCTCCGGATTTACCGCCTGGGGAGTGGAATTGGCGCGCCAGGCCGGGTTGACGCTGATCGGCCGCGCCAAGGGCAGGCGTTTCGTCGCGCTCGCGGGCGAGGAGCGCATCGTGTTCGACGCCGACCCGCGCGCCGTCGTCGACGAGCCGGCGCGGCTGGCGCGCAAGGCGAGCCTGGCCGAGGATGACGCCGGATGAATGCGCGGGTTGTCGGCGTGCTGCTGGCGGGCGGCCTGTCGCGCCGCATGGGCGGCGGCGACAAGAGCCTGCGCCTGTTGGGCGGTAGGCCGCTGCTCGCTCATGTCGTCGAGCGGCTGCGGCCGCAGGTTTTGGCGCTCGTGCTCAACGCCAACGGCGATCCCTCGCGCTTCGCGCCGTTCGGCTTGCCAGTTGTCGCCGACAGCGTGCCGGATTTCGCCGGACCGCTGGCGGGCGTGCTGGCCGGCCTCGACTGGACCGCCGCGCACGATCCTGATTGCGCCCATATCGTCAGCGTCGCGACCGACGCGCCGTTTCTGCCGCGCGACCTCGTGGCGCGGCTAATGGAGGGCATGGCGACGGCGGGGGCCGATCTGGCCTGTGCCGCCTCGGATGGGCAGCAGCATCCCGTCATCGCGCTGTGGCCGGTGCGATTGCGCCACGATCTGCGGCATGCGCTCGTCGATGAAGGCCTCCGCAAGGTCGATGTATGGACAGGCCGCTACCAGCTGGCGACCGTCGAGTTCTCCACCGACCCCATCGACCCGTTCTTCAACGCCAACCGCCCCGAAGACCTGGATCAGGCCGCCGCGCTCCTCGCCGCTGTCGGAAATAACCGCTCGCATCAATAAACCGCGCCGCGAGCGGTGATCGGCCAGATCGCCTCGACCCGATCGCCGCGGACGCAGACGTACCAGTCGTAGAGGTTGACGGTCGGGTCGCAGTGGCCGGGGACGAGGCGCAGCTTGTCGCCGAGCTTCAGCCGGTTGGTCCGCGCCGTGACGCCGAGGCGGCCGTGTTCGTCGGAAGCGCGCTCATACGTCGCCGCCGGCTCGTCCCAGACCAGCGGCGGGCCGGAATCAAAGGCCAGGGCCTTCAGCCCAGCATCGACAATCGCGCGCTCCGCGGCCGGCCGGCTCATCACGGTCGCCCAGACAAACAGCGACGGCTCGAAGGCGCGGGTCGGCGCGCCGTCCCGGTCGAGGTTGCGGCCGTAATCGGCATCCATAAAGATGTACGAGCCGCACTGCAGTTCGGTATAGACGCCGCTGGCCGCCTCGAACTCGAACGTGCCGGTGCCGGCGCCGGTGACGGCATCGCAGGCGATGCCGTCGGCGACGAGCAGATCGCGCGTCAGCGTCGCCTTCTCGACCGCGCCGGCGATCGCCCGCTGTCGCTCCGCCCAGCCGCGCAGGTGCTGCGCCGAGCCGTGATAGGCCTGGAGACCGGCAAAGCGCAGATGCCGTGCGTCACCGGTGCGGCGGGCGAGGTCGAGCGCCGGCCGGCCCGGTTCGACGCCGCAGCGGTTGCCGCCCATGTTGATCTCGACATGCACCGGCAGGCCCTCGACGCCGGCCTCGCCGGCGGCTGCGTCGAGATCGGCGATCTGTGCCGGATCGTCGACGCACACGCCGATGCGCGCGACATGCGCCAGCGCCATCAGCCGCCGCAGCTTCTGACGCCCGACCACCTCGTTGGTGACCAGCACGTCCTTGACGCCGCCGTAAACCATCGCCTCGGCTTCGCCGACCTTCTGCACGCAGACGCCGACCGCGCCCAGCTCCACCTGTTTCAGCGCGATGACGGGGCATTTGTGGGTCTTGGCGTGCGGCCTGAGGCGCGCGCCGCCGTCCCGCACGCGGTCGGCGAGGCGGCGCAGGTTGCGCTCGAACGCCGCGAGATCGATGACAAGCGCCGGGGTGTCGACCTCGTCGAGGGGCATGCCGATTTCGGCGGGCGGGCGGGTCGTCATCGAGAGCCTCATGCGGCAATTTCGGCGAACCGAGGCTTGCGCAGGCGGGGAGGAAATGCAACACATTGAAATACAAGACCGGCGGTAATCCGGCAGGCGACCACGAATCAAAGGGAAGGAACATGTCGGAGACTGTCGCGTCGGCAACCGAAAGCGCCTTGGAGAACCAGCGGATCGGCAGCCTGCAGCTGCGGGTCGCGCTGCTGTGCTTCCTCATTCAGATCTGCGACGGTTACGATATCAACTCGATCGCGTGGTCGGTGCCGTCGCTGATCCACCTCTGGCACCTGCCGCCGCCGGCCTTTACGACGGCGTTTCTGTGGTCGAGCGTCGGCATCTTGGCCGGCGCCCTGTCGGCCGGGCCGATCGGCGACCGCTTCGGCCGTCGGCCGCTGCTGATCGGCAGCCTGACGATTTTCAGCCTCGCCTCGCTCGCGAGCGCGGCGGCGCCGTCACTGTTTGCGCTGACGGTCCTGCGCTTCTTCACCGGGGTCGGCATCGGCGGCGCGTTCCCCGGCGCGGCGACGCTGGCGGGCGACTACGCGCCGCACCGCCGGCGCGCCCTGCTGATCATGGCGACCTTTACCGGCGCGCCGGTCGGCGGCTTTGTCGGCGGCCAGATCGTCGCGGCATTGCTGCCGCATTTCGGCTGGGAGGTCATCTTCTTGCTGGGCGGCTGCTTCCCTCTCATCCTGGTGCCGATCGTCGCAATTTGGCTGCCGGAATCGCCGCGGTTCCTGGCGACCCGGCCCAACCCATCGGCGCGCGACCGCAGGCTGCTGCAACGCCTCAACATCACTCCGGGGCAACCGGATGCCGTCGATGTCGCACAGCACAACCCGGTAAAGATGCTGTTCAGCCGCGGCTATGCGCTGCAGACGATCCTGATGTGGATCATCTTCTTCTGCAGCCTGATGAACTTGTTTCTGTTCGGCTACTGGATGCCGACCGTGTTCAATCTGATGGGCATGAAGCCGGCGCAGGCCGTGTTCGCCTCGAGCCTCAGGGACTGCGGCGCGATCTTCGCCGTCCTTTATCTCGGCGTGTTGATCGACCGGTTTGGCCCGGAACGGTCGCTGGCGCTGCATTATCTAGTCGGCACCGTGTTCATCGGCACGATCGCGCTCATCGCGATGCCCTATGCGCTGTTGCTGGCGATCACGTTTCTCGCCGGCATGACGATCATCGGCAGCCAGACCGGCGCCAACGCGACGTGCGGCAAACTCTACCCGGCGCGCATGCGAACGAGCGGCCTCGGCTGGGCACTCGGCGTCGGCCGCCTCGGCGGCATCGCCGCGCCGGTGCTGGGCGGCTGGCTGTTGCAGATCGGCGTCGCGCCGACGCACATCTTCCTCAGCGCCTGCCTGTTCGCGATCATCGCGGCGATCGCGACGGGGCTGCTGGCGCTGCGCGGCAGCCGCGCCGAGCAACTGGCGGTCGCGGCGGCGGCGCAGTGAGCCGAAGGCGCCGGGTCGGCCGGCGACCCGCCGCCGTGCCGCATGGCTGCGACTCTGCCTCACTCGTCGCTCGCCAGCCATTGCCGTAAAGTCTCCGGCCGCAGGGAGGCGCGAGGAGACGAAGAAATGAGCGACGCTACGCTTTCCGCTACCGAACAGGCGCTGGAGAACCAGCGGCTTGGCGGCCTGCAGATCCGGGTCGCGGTCATCTGCACGCTCGTCCAGATGTGCGACGGCTACGATGTCGGCTCGATCGGCTGGTCGGTGCCGCAGCTGACGCATGCCTGGCATCTGGCGCCCGAAGCCTTCGCGATGGCGTTTTTATGGTCGAATGTCGGCGTGCTGGTCGGCGCCCTGCTGGCCGGGCCGTTCGGCGACCGGTTCGGCCGCAAGCCCTTGCTGCTCGGCAGCATCGGATTGTTCGGCGTCGCCTCGCTGGCCAGCGCCGCCTCCCCCGCTCTGTGGTTTCTAGCCGGCACGCGCTTCTTCACTGGCGTCGGCATCGCCGGCGGCTTTGCCGGAACGACCGCGCTGACCGGCGACTACTCGCCGCAGCGCTTCCGCGCGACGATGATCATGGTGACGTTCACCGGCGCGCCGCTCGGCGGCTTTGTCGGCGGCTTGCTCGTCTCGCTGCTGCTGCACCTCTCCTTCCAGTGGCCGATCATCTTTGTCGTCGGCGGAGTGTTTCCACTCGTGCTGGTGCTGGTGATGGCCCTGTGGCTTCCCGAATCGCCACGCTTCCTCGTCAGGAAGGCAAAGCTTGCGCCGCGCCATCAGGCCCTGCTGCAGCGCCTCGAGATTGCGCAGGCGGCGGGCGGAGCCGACGGCGCCGCGCTCGCCGGCAACCCGATCAAGATGCTGTTCGGCGAAGGCTATGCGACCCGTACCCTCCTCCTCTGGATCATCTTTTTCTGCAGCCTGATGAACCTGTTCCTGTTCGTATTCTGGCTGCCCGAGATCCTGCACCTGACCGGCATGACGCCGGCGCAGGCCGTCTTCTCGACAAGCCTCAACACGCTCGGCGCGATCGCCGCCGTGCTCTATCTTGGATATCTGATCGATCGCTTCGGGCCGCAGCGGGCGCTGGCGATGAATTTTGCGGCGGGGGTGGTATTCATCGCGCTGCTGGCGTTGGCGGCGCTGCCCTATCTGGCGCTGCTGGCGATCATCTTCCTGTCGGGCGCCACGGTGATCGGCAGCCAGACCGGCTCCAACGCGGCGTGCGGCGCGATGTATCCGGCCCGCATGCGGACGAGCGGCATCGGCTGGGCGCTGGGGATCGGGCGGTTGGGCGGCATCGCGGCGGCGCCGCTCGGCGGATTTTTGCTGGCGCACGGCCTGGCGCCCAAGCACGTTTTCCTGGTCGCCTGCCTTTTTGCCGTCATCGCCGCGGTCGCGACGGCATTGTTGGGGGTTGCCGGGCGACGCGCGCAGCAGCCCGCGCCGGGTCGGCCGCAGCACCCGATGCCGGCGGATTGACCGCGCCGAGCGGCCGCGACCCGCGCCGCCTCGTGCGGGTTTCCGCTGGCGCCCGGAACGGCGCCGACGTATGTCTCTCGGCAAGTCTACGCGCCGGCGGAGGTTGCCACAAACGCAGCCGCCTCCGGCGCCAACCGGCTGACAGACGATCCCCCGCCGCGATGGAGAGCGCACGTGAAAGTTTTCGTCTTCGACCTTCTGGCCTACGACGCCAATCTCGATCATCTGAAGGCGGCGGGTTCGCAAGAACTCCCCTATCCGCTTGCCAAACGCCATTTCGACGAGAAGACTGCGGTCCGCACCTACGAAGAGCATCTCGACGCCTGGGAACTGGTCGACAAGCTCGGTTATGACGGGGTCGGCTTCAACGAGCACCACTGCTCCCCCTACGGGCTGATGAACAGCCCGAACCTGATGGCGGCCTCGGCGGCGCAGCGCACGAAGAACCTGAAGCTGCTGATCTACGGCAACCTGTTGCCGTTGCACGAGCCGCTGCGTCTGGCAGAGGAACTGGCGATGATCGACTGCCTGTCGAACGGGCGGCTCATCTCCGGCTTCGCGCGCGGCATTCTGCGCGAGTACCAGGTGCACAACGTGCCACTGGCGGATTCGCGGGCGCGCTTCGAGGAAGCCTACGACATTATAACCCGCGCCTGGACGGAGGAGGTGTTCGACTACGAGGGGAGGTTCTGGTCGTATCACGACGTTGCGCTGTGGCCGCGCCCGGTGCAGCAGCCGCACCCGCCGGTCTGGATGCCGATCGTAGGCAGCAAGGAGTCGATCGAATTCGCGGCCCGACACAACCTGCCGATCACGCCCGGCCTCGGCCGCCATCAGGGTCTGCGCGACGACATCATCCGCTATTACGCTAAGTGCCTCGCCCAAGCCGGGCACCGCATCACGCCCGGCCACCTGTCGCTCGGCGTCACCGCCTATGTCGCCGATTCAAAGGCGCAGGCGCTGAAGGAATACGGGCCGCACATCCTCTATTTCAATCGCACGCTGTTCAGCCACGGCAATTTCATCGAGACCGACAAGCAGCGCGAAAGCGGCTACACGTCGCAGAGCTCGACCGATTATGTGCGCCCGGAAAATCTGCGCGCCGCAGCCAATTTGCGTTCGGAATTCCGCAACCTGACAATGGCGCAGCTCGAGGAGCAGGCGCAGACCATGCCGATGGGCACGCCCGACGAGGTCGCCGAGCGCATCATCAAGGCGTGCGAAAGCGCTGGCGCCAACCAGGTGCAGCTGGCGATGAACCGCGGCTGCCTGCCGCACGAATTGTTCATGAACCAGATCGAGCGGTTCGCCCGCGAGGTCCTGCCGCGGCTGCAAGCGCATGAGGTGAAGAGCGTCCCGGCCGCCGAAGAGGTCATGGCCTAGCCGAGAACCCGGCGCCGCCGCCGCGGCGCAAGCCGGGGCGGCGGCGAACTCCCGGCCGCGGGAGCGGAGCCTGTGGGCAATTTTGGACGGTGCCGCCGCTGGCAGAGGCCGTCCGATTTCACTACCTGTGTTGTAAAAGCGCGCATCGGCACGCGTTTACCGTTTGAGTCCGACCTGCCCCGGAGGACTGTACAACATGCTCGATGCCCCATCGGCCGATACGGCGCCACGCCCGACCCGACTTGCCGACTACCGGCCGGCCGCGTTTCTCGTTGATACCGTCGATCTCGCGTTCGATCTGGCCCCCGCGGCTACGCGGGTCGTCGCGCACCTGACGTTGGGCCGAAACCCGGCTGCATCGACAGGCGAGAAGGCGCTGCGGCTCGACGGCGACGAGCTCGATCTGGCGGCGCTGGCGCTCGACGGGCGGCCGCTCGCCGCTGGCGATCATCGCATCGAAGCAGACGGCACGCTTGTCATCGACGAGGTGCCGGAGCGGTTTACCCTCGACATCGAGACCCGCATCGCCCCCGAGCGCAACACGGCCCTCTCGGGCCTTTATGTTTCGGGCGGCAATTTCTGCACGCAATGCGAGCCCGAGGGGTTTCGCCGCATCACCTGGTTTCTCGACCGGCCCGACGTGATGGCGCGCTACAGCGTGACGATCCGCGCCGACAAGGTGCGCTATCCGGTCCTGCTGTCAAACGGCAATCCGGCCGGACGGGGCGACTTGCCGGACGGGCGGCATTGGGCCCGCTGGATCGATCCCCACCCGAAACCGTCATATTTGTTTGCGCTCGTTGCCGGCGACCTCGTCGCGGTCGAGGATCGCTTTCGGACGCGCTCCGGGCGCGAGGTGCCGCTGGCGATCTGGGTGCGGCGCGGCGACGAAGATAAATGCGACCACGCGATGCAATCGCTGAAGAAGGCGATGCGTTGGGATGAGGAAACGTTCGGCCTCGAATACGATCTCGATGTCTTCAACATCGTCGCGGTCAGCGACTTCAACATGGGGGCCATGGAAAACAAGGGCCTCAACATCTTCAACACGCGCTACGTGCTGGCGAAACCGGAGACCGCGACCGACGCCGATTACCAGGGCATCGAGCGGGTCATCGCGCACGAATATTTCCACAACTGGACCGGCAACCGGGTCACCTGTCGCGACTGGTTTCAGCTGTCGCTCAAGGAAGGGCTGACCGTCTTTCGCGATCAGCTGTTCTCGGCCGACCAGGGCAGCGCGGCGGTCTGCCGCATCGGCAATATCCGCACGCTGCGGGCCGCGCAATTCCCCGAAGATGGCGGACCGCTCGCCCATCCGGTGCAGCCGCAAAGCTACCTGCGCATCGACAATTTCTACACCGCGACGGTGTACGAGAAGGGCGCCGAGTTGATCCGCATGATGCACACGCTGCTCGGACCCGACGGCTTCCGCCGCGGCATGGACCTTTACATCGCAAAGAACGACAACCACGCCGCGACGATCGGCGACTTTCTCGCGGCGATGCGGCAGGCGGGCAGCGAGCGCGGTGTCGATCTCGGCCGCTTTGAGCGCTGGTACGAGCAGGCGGGGACGCCGGAACTGACCGTCGAGGACGCCTATGATGCGGCGGCGCGCAACTACTCGCTGACCGTGGCGCAGCGCATCCCGCCCACTCCCGACCAGCGCGCAAAGGAGCCGGTGCCAATTCCGCTCGCGTTGGGCCTCATCGGTCCGAATGGCGACGAATTGCCGACCCGCCTCGCCGACGAAGCGGCCGGCCGGCCGGGCACTCGGGTCCTCGAAGCCGCCGAAGAACGGCAGAGCTTTTGTTTTGTCGAGGTACCGGCGCCTCCCGTGCCGTCGCTGCTGCGCAACTTCTCGGCGCCGGTAAAATTGCAGGGCGTGCCGCTCGACCGGCTCAAATTCCTGGCGATCCACGACGGCGATCCGGTGGCGCGGTGGGATGCCGGCCAGCAGGTCGCGACCCGCATGCTGCTCGACCAGGTCGCCGCATTGCAGCGCGGCGGTGCGCCGTCGCCGCTCGACCCTGACCTTGCAGCGGCGATGCGGCAGACGCTGGCCGATGCCGACCGTGACCCCGCCTTTGCCGCCGAGGCGCTGTTATTGCCGAGCGAAGCCAATCTCGCGGAGGAGATGGCGGTCGTCGCGGTCGAGGCGATCCACCAGGCCCGGGAAAAAGCGCGCGCCGCGCTTGCCGGTGCGCTCGCCGAGGCGTTGGCGGCGGCCTACCGCGACCTTGCCGATGCCGGCCCCTACCGGATCGATGCGGGGGCGATCGGCCGCCGGGCGCTGCGCAACGTCTGCCTGGGATACATCGCAGCCGGCGACAAGGCCGCAGGCGCCCGGCTCGCCAAGGCGCAGTTCGACCAGGGCGCCAACATGACCGACGTGCTGGCGGCGCTGGCGGTGCTCGTCGACATCGACTGCCCCGAACGCGGCGAGGCGCTTGCCGCATTCTATCGGCGCTGGCAGAACGACCCGCTCGTCATCGACAAATGGTTCGCCCTGCAGGCCCGCTCGTCGCTGCCCGGCACGATCGATGCGGTGCGTGCGTTGACCCGTCATCCCGCCTTCACGCGCGCCAACCCGAACCGGCTGCGTGCGCTGGTCGGCACGTTCAGCCAGGCCAACCCGCTGCATTTTCACAGCGCCCGCGGCGAGGGCTATGCCTTTCTGGCCGACGAGGTGCTGGCGCTCGACAAGGCCAATCCGACGACGGCAGCGCGGCTCGTGCAGCCGCTGGGGCAGTGGCGACGCTATGAGGCGGCGCGGCAGGCGCTGATGCGCGGTGCGCTCGACCGCATCGTCGCGTTCCCGGGCCTCAGCCCCAATACCTACGAGATGGTCGCCAAGAGCCTCGCCGCCGGGTAACCCCTCAGATGCGGCCGTGGCAGTGCTTGTATTTCTTGCCGGAGCCGCACGGGCAGGGGGCATTGCGGCCGGTGCCGGCCCACGGCGCCCGCGGCGCCGTCGCGGCGGCGGCAGCAAGGCCGCGTTCGCCGCCTTCCTCCAGCCGCCGCGGGCCGGCGGCGCCATTGCCTCTCGACTGGCCGTTGCCGCGGCGGCGGCCGCGGCCGCGCGCACCGCCGTTGCCGCCGGCCGGCTGCGCGTCGGCCTCGACCAGCACCTCCTCGCGCTCCAACGACATCGATTCCGAATAGGACAATTCGCCGAACGGCGTCGGCTCCGGTTCGGGCGGCTGCATGCGCAGTTCGACGTGGCTCAAGACCGAGGTCACCTGGTCGCGCAGGCCGTTCAGCATGTCTTCGAACAGCTGAAAGGCCTCGCGCTTGTATTCGTTCAACGGGTCGACCTGGGCATAGGCGCGCAGGTTGATCCCCTGACGCAAATGATCGAGCGTTAACAGGTGATCCTTCCAGGTATGGTCGAGCAATTGCAGCAGCAGGCTCTTCTCGGCCATGCGCATCAGTTCGCTGCCGTAATTGGCGGCTTTCTCGGCCATCAGCCGGTCGGCCGCGGCGACGATGCGATCCTCGACCGTCTCGCGGTCGATGCCCTCCTCGCGCGCCCAGTCGACGAGCGGCAGATCGAGCGCGAGAAGACGTTGGCACTCGGCGTGCAGCGCCTCGATATCCCACTGCTCGGGCAGCGCATTTTCCTGGATTGCGCGGGCCACAACATCGGCGATCGCATCGTTGCGCATGTCGGCGACCGTCGCAGCCACCTCCTGTGCGCTCATGATCTCGCGGCGCTGTTCATAGACGACCTTCCGCTGGTCGTTCATCACGTCGTCGTATTTCAGCAGCTGCTTGCGGATATCGTAATTGCGCGCCTCGACCTTTTCCTGCGCCTTGGCCAGCGCCTTGTTGACCCAAGGATGAATGATCGCTTCGCCCTCTTTGAGCCCGAGGCGCTGCAGCATTGAATCCATGCGCTCCGAGCCGAAGATCCGCATCAGATCGTCTTCGAGCGAGACGAAGAATTTTGACGCGCCGGGGTCGCCCTGACGGCCCGAGCGGCCGCGCAGTTGGTTGTCGATGCGCCGGCTTTCATGCCGCTCGCTGCCGACGACGTAAAGCCCGCCGGCCTGCCGCACGACCTCGCGCGCCGCGTCGATTTCGCCGCGGATCGTCGCCGCGCGCCGCTCGCGCTCGGCCGCATCCTCGAACGCCGAAAGCTCGTTTTTCAGGCGCATATCGAGGTTGCCGCCCAGTTGGATGTCGGTGCCGCGGCCCGCCATGTTGGTGGCGATCGTGACGGCGCCGGGCCGGCCGGCCTGGGCGATGATATAGGCTTCCTGCTCGTGGTAGCGCGCGTTCAGGACGTTGTGCGCGATCTTGTGCTGCTTGAACAGTGCCGACAATTCCTCGGATTTCTCGATGCTGACGGTGCCGCACAGCACCGGCTGCTGCCGCATCTGGCATTCCAGGACCTGTTGGGCGATCGCCGTGAACTTTTCGCGGGTCGAGCGGTAGACCTCATCGTCGTTGTCGAGCCGGCGCACCGCCTCGTTTGTCGGTATCTCGATGACTTCGAGCTTGTAAATGTCGCCGAATTCCTCTGCCTCGGTCATCGCCGTGCCGGTCATGCCGCCGAGCTTCGGATACATTCGGAAGTAGTTCTGGAACGTGATCGACGCCAGCGTCTGGTTTTCGTTCTGGACGGTGACGTTCTCCTTGGCTTCGAGCGCCTGGTGCAGCCCTTCCGAATAACGCCGCCCTTCCATCATGCGGCCGGTGAATTCGTCAATGATGACGATCTTGTCGTCCTTCACGATGTATTCGGTATCGCGGGCAAACAGCTTGTGCGCCCGCAGCGCCTGGTTGACGTGGTGGACCAGCGAGACGTTGTGGATATCGTAGAGCCCGCCGGCGCTGAGCAACCCGTGCTGGCGCAGCAGCGTTTCCATTCTTTCCTGGCCGGTTTCGGTCAGCGTGACGGTCTTCTGCTTTTCGTCCTTTTCAAAGTCTTCTTCGCCCAAGGCCGGGATCAGCTTGTCCACCGAGATGTAGAGTTCGGAATTGTCTTCCGTCGGGCCCGAAATGATCAACGGGGTGCGCGCCTCATCGATCAGGATCGAGTCGACCTCGTCGACGATCGCGTAATGAAACGGTCTTTGCACCATCTCTTCGAGGCGAAATTTCATATTGTCGCGCAGATAGTCGAACCCCAGCTCGTTGTTGGTGCCGTAGGTCACGTCGCAGCGATAGGCCTGCTGCCGCTCGTAATCGTCGAGTTCGTGGACGATGCAGCCGACGCTCATGCCGAGAAAGCGATAGATCTGCCCCATCCATTCGGCATCGCGCTGCGCCAGGTAGTCGTTGACCGTGACGACATGCACGCCGTTGCCGCTCAGCGCGTTGAGGTAGACCGGCAGGGTCGAAACCAGCGTCTTGCCCTCGCCGGTTTTCATCTCGGCGATCATGCCGCGATGCAGGACGATGCCACCCATCAACTGGACGTCGAAATGCCGCTGTCCGAGCGTTCGTTTGGCTGCTTCGCGCACCGTCGCGAACGCCTCGACCAGGAGATCGTCGATTTCGGCACCCTGGTCCAATCGTTCGCGGAATTCGGCGGTACGGGCGCGCAGAGCCTCGTCCGACAATTCTTCCAGCGCCGGCTCCAGTTCGTTGATCTGCTCGACATACGGCCCGAGCCGTTTGATGTAGCGGTCATTGGCGGAGCCGAACAGCCGCCGGGCTAAGGCGCCGAACATGAGGACCTCGGAATGCGGATCGAATGACGAGCGAGCGAGCACACGGCGACGGTTGACAGATAGGCCGCGGCCGCCGGGGTGTCAATTCAGGCGGGGTGGGCCAGGTGACGCGACAATCAATTCCCCGCACCATGTCGCCCGGGGATTTCCTTTGGCGAACGACTGGAATAAGAAAGTCGCTCCTCGGTCTGGGCGAGAGCCATGCAGGTCTCATTTTTCGAAACCGCGCACTACCGGCCACCGCAGCGGCCGCCCTCCGGCTGGCCGGTGCCGCCCATCGCCTACGACGCCGAGGCGGGCGCCGCGGCCTATCGCGGCATGCTCGAGCGGCTTGCGCTCGTCGAACGGCTCGGGTTCGATTGGATCAGCGTCGCCGAGCATCATTATTCGCATCGCCGGCTGACGCCGGCGCCGCTGGTTGTTGCGGCGCACCTCGCGGGGCATTCGACGCGGATCAGGATCGCCGTGCTCGGCCCGATCGTGTCGCACGGCAATCCGGTGCGTACCGCCGAAGAAGTCGCGCTGCTCGACAACCTGATGCCCGGCCGGCTCGTCGTCGGCCTGCTGCGCGGTACGACCGGCGAATATTTGAGCTATGGCCTCAACCCGGAAGAGGCACGCGAGCGTACGACCGAGGCGATGGAGCTGATCTTGCGGGCCTGGACCGAGCCGCAGCCCTTCGGCTGGCAGGGCCGGTATTTCCAGTTCCGCACCGTCGCGGTCTGGCCGCGCAGCCGGCAGCAGCCGCATCCGCCGACCTATGTGCTCGGCACCAGTCGCGAGTCCTGCGAGTTCGCAGCACGCCATCGTCTTGGGCTTGGCCTTTCCTATGCGCCGTTCCCGGTCATCGCGCGGGCGGCGCAGTTTTACCGCGACGCCTGCGCCCGCGAAGGCTGGCAGCCGGCGCCCGAACAGCTGATCTATCGCGCGAACATCCTGCTTGCCGAAAGCGACGAAAAGGCGGCGGCCGGGCTGGCGCGGATGTGGGACCAATCGCCGCTGCCGTTGCCGGCCGCGATCGGCGAGGAGTTGATCCGGCTCGATTCCCGCAATGTCGCCGGCGAGGCGCGAACGGCGAACGTCGGCGGCACGTTGCCCACGACATTTATCGGCTGCCCCGAAAGCGTCGTCGAGCAGGTCGCGCGCTGCCGCGCCGAAGCCGGGGTTGGCACCCTCGACCTGTTCTTCCAGACCCCGGACACGGCGCCCGCCGCCCTGATCGAAGCGCTGACGATGTTCGGAGAACAAGTCCTGCCCCGCATCCGGGAGATTTGACGATGCCTGCCGTCTCGCCGCTTGCGCCGCCGCGCTTTCCGACGATGCCGCCGATCGCCGGCGTGCGTCTGGCTGCGTATGCCGCGGGCGTGCGATACGGCGGGCGCGACGACCTGATGCTCGTGGATCTGGCGCCGGGCAGCACGGTGGCCGGCGTGTTCACGCAGTCCACGATGCCGGGCGAGCCGGTCATCTGGTGCCGCGAGTGCCTGCCGCGGGGCACGGCGCGCGCGATCGTCGTCAATTCGGGCAACGCCAACGTGTTTACCGGCCGCGCCGGCCGCGACGTCGTCGAACGAACGGCGGCGACGACGGCCGCGCTGGTCGGCTGCGACCCGCGCGAAGTATTGATCGCCTCGACCGGCGTCATCGGCGAGGCACCGCCGAGCGACCGCATCACCGACGCGCTGCCAAAAATGATTCCGCTGCTGGCGCCCGAGGACTGGGAGAAGGCGGCGCGCGCGATCATGACCACCGACACGTTCCCAAAAGGCGCAACCGCTGCCGCGGCAATCGACGGTGCGCCGGTGCGCATCAACGGGTTTGCCAAGGGATCGGGCATGATCGCGCCGGACATGGCGACGATGCTCGTCTACATCTTTACCGATGCAAGCCTGCCCTCTGCGGTATTGCAGCCGATGCTCGCCGAACTGACCGTACCGAGCTTCAACTCGATCACCGTCGACAGCGATACTTCGACCAGCGATACGCTGCTGCTGTGCGCGACGCAGCGGGTAGAGCACGCCACGATCGGCGCCGCGCAAGATCCCCGGCTCGGCGATTTTCGCCGCGCGCTGCTCGCGGTCATGACCGATCTGGCGCAGCAGGTCGTGCGCGACGGCGAAGGCGCCGAGAAATTCGTCACGATCGAGGTCAGCAGCGCCGAAAGCGAGCGTGCGGCGCGTCGCATCGGCCTTGCGATCGGCAATTCGCCGCTCGTCAAGACCGCGCTCGCGGCCGGTGACGCCAATTGGGGGCGCCTCGTCATGGCGGTTGGCAAAGCCGGCGAAAGGGCGGAGCGCGACCGTCTGTCGATCGCGATCGGCGGCATACAGATTGCGGCGGAAGGCGCGCCGGTTCCCGGCTACCGCGAGGGTCCGGTCGCCGAGCATATGAAGGGGCGTGAGATCCGCATCGCGGTCGATCTCGGCATCGGCGGCGGCCGAGCGACCGTGTGGACCTGCGATCTGACCCATGGCTATGTCGATATCAACGGCAGCTACCGAAGCTGAGCCTGGCCGCCCGATCCTCCTCGTCGCGGCGGTCGCGCTGATCGATCCGGACGGCCGCGTGCTGCTGGCCGAGCGACCGGCCGGCAAGCATCTCGCCGGGTTGTGGGAATTTCCCGGCGGCAAGGTGCAGCCGGGCGAGACGCCGGAGTTGGCGTTGGTCCGCGAACTCGCCGAGGAACTCGGCATCGACGTGCACGAGAGCTGCCTCGCGCCATTCACGTTCGCGTCACACCCCTATGCCGATTTCCATCTGCTGATGCCGTTGTATGTCTGCCGCAAATGGTCAGGCATCGTGATCGCACGCGAGGGCCAGCGGCTCGCCTGGGTACGTCCGGCGCGCCTCGGCGACTATCCGATGCCGCCCGCCGACAAGCCGCTTGTCGCGATGCTGCGCGGTCTGTTGTGACGGTAGCCGGTTTGTCGGACGGTTCGATTTAGCCGATACGACCTGGACTTGCATTTCGCGGAATGGATCATAAACATTAGCTCAGCGTTTGTTGGTTCCGGAGGTCAGGATGCCGACAAACCGAGGAGCAACAGCTTCCGCGCGAGGCCGCGCCGGCGTCGCGCCTGGGCGGGGATAGGTGGTGTCCAGCGAGGCGGCGCCGCGCCCCGAAGCGCGCTTCAAGCTCGCAGCGGCGGACGCCTCCCGCAAGGGTTTCTGGGTCGTGGTCGTCGGCTCTGTCGATGCGTTGCTGCGCGCGTTTCACGGCATTCGCGAATACACCGACGACCCGGTTTGCGTATTCCGTCTGGGGCTGGTTGCAGCCCGCGACACAATAACGCTGTCCGACGGCACGGCCGTCGGCGAGGGCGAGCCGGTCGGCACGCTGCATCTGTGGAACGAGCACCTGCCGCCCTACAAAAACGGCGCCCCCGATCTTGCCTGGGCGAGCGAGATGCGGCGCCGCGTATTTCGCTCGCTGCAGCTGCTCGCCGAGTTCGCCGACCGCGACCCGATCTGGCAGAAAGTGCGGGTTTTTCGCGGCGATGCGACGTTGTCGCGGCGGTTGGGGGAGACGCAGATCCGCCGTCTGGCCGAGCGGCACGGGTTCGAACGGATTGAAGCGCCCGTCTCGGTGCTGGGGCAGCTGCATTTCATCGGAGACTGCTTCAACGCCTGGGCACTGACGCGCGCCTTCAATCCGGCCGCCCTTGAACGGCAAGGCTTCCTGCGCGGGCGCTGCGAAGTGTGGATATCGCGCCGCGGCTTACTCGCCCGCTACGGCCGGCAACCGCGGCCGCGGGGCGGAACGCCGGAGGGCCGGGCGAACTAGATGGCCGTTTTGTCGGTCGGAGTCGCGTGGGCAGCGCTGATCGGCTGGCTGCTGCTGCGCATCGTGCGGCAGTTTTCGGCGTATCGGTCGATGTCGCTCGGGCGGCTGCCGCTGGCCGCAGCGCCGGCCGCGGCAGACGTCGCGCTGATCGTGCCGGCGCGCAACGAGATTGCCAATATCACCGACTGCCTTGCCTCATTGTCGGCGCAGCGCGGCCTCGGCAGTCGCGCGCGCATCATCGTCGTCGATGACGGGTCGAAGGACGGGACGGGCGAGGCGGTGTCCCGCGCCGCGCTGTCCGACCCGCGTATCATGCTGATCGACGCGGGACGGTTGCCCGCGGGCTGGATGGGAAAGCCGCATGCCTGCTGGCGGGGCGCGCTGGCGAGCGACACCGAGTGGCTGTGCTTCATCGACGCCGACGTAAGGGCTGCGCCAGAGGCGATCCAGGTGGCGGTCGCGGCGGCCACGCAGCACCGGATCGATTTCCTGTCGCTGAACACGTTCCCGGCCCTCGTCGGCTTCTGGGAACGACTGATCGTTCCGGCCGCACTGGTGTTGATCGCCTGCGTGCAGGATCTGCGCCGGGTCGACGATCCGGCTTCGCACGACATTTCGGTCAACGGCCAGTTTATGCTGATCCGCCGGGAGGCGTATTTCGCCGCGGGCGGGCATGGCGCGGTGCAGGCGGAGGTGGCCGAAGACAAGGCGCTGGCGTTGCGCGTCAAGCGGCAGGGCTGGCGCTATCGCATGCTCGGCGCCGAGGATCTCGTGCAGGCCCGCCTATACGCCGATTTCGCATCCTTGTGGCAGGGGTTTGCCAAGAACGCCACCGAGATTCTTGGCGACGGCGCGGCGACCATCGCGGCGGCAAGCGCCGCGATGGTGCTGGCCTGGTCGGCGCTGCTGCTGCCGGTTCTGACCGGCATCCTCGCCGTGCGGCAGGCGTCGGATGCCGCTGCGGCCGGCTTTGCCTGCGCGCTCCTCGGCTCGATTTCGGTCCTCGGCCTGCAACTCGCCAGCACTCGGCGTTTCCGCGTCCCGGCCGCCATCGGCCTATTGTTTCCAGCCGGGTATACGGCGATCGCCGCCCTCGCCTGGTACAGCGCGGCGCTGTACCGCGGCGGCCGGGTCAGCTGGAAGGGCCGCACCTACCGCCGGCTCGACCGCCGCGCCTGACCGCGTCGCGCCGCCGCCGGATCAGCCGACGACGCCCGTCAACAGCGGGCCGAACAACTGCCAGCGTTCGCCGTCAAACCGCCCCATCTGCACCTGCTTGACCGGCGCGAAGTCGGTCGGGCTGGTCGTGACCCGCATGCCCGGCAGCAGCATCGGCAGGGTCAGGTTGAGGTGCGCCGCCTGCGTCATGACGTTTTCGCGCGTGAGGTCGTCGCCGCACGCCTTCAGCACGTGAATGAGCGTGGCGGCGACCGACGGCGCAAAGACGTTGGAGCCGTCGGTCTTGTCGCCCTGTGGATAATACTTGTCCATGAAGCCGACCCACCATTTGTAGCCGGCATCATTCTGCCACTGCGGATCGGTCGGATCCTTCAGGAAGAAATCGGAAACGATCCCCTTGCAATTCTCCAGCCCGGCTGGCCTCAGCGTCCCGGCGACCGAATTGCCGATGCCGCTGACGATGTGCAGCGGCTTCCATTCGATCTCCGCCGCCTTCTTGATCGCCTGCGCGGCAAACTTCTGAATTGCGCA
Organism: Allostellaceae bacterium; assembly: GCA_035504075.1. GTDB lineage: Bacteria > Pseudomonadota > Alphaproteobacteria > ATCC43930 > CGMCC-115725 > DATARH01. Next base: position 747 of record DATJSO010000055.1, on the reverse strand, counting down.
GTTGATAATGACATTGCAGCCTTTTGCATGCATGTCGACGATCTGCGAGTCGACGGTCGGATCGGTGGTCTCGTAGGTCGCCCGCACCTTTATCATTGAGGCGGCCTTGGCGCCGAACCCGTCGCTGATGCCCTTCATATAATCCTTGCCGAAATCGTCGTCCTGGTAGAGCACGCCGACCTTGGCGTCGGGCTTATGCGCCAACGTATACGCAGCATAGATGCGTCCTTCGGCCTGGTAGCTCGGCTGCCAGCCCATTGTCCACGGATGACCCTTCGGATCGTCCCACTTAGTCGCGCCGGTGCCGACGAACAGTTGGGGCACCTTGTGCTCGTTCATGTATTTCCAAATCACCGTATTGGTCGGCGTCCCGAGCGTATCGAATATCAGAAAGACATGGTCTTCCTCGACGAGCTTGCGCGTCATTTCAAAAGTCTTCGGCGGCGTGTAGGCGTCGTCGTATGAGATGAAGTTGATCTTGCGGCCGTTCACCCCGCCTTGCTCGTTGATCATGTTGAAATAGGCGGCCTCGCATTTGGGGATCGTGCCATAGGACGATGCCGGGCCACTGTAGGCGGCGGAGTTGCCGATCTTGATCTCGTGGTCGGTGACACCCGGGTCGTAATTCTTTGCCCGCGCCGGCCGTGGCGCGAGCAGCGGACCGCCAAAGGCGATCGCGGCCGGTGCGGCGGCGAGCAGCGTGCGACGTGACAGACGTTTCATAGCAACCTCCCATTGAGAAAATGG
>DATJSO010000054.1:0-4147 GCA_035504075.1 Allostellaceae bacterium | reverse complement strand
TGCCATCCCCGGTGACGATCGCGCGGCAGCCCCGGCCGGCCGGCCGGCCGCCGATCGACGCGGCCACCGTGCGCTGAGGTGATGACGCCGCGCGTTTCCAGCCTGCCACCGCTGCCGCGGGCCAACAGCGGCGTTGTCCGGCTGCTGCCGATCGCGACGACGGTCATGGCCGCGCTGTTCGCGATCATGCCGGTCCGCATCCCGGGTTATGCCGCGCTCACTCCGGCTTTCGCGCTGATGACGGTATACCATTGGTCGATCTACCGGCCCGATCTGCTGCCGGCGAGCGGCCTGTTCGTCATCGGTTTTGCGGTGGATCTCCTGACCGGGGGTCCGGTCGGCGTCACCGCGCTGCTGCTGCTGCTGGCGCGCGCGGCGGTGCTGCGGCAGCGCCGGCATTTCGTCAACCGCGCCTTTCCTTTCGTGTGGAGCGGCTTTACGCTGCTGGCGATCATCGCACTGTTCGGCCTGTGGCTGATGCATTGCCTGATGCAGCTGAGCCTCTCCGGTTTTCGCGCGACGGTCTTTCGCACCGTGCTGACAATAGCGATTTTCCCGGCCGCGAGTTTTGCCCTGGGGCGCACCCAGCGGGCGCTGATGGGCGCCGCCGGGTGATGGCGCTGCGCTGACGACGCGGGCCGATGCCGCGCGAGTCGCAACGCGACAAGCTTCTGACCCGGCGGGCGGCACTGCTCGGCGGCGGTCAATTGGCGCTCGCCGCCGTGCTGGTTGCGCGCATGTATCAGTTGCAGGTCCTCGACAAGGCCCGCTACACGCTGCTCTCCGACGAGAACCGCATCAACCTGCGCCTCTTGGCGCCGCCGCGCGGCCGTATCCTCGATCGCTTCGGCGTCGCGCTCGCCGACAACAAGCACAATTTCCGCGTCGTCGTCGTGCCCGAACAGACCAGCGACCTTGACGCGACGCTCGTCGCGCTCGGTTCATTGATCGGCCTCGACGCCGACGATCGCCGGCGGCTGGAGCGCGAGGCGCGGCAGCATCACAGCTTCGTGCCGCTGGAAGTGCGCGCGAACCTCAGCTGGGACGAGATGGCAAAGATCGAGGTCGCGATCCCCGAGTTGGCCGGCGTCGCGATCGAGCAGGGCTTGATACGCAATTATCCCTACGGGCAGACCGCATCGCACCCGTTGGGCTACGTCGCCAAGGCGTCGGAGCGGGAGGTCGACGGCAACCCGCTGCTCGAACTGCCCGATTTCCGCATCGGCAAAAGCGGCGTCGAAAAGGCGCGGGACCTGGTGCTGCGCGGCAGCGCCGGCACCAGCGAGATCGAGGTCAACGCCTACGGCAGGGTGATCCGCGAACTCGCCAGGCAGCCGGGACAGCCGGGCGAGGACGTAACGGTCGCGCTCGACATGACGATGCAAAATTTCACGATGCAACGCTGCGCGACGGAGCCCAGCGTCTCGTGCGTGCTGCTCGACGCGCCGACGGGCGACGTGCTGGCGCTGGCATCGAGCCCGAGCTACGACCCGATGCTGTTCTCCCAGGGACTGAGCGAGGCGGCCTGGCAGGAACTGGCGAACGACCCGCGCAAGCCGCTGACCGACAAGGCGATCGCCGGCATGTACCCGCCGGGATCGACGTTCAAGCCGACGGTCGCACTGGCGGCGCTGGCGGTCGGCGCGATCACGCCGGAGACCGAGATCACTTGTCCCGGCTTCATTCGGCTCGGCAACGCGGTCTTTCATTGCTGGAAACACGGCGGCCACGGCACGCTGCGCCTGCATGACGCGATCAAGGAATCGTGCGACGTCTTTTTTTACGAGACGGCGCGCCGCACCGGCATCGACAACATCGCCCCGATGGCGCATCGGTTCGGTTATGGTGCGCCGCTCGGCCTCGACATTCCCGGCGAGCGCGGCGGCCTCATTCCGACCCGCGAATGGAAGCTCGCGACGTTGGGCGTGCCGTGGCAGCACGGCGAAACGTTGATCACCGGAATCGGCCAGGGCTTCGTGCTCGTGACGCCATTACAGCTGGCGACGATGGCGGCGCGGCTGGTGACGGGACGCGCCGTCGTGCCGCACATCGTGCGCGAGAACGGGCGCATGCCGGCGGGGGGCGACCCCGCGCCGCCCGACTTTGCGCCGCTCGGCGTCAGCCCGGAGAACATCGCCATCGTCATCGCGGCGATGGTCTCGGTCGTCAACGAACCGCGCGGCACGGCGTACCATGCCCGCATCAAGGATCCCGCCTTCGCGATGGGCGGGAAGACCGGCACCTCGCAGGTCCACCGCATCACCGCCGCCGAGCGCGAGCACGGCGTGCTGACCGGCGCCAGGGTCCCATGGAAGGACCGCGACCACGCGTTGTTTGTCGGCTTTGCCCCGATCGATGCGCCGCGCTATGTCGCTGCCGCGGTTGTCGAGCATGGCGGGACGCAGGGCGGCGAGGGCGGCGCCGTGGCGGCGCCGATCGTCGCCGACGTATTGCTCGAGGTGCAGAAACGCGATCCGGCGCGGCGGCTGCCGCCGCCCGACAGCCCTCCGCCGGCGCCGGCTGCGACGGCGCCGATGGCGGTCGTCGCACGTTCGGGCTGACATGGCGAGCCTCTCCTCCGATATCGGGCGGCGCGAACCGCGCCTCGCGGAAAAGATTCGCAACCTGCAATGGGGCCTGGTGCTGCTGGTCGCGATGATCGCCGGCCTCGGCTTTGCGATGCTTTATTCGGCGGCAAACGGCAATGTCGAGCCGTGGGCGTCGCGCCAGATGACCCGCTTTGCGATCGCCCTGATACCGATGATCGCCGCGGCGCTGGTCGATCTGCGCTACTGGTTTCGCAGTGCCTATTGGATCTACGGCGCCGCGCTCGTTCTCGTCGTGTTTGTCGATCTGCGCGGCCATGCCGGTCTCGGGGCGCAGCGCTGGATCGATCTCGGCGGTTTCCAGCTGCAGCCGTCGGAAATCATGAAGCTGGCGATGGTGCTGGCGCTGGCGCGCTATTTTCACAGCACTTCCGAGGAGAACGCGGCCCGGCTCCGCTATCTCTTCGTGCCAGCGGCGATGATTGCGGTGCCGACCGCGCTCGTGCTAAAGCAGCCGGATCTCGGCACCGCGATGATGCTGCTCGCGGCCGGCGCCGTCATGTTCTATCTCGGCGGCGCCCGGGTGTGGATGTTTGCCGTCGGCGCGCTGGCGGCCGCCGGCGCGGCGCCGATTGGCTGGTCGATGTTGCGCGGCTACCAGAAGGTCCGCCTGTACACGTTCCTCAACCCGGACCGCGATCCGCTGGGGGCCGGCTACCACATCCTGCAATCGAAGATCGCGTTCGGTTCGGGCGGCCTGTTCGGCAAGGGTTTTCTGCACGGCACGCAAAGCCATCTGAGCTTTCTGCCCGAGAAGCAGACCGACTTCATCTTCACGATGATCGCCGAAGAGCTTGGACTGGTTGGCGGTCTGGCGCTGCTGTGCCTGTATATACTCGTGATCGGCTACGCCTTCGCGATCGCGCTGAGGAGCCGCAGCCAATTCGGCCGCTTGCTCGGCCTCGGGATCGCCGTCAATTTCTTCCTCTACGCGTTCATCAATATGGCAATGGTGATGGGTCTGATCCCGGTGGTCGGCGTGCCGCTGCCGCTGATCTCCTATGGCGGGACCGCGATGCTGACCGTGATGTGGGGGTTTGGCCTGTTGATGAATGTCGGCGTCCATAGTGACGTGCATGTCGGCCGCCTCGGCCAGAGCCGGCTCGGCTGATCGTGGCGCCGCGCCGGGGATAACGGGGTTGCGCCGCAAGCCCCGCAGCCTGTATTCGGTTACGCCTCGCCCGGCGCGGTCGCCCGGCATGGGCCGCGCGGGCGGCTGGTCGAGGAGAGGCGATGGCTGAAAAGGAGGCGCCGCAGGCTGGCGGCCGTCTGCACGTCACGGTGCTTCTTGTCGCCTCACGCCGGGCGCTCGATAACGCCCTTAACGAACTCGGCTTTGCCGAGGACGATGACCGGGTCATCGAGCATGATGGGCGGCTGGCATTTCTGACATGTACGCACGAAGACGATTGCGACGACCTGTTTGCGCTGATCACGGAACTCTCGACACGCGGCGAGAGCTGGGAGTTGCAATCGCGGATCGACACCGAGGCGGGCCGCGCGATCTACCAGTCGCTGGCACGGCACCGCCCGGTCGAGGC
>DATJSO010000053.1:0-2495 GCA_035504075.1 Allostellaceae bacterium | reverse complement strand
CGCCGATCGCCGCGATCGGCAAATGGGGCGGCCTCTTGGCGATGGCAGGGCTGCTCGGCTGGGCGTTTGGCGGCTTCGTCTTCGGCATCCTCGCCGATTACATCGGCCGCGTGCGCACGCTGGCGTTCAGCATCGCGCTGTACGCGATCTTTACCGCGCTGCAGGGCTTGTCGCACGGCATTTGGGATTTCGCGATCTACCGCTTTATCGCCGGTCTCGGGACGGGCGCCGAACTGATGGTCGGCATCCCGCTATTGGCGGAAGCGCTCGGCGAGACGCACCGCGCGAAGATCGCCGGCTGCATGATGACCGGGGGCGCGGTCGGCACGTTTGTCGGCTCGTGGGCCTACGGCATCGTCGGCCCGTACGGTTGGCGGTACGTTTTCTTTATCGGCATCATTCCGGCGGTGCTGCTCGGCTTCATCCGCAAGCGCATGCTCGACCCGGACCATTTCGCCGACGTGCAGCAGCGCCGCCGCGCGATCGCCGCCGGGACGCGGCGCGAGGCGGGCGACGGCGAGTTCATGCGCTTTGTGCCGGTGCAGTTGTTCAACCGCGACAACCGCTTCAACACGATCGTCGGGCTGCTGTTCGGCCTCGGTTCGCTGTTGGCGATCTGGACCACCAATATCTGGCTGCCGACGATCCTCTCGCTGATGGTGCAGAAGAGCGGCGTCGCCAACGCCAACGCGGCGGCGCCGTTTGTCAGCCACGGCATCATGCTGTGGAGCCTCGGCGGCATCGCCGGCTACATCGCGTTCGGCTTCCTCGCCGACCTGCTCGGGCGACGCGCGACGATCGGCCTCTACAGCGCCGGCACGATCGCCGCCGGCCTGACGCTCTATCTCGGCCTGCCCGCTTATTACCCGTGGTACCCGGTGGTGCTGCCGATCTTCGGGTTTTTTGTGTTCGGCGTGTTCTCCGGCTTCGCGGTTTATCTGCCGGAACTGTTCCCGACGCATATCCGCTCGACCGCGGTCGGCTTCTGCACCGGCTCGGCGCGGATCATCACCAGCTTTGGTCCGCTCGTCGCCGGCCTGCTCGTCGGCCTGTTCGGCAGCTTCAACAAGGTCACGGCGGTGATGACCTGCTTCGCGTTGTTCAGCATCATCGCCGTTCTACTCGGCCGCGAAACCAAAGGCGCGCCGCTGCCGCGTTGACGCAGACCGCCGGAACGAGCGACATCGTCGGCGGAGCGAGCCTGAGCCGGGCTCGCCGAAGGCAAGCCGATCTCGCGGCGCGGCTCGCCTTCGCGCGCCGAGGCGATCGCCGTGGCGGGACATGAAATGGCGCTTGTTGGCGCAACGCGGCGGATCGCGCTCTGCGTCGTTGCCGCCGCATTCGCGCTGTCGCCGGCGGCGGCGACGATGTCGGCGCAGGCGGAGCCCGGGATCGACAGCAGTCGCGCGGCGGCGCATCGGCGCGGCGCCGACGGCTGCATTCTCGACGCCGCGGTCATCTATACCGATCCCTATATCGGCGGGCGGCTGACGCATCGGCAGGTCGTCGCCGCCATCGCACGGATGTGCGCCCGGTCGTTCGCGCTCTACAGCGAGGATCTGGCGCTCGATGCCATCGATGCGCGGCGCCTGTTGCACCAGACGATCGAGGCGGCCCTGCGCGGCCAGTTTCGCGACAGCGCCGGGACGCCGACGCCGCCCGGCGACCGCTAGACGCCGCTCCATCGAGCCATGCCGAGCGATGCCGAGCCATGCCGGCGGCGCAACGCCAGCCCCGCGGCGCACAAGGCTGCCGCGGACGAGCGCATTTGCCGGGATCGCCATAAATGCGTAATCTGACCGGCGTTCGGATTTGGCGGACCCGGGTTTGGCAAGCGGCCGCCCGCACCCACAGGAGGAAACATGGCTGAGATCAAAGGCGCCGACTTGCTGGCAAAGAGCCTGAAAGAGCAGGGCGTCGAATTCATGTTCGGCGTCGTCGGGTTTCCCGTCGGGCCGATCGCCGAGGCGGCGCAAAAGGTCGGCCTGCCCTATATCGGCATGCGCAACGAGCAGGCCGCGTCCTACGCCGCCGGCGCCGTCGGCTATCTGACCCAGCGGCCGGGCTCCTGCATCGTCGTGACCGGCCCCGGCGTCATCCACGGCCTCTCCGGCCTCGCCAACGCGCAGCAGAATTGCTGGCCGATGATCTTGATCGGCGGCGCGTCGGAGACCTACCGCAACGGCATGGGCGCCTTCCAGGAAGAGCGCCAGGTATTGGCGGCGACGCCGGTTTCCAAATGGGCGCACGCGATCGAGCACGTCAACCGCATCCCGTTCTATGTCGAGATGGCCTACCGCCAGGCGACCTACGGCCGGCCCGGCGCCTCCTATCTCGATATCGCCGACGATTTGATCACCGGCTCGTGCGACGAGGACAAGGTTGCCAAGGTCGCCAAGTGCCCCGAGCCGCCGCGCACCCAGGCGATGCCGATGGACATCGAGCGCGCGCTTGACGTGTTGCAGACCGCCGAGCGGCCGCTGGCATTGATCGGC
>DATJSO010000052.1:0-15697 GCA_035504075.1 Allostellaceae bacterium | reverse complement strand
GACCGCCGTCGGGAAGCAGAACCGCCATTCCGGCTCGAGGCTTTTCACGCGGCGCCGCGCCTTCATCATGTCGGGATTGGCGCTGACGCTCATCTGACCCCATTTCGACATGACTTGCGAATCGCCGACCAGCGTTGTGATCGGGCCGCCTTCACTGTCGAAAATGCAGATCCGGTGATTGCCCCAATCGCAGACATAGATGTCGCCGTCGCTGTCGATCGCGACATCGGTCGGGTGATTGAACTGGTCGGTCCGCGGGTGGCCGGCGCGCTCCCCCTCGGCCGCGACAAAGGGGCCAAGCGGGGTGACCGCGTACGAACCTTCCGGCTTGCTGCTCTTGCCGAAGCTGCCGATGCACATCAGGCACTTGCCCTGCGGCGACAATTTCTGGATGCGATGATTGCCCCAATCGGCGACGAAGATGTGGCCATCGTTGTCGACCGTCACGCCCCACGGCTGGTTGAATTCGCCGGGCGCCTTGCCGGCGCCGCCGCATTTGCCAAGGAACCGGCCCTCCGGGCTGAACACCTGCAGCCGATTGTTGCCGCTGTCGGCAACGATCAGGTTGCCGTTGCTTTCGACCGCGAGACCGGCCGGATGCGACAACTCGCCGTCGCCGCTGCCCGGCTTGCCGAATTTAGTGATGAACTTGCCGCTGTTGTCGAACACCGAGATCGTGTTCGTCCATTCGTCAGAGCAATAGACGCGATCGCGCGCGCTGTCGATCGCAACGCCGAATGGCCAGATCGATTTGCCGTCGCCCTCGCCGTATTGGAAGAACTCGGCCAGCAGATCCTCGTCGCCGGGCCCGCTGCCGATCTTCACATGATTGACGCGCATGCCGAAATTGTTTTCGTTGCCGCGGTTGGCGGTATAGGCGTTGCCGTTCTTGTCGAGGCACATCGCCTGCACGTAGTTGAAGCCGGTACCGGTTGCCGCGCCGCGACCGATCGCGTGGCTCCAGTCATACACCCGCCCGCGGGCGACCGTTGTCAACGCCATCGTTCCCTCCTATGCAAAGTCGTTCCCGTTGACCTTCCGCGGCCTGCGGAAGGCGTCATTCCTGTCGTAGCGGTCGTGCCTCCCCCCGCGGCAGGCGGGGAGAGGCAAGCGGCCTGCCGACCCGCCGCTACTGCAGGAAGGCCGGCTGTTCAAACGTGCCGTTGACGATCGGCGCCGGATTGAGGTGCAGCCACTTGTCGAGCATCGTCGAATAGACGCTGCGGAAATCCATGTTCGGGTTCAGATCGCCCTGCACCAGATGTTCCGCCTTCATCGACGGCATCTCGCCGTAATGACCGCCCTTGACCTTTTCGCCGAGCACAAACGCGACGCCGCCGGCGCCGTGGTCAGTGCCCGAGCCATTGTCGTGCACGCGCCGCCCGAACTCCGAGAACAGCAGCATGATGACGTTGTCGGATTTGTTGTGCTCGCGCAGATCGGCGAAGAACGACTCGATGCCCTGGCTTACCGCACTCCACAGATTGCCGTGCGCCGGGTTCTGGCCGGCATGCGTGTCGAACGTCGAGTGGTCGCAATAGAAGATGCGGCTGCCGATCTCGGCGATGTGCACCTGCGCAATGCCCTTCAGCTTGCGGGCGATCGGCGTGTTCGGGTACTGCACGGTCGAGGAATATTTCTCCGGCGCGACCTTGATGATGTCTTCGCCTTTCAGCGAATCGATGGCGGTCTCGCTCAGATAGTCCATGACCGGGCCGGTGCCGATCGCCGGGCTGTACATTTTGGCGAAACGATCGAGCACATGGGCCCGCTCATTCCCCTGCACCTGCGGCAGGAACCCGTACCGCTCCAGCGGCCCGGCAACGCAGGCGACCGGCACGCCGGGGCAAACCAGCGAACGCGGCAGGCTCGGCCCCATGCTGACGACCTGCACGACGTTCTCTTTCTTCGGATCGAACTCGCGTGCAACCCGCCCGAGCCAGCCCTCGGTGCCGACTTTTTCGGGCTCGCAGGTGTGCCAGATGTCCATCGCCCGGAAATGCGAGCGCGGCGAATCCTTAAAACCGACGCCGTGGCAGATCGCCAGCTTGCCCTCGTCCCAGAACTTCTTCATCGGCGCCATGTAGTCGGGAATGCCGTAGGTGGCGTCGAGATGGATGATGTTGTTGTCGGGAATCCCAACCGCCGGCCGGTTGTCCCGGTAGAGCGGGTTGTTATAGGGGATCATCGAATTCAGGTAGTCGTTGCCGCCGGTCAACTGCAACACGACGACGCACGGGTCGGTGTTTGCCATAATGCGTTCCTCCTTCTTAACGATGTGCGATAAGCCGCGACGATCAGGCGAATTGATACTCGCGGGTGGCGACGATCAGCTGCAGCATCTGGCCGACATGCTGGTCGGAAGCATCCGAGCCGCCGTTGCTCCAGGAGATCTGGCCCCATTCGTTCGCCTGCGACAGCAGCTGCTGCTTGGTCTCGGCGCTGACTTCGACCGGGCCTAGCAGATCGAGGCAGCCATCGACCAGCTGTTCGGGGCTCAGCGAGCCCTTCGCCTTCAGCCTGTCGACAATGCCGCGCACGCCGGGGGCCGACGTGTTGCCGATCTGCTCGGCCATGAAGTTGATGCGCGCCATCAGCGAGCCGCTGTTGATCCACTCCTTGCCGGTATGCCAGCCTTCAACCGATGGCGGGTTCAACAGGTCCTGGCCCATATAAGCCGTATTCATCGACAATTCGCCGTAGCCCGGCTTTGGAATTTCATAGCCGCCGACAAAGCGCAGCGTGCCGACAACGACCTCGGCCGGCGATTTGACGTGCTGGAAGCGGGCGTCCTTGAACCACTCGGCGTTGAACACGAGGCGCAACACCGCGCGGATGTCGAATTTCGAATCACGGAATGCCGCGACCATCTCGTCGATCGCCTGCTGGTTCTTCGGCGCTTCGATCGGCCAGGCCGGCACCTGCGGTTCGTCGGCGACGAAGAAATTGTATAGATGCCGGCAAATGAATTTGCCGCATGCCGGCTGCTGCACCACGATGTCCAGAATGTCTTCGCCGTTGAACCGCCCCTTATGGCCGAGGAACACCTTTTCGGTGTCGTCGTGGTCCTCGGGCCGGTACTCGAACTTCCAGGGGAAGCGGCCGTAAGGCAGGCGCGGGATCTTGGTTTCGAAGGTCCAGCCGGTGAACGCGCGCGAGGCTTCACGGACATCGACCTCGGTGTAGTTGCCGGCGCCGAGGCTGAATAGTTCCAGCAGCTCGCGACCCCAGTTCTCGTTGACCGCGGTGCCATGGTTCTGATTGTTGTCGAGCCAGAACATCATCGTCGGATTGTGCGACACGATCGACAACAGCTCGCGGTAATTGCCCATGCCGTGCTCGCGGAACAGCTCGATCTGCTCCAACAGCTGGTCGTAATTGTCGACTTTGGAGTTGCCGGTGGCGAAAACATGGTGCCAGAACAGCGCCATCTTTTCTTCCAGCGGCCGCTTCGTGTTGACGAGGTGATAGAGCCAGTTGACGTTGCCCATCGGCGGCTGACCGCCCGGCAGCAGCGCCGCCGGCTGATAACGCAACAGCGCATAGTCGTCGGCGCGCGGCTGCGCTTCGGGATTGAGCAGTTCCTCGACGGTCGCCTCGTAGCCCTTGGCGACGCGCGCCTCAAGTTCGTCTCGGGTCGCTCCAAAACCGGCACGCCGCATCAGGTGAGCCATCAGAGCGATGTCGTCTTGGTATGCCATTATTCGGCCTCCTCCCACGGGAACAGAAAACCTATCAGCTGCCCGATGCGGGCGCACGCGAGCCGCCCGGCCGGGTCACCCTCGGCTGCGCCTGCGGTCGCGCGATGTGCGGAACATCCGACTCTCGGTGCATTCGGAACGGGCCAAGCCAACCCGATGCCGTGATTAGAGATCAGGCACGGGGCCGGTGTCAACTCAGATCAGAAAAATTCCAAACTGGCGCCTGCATTTCGCGCAATCGGTTCGGCCGGGGGTCGCGCGACCTAGTGCACTGACTGACTCAGATGATTCACGCGTCGTGGAATGATAGCGTGTGCTCATGGCTCAGGAGCTTTGTGTCCTCGTCAGCGACGAGGATCGTGCCCGGCTGGAGGCGGTCTTGGGAGATCGCAACCGGCTGCTGAAACATGCGCAGCGCGCCCGCATCGTTCTGCTCTCCGCCGAAAGGCTGCCGGTGTTGCAAGTCGCCAGCCGCATCGGCGTGAGTCGTCCGGCGGTGTGGCGCTGGCAGCGGCGCTATGCCGAGGCCGGCGTCGATGGTCTGTTGCATGACAAGACCCGGCCGCCGGGCAAAAAGCCGGTGCCGATCGAGACCGTCAAAAAGGTCTTGGCGCTGACCTGCGGCGAACCGCCCGGCGAGATGACCCACTGGACGGGCCGCGCCATGGCCAAGACGGTCGGGCTCTCGCTCTATTCGGTGCAGCGCATCTGGCAGGCCAACCGCCTGCAGCCGCACCGGGTGCGCACCTTCAAACGGTCCACCGACCCGGCGTTGGCCGAAAAGGTCGAGGATATCGTCGGCCTCTACATGCATCCGCCGGCCCACGCGGTGGTGCTGTCGATCGACGAGAAATCGCAGATCCAGGCGCTCGACCGGACCCAGCCGGGACTGCCAATAAAGCCCGGCAAATGCGGAACCATGACGCATGATTACAAGCGGCACGGCACCACCACCCTGTTCGCCGCCCTCAACACCCTCGACGGCGTCGTGCACGGCCGCTGCATGCAGCGCCACACCCATCAGGAGTTCATCCGCTTCCTCAACAGCGTCGAGCGCGCCGTACCGGCCGGCAAGCTGGTGCACGCCGTCCTCGACAATTACGCCACCCACAAACATCCCAACGTCAGGGCCTGGCTTGCCCGCCACCCGCGTTGGGTGTTCCACTTCACCCCGACCTCCGGATCCTGGCTCAATGCCGTAGAAAACTTCTTCTCTAAAATGACCCGTCAGCGCATCCGCCGAGGCGTCTTCCGCTCGATCGCCGACCTCCAAGCCGCCATCAACCGCTATCTGCGGGAACACAATGACGATCCCAAGCCCTTCGTGTGGAGCAAGCCGGCCGATCTCATCCTCGCCAAACTCGACCGACTTCCTGTATCTTCTGTTTAAGTCAGTGCACTAGCCGTCGTGGCGCACCCTGACGATGACCTCGACGCGGCGGATCTCGGCGCCCGGCGGCGGCTGCGGCAGACCGCTCACCACCACCCCCTCGCCGGGGATGTCTTGCAGCACGCCGCTCGGCTCCCAGAAGAAATGGTGGTGATCGTTGATGTTGGTGTCGAAATACGACCGCCCCGGCTCGACGACGACCTCGCGCAACAGGCCGGCATCGGTGAATTGATGCAGCGTGTTGTACACCGTCGCCAGCGATACCGGGATCGCCGCGGCGAGCGCTTCGCCGTGCAGTTGCTCGGCCGTCACATGCCGATCGCCGCCGCTGAACAACAGGCGCGCCAGCGCCAGACGCTGCCGCGTCGGTCGCAATCCGACGGCACGCAAGCGTTCCATCGCGGTGAGGGATGTGAGCCGGGGTTGCATGCCTATGATATAGGCGGGAGACGCATGAAAAAAAAGCTTCACGAATCAGCGGCGTGCTGTCAATCCCCGGTTTGCAGCCGATCGACCAATTCGCGCACGCTCGGCACATATCCATTGGCATAGAACGGGTCGGACGCAAAGCGGTAGGCGTTGTGCCCGGCGAACATCAATTGGAACTCGACATCGTCGGAGTGGCGGATTGCCTGCAGCGTCTTCTGGATGCAGAAGCTGCGCGGATCGGCCTTCTTGCCGGTCGTGGCATGCTCGTTCTGCGCCCAGTTGGAGAACTGGCAGGCGCTGAGACAGCCCATGCAACTGATCTGGTCGTTGCGGATCTCCAGCGCCTTCTTCGGCGTCACGAAGATCAGCGTCGCGTCGGGCGTGCGCAACGCCTCGGTAAAGCCCGCCGCCACCCACCGCTCGGCGCTGTCGCGATCATGCGCCGTCAGATAGACGAGGCGGCCGCGGGCGCCGACATGGAACGGTGCGACGTGCTCGCCGATCGGCTCGACGGTGTAGGCGACCTGATGCTCGGCGCGCTTCTCCAGTTCGCGCAGGAAGTCGTTGCGCACGGCGGACGAAAAAAACCCGGTCGGGCTGAAGCGGTTGAGCAGCACGTCGCCTTCCTGCAGCGTCAGCAGCTTCTGCTTCCAGGCGTCGGAGATCGGGCTCTCGCGCGTCAGCAGCGGCCGCGTGCCAAACTGGAACGCGACCGGGCCCAGTTCGGGATTGTCGATCCAGTCATCCCATTCGCGCAGATACCAGACGCCGCCCGCCATGAAAATCGGCGTCTGCGCCAGGCCGAACTCGCTCATCAGGCCGCGCAGTTCGCGCACCCTCGGATAGGCGGGCTCGGGCTGTTCCGGATCTTCGCTGTTGGTGATGCCGTTATGGCCGCCGGCGAGCCACGGGTCCTCATAGACGACGCCGCCGAGCCAGTCGCGGAACTTGTGGTAGGCGCGTTTCCACAGGGCGCGAAAGGCGCGGGCGGACGATACGATCGGATAATAATGGACGCCGTAGCGGGCCGTGATCTCGGCGATGCGGTAAGGCATGCCGGCACCGCAGGTGACGCCGTGGATGATGCCGCGCGCTCCTTCGAGCACGCCGTGCAGCACGCGCTCGGCCGCCGCCATCTCCCACAGCACGTTCATATGGATGCGGCCGCCGCCGCCGGACATTTCATGCGCAACACGCGCCTGCTCGATGCCGCCGGCGATCGCGTAGGCGACGAGTTCCTCGTGGCGCTCGCGGCGGGTTCGGCCGGAATAGATCTGCGCGATCGGCTCACCCGCCTCGTTATAGCTGTCGGCGTTGACGCCGGAGAACGTGCCGACGGCGCCGGCGCCGGCCCAGGCACCCGAGCTTTCGCCGTTGGAGATCGAGATGCCCTTGCCGCCTTCGACAAGCGGCAGCACCTCGCACCCGGATATGACGATCGGGTTGAGCGGCTTCACCCATTTGCTCCTTGCCGCCTCGAGGCCGCCCGATGTCCCGCGGCGGTTCTCAGAATTATATCGGGAGCGTCGCTGAAAACGGAAGTCACGCCCGACGCGAAGAGGAGCCGCGCACGGGCCGGATCATTGACCGTGAAGGCGGCGAGCGGGTAGCCGGCGGCGCGGACCGCAGCGGCGCGATGCGACGGCAGCCGCCGGCTGTCCACCCCGATGACGCCGACGCCGAGACGCCGCGCGATATCGGCCCAACCGCGCGGCACCAGCCGAAACAGCAGGCCGCGCGGTATCTGCGGCGCCAATGTCTGTAGCGCCGCCAGCGCCGGCAACCGGAAACTCGAGGCCAGCATCGGCGGGCGCCGTCCGCCGCAGCGGGTGAGCGCCGCGGCTACCGCCGCCGCGGTCGCATATTCGCGGCCCAGCTCCGGTTTCATCTCGATGTCGGCGCCGAGGCCGAGTTCGCCGCAGAGCGCCAGCGCCTCATCCAGCATCGGCACGCGCTCGCCTGCGAATTCGGCCGCAAACCAGCGGCCGGCATCGAGGCGCCGGACCGCCGCCAGCGGCTGCGCAGCGACGGGCCCGCTGCCGTCGGTCGTCCGGTCGAGCGTCGGATCATGGCACAGCACCGGCACCCCGTCGGCGGTCAGCCGCACGTCAAATTCGACCCAGCCGCAGCCCAGCGCCCCGGCGGCGCGCAGCCCGGCGAGCGTGTTTTCCGGCGCGTGCGCCGCCGCGCCGCGATGCCCGATCACCGGCGGCAGCATCCCAAACAGTCGGCCGCGCCGCGAGGTCGATGTCGAGGCAGTTGGTCCGGCCGCACGCGCCGGCAGACGCTCACACCGCCGCTTCGGCCGGCAGCGGCTGCGGCGGCTGGCGCCGCGCGGGACCCAGATCCTCGCCGCTTTCCTGATCGACCTGCCGCATGCTGAGCTTGATCTTGCCGCGGTCGTCAAAACCGAGGACCTTGACCTTGACGGGGTCGCCGACCTTGACAACATCGCCGACCTTGCCGACCCGCTGCTGCGCCAGTTCGCTGATGTGCACGAGGCCGTCGCGGGCGCCGAGGAAGTTCACGAAAGCGCCGAAATCGACAACCTTGACGACCTTGCCGTTATAGACGTGGCCGACCTCGGGTTCGGCGACGATGCCGCGGATCCACTCGATCGCCGCGTTGGCGGCATTGGCGTCGACCGCCGCAACCTTGATCGTGCCGTCGTCATCGATATCGATCTTGGCGCCCGTCGTCTCGGTGATTTCGCGGATCACCTTGCCGCCGGAGCCGATGACTTCGCGGATCTTGTCGCGCGGGATCGTGATCGTCGTAATGCGCGGTGCGTTGTCGCTGACCTCTTGGCGCGCGCCGGTCAGTGCCTTGGCCATTTCGCCGAGGATGTGGCTGCGGCCCTCGCGCGCCTGGTCGAGCGCCGCGCGCATGATGTCCTCGGTGATCGAGGTGATCTTGATATCCATCTGCAGGGCCGTGACGCCGCGCTCGGTGCCGGCCACCTTGAAATCCATGTCGCCGAGATGGTCCTCGTCGCCGAGAATGTCGCTCAGCACGGCAAAGCCATGCGGTTCTTTGATGAGCCCCATGGCAATGCCGGCGATCGGCCGACGCAGCGGCACGCCGGCATCCATCAGCGCCAGCGATGCGCCGCATACCGAGGCCATCGACGACGAGCCGTTCGATTCGGTGATCTCGGAGACGACCCGAATCGTATAGGGGAAGCTGTCCTTCGGCGGCAGGAGCGGCCGCACGGCCCGCCACGCCAGCTTGCCGTGGCCGACCTCGCGCCGCCCGGGCGAACCCATGCGACCTGCTTCGCCGGTCGCATAGGGCGGAAAGTTGTAATGCAGCATGAAGTTTTCGCGGTACTCGCCTTCCAGCGCGTCGATGATCTGCTCGTCCTGGCCGGTGCCGAGCGTCGCGACGACAAGCGCCTGCGTCTCGCCGCGGGTGAACAGCGCCGAGCCGTGCGCCCGCGGCAACAGGCCGACCTGGCAGTCGATCGGCCGCACGGTCCGCGTGTCGCGCTCGTCGATACGGGCTTCGCCCCGCAGGATTGCGCCCCGCACGATCTCCTTTTCGATGTCCTTGAACAGTTTAAGGGCGAGAGTGCGCTCGGCCTCTTCCTCGAACAAGGCGGCGGCGGAATCCTTGGCGGCGTCGAGGCGGTTACTGCGGTCCTGCTTGCCACGCTCGCGATAAGCCGCCTCGATCTGCGGCCCGACGGCATCGCGCAATCTCGCTTCGATCGCGGCTTTGTTGGCGGGCGGCGCGGCAAGCGGCCAGGGCTCCTTGGCGCAGGTCTCGGCGAGGTCGATGACGGCGTCGATGACCGGCTGAAAGCTCCGGTGCCCGAACATGACCGCGCCAAGCATCGTCTCTTCGGTCAATTCCTTGGCTTCCGATTCGACCATCAGCACGCCCTGCTGCGTGCCGGCAACGACGAGATCAAGTTGCGAGCGCGGCAGGTCGTCCAACGTCGGGTTCAGCACGTAATCGCCATCGATAAAGCCGACCCGGCAGCCGCCGATCGGCCCCAGGAACGGGATCCCCGATATCGTCAACGCCGCCGAGGCGCCGACCATGGCGACGATATCGGGATCGTTTTCCAAATCGTGGCTCAACACGGTGCAGACGACCTGCGTCTCGTTCAAAAAGCCGGGCACGAAGAGCGGCCGGATCGGCCGATCGATGAGCCGCGAGACCAGCGTCTCCTTCTCCGACGGCCGACCTTCGCGCTTGAAAAAACCGCCGGGGATCTTGCCGGCGGCGAAACTCTTTTCCTGGTAATTGACGGTTAGTGGAAAGAAATCCTGCCCCGGTCGTGCCGATTTCATCGCGACGACCGTGCATAACACGGTCGTCTCGCCATAAGTCGCCAGCACCGCGCCATCCGCCTGCCGTGCGATCTTGCCGGTTTCCAGCACCAGACGGCGACCGCCCCAACTCAACTCCTTACGAAAAACTTTGAACATCCGTTATCTTCCTCCAGACAAACCGACAGCGCCAAAGGCACGGCGCACAGCCGTCCCCGGCGCTGTCGCGCGACGGGCCGTCCCGTCGCCGGCGATTATCGCCTCACCTGTCATATCGACACGCATATGGCGATGTTTGCGCCGGCCGCAATGCAGCCGCGCGCGAATTGGATTGCGGCCATCGCGGCCGCATGCCTGCGATTGGCAGTGCGATCAGCGGCGCAGACCGAGGCGGCCGATCAGCGTCTGATAGCGCTCCTGATCCGATCGCCGCAAGTAATCCAACAAGCGTCGCCGCTGCCCGACCATGACGAGGAGACCGCGGCGCGAGTGGAAGTCCTTTTTGTGGGTCCCCAGATGGTCCGTCAGGTTGCGGATGCGCTCCGACAGGATCGCCACCTGTACCTCGGGCGAGCCGGTATCGCCCGGCTTCATTCCATAGTCTCCGATCAGCGCCTGCTTGCGCTCTGGTGTTATCGACATCGCGATTTCCCTTCACGTCAGAATGATGCGCACCGGGCGCAGCGCGCCGGCCTCGATCCGCGCCAGGGCGACGACGTGCCGCTCGTGCCAGGCGCCAAGCAGCGCGCCGTCAGCGATTCCTGCGGGGACGCATCGCGGCATCACCCGCTGGCCGTGGCGCAACCGGGCCGCGTCTTCCGCCGTTACGGCGAGCGCCGGGATGTCGTCCAGCGCCGTCTCAAGCGGCAGCAGATGCGCGGAGCGGCCGAGACTATGCCCAAGCGAGACGGCAGTTTCCAGTGGAATTGCCTGTTCCTCGGTAAAGCGGCCGACGGCCAGCCGGCGCAGCGCGACGATATGGCCGAACGTGCCGAGCGCCGCGGCGAGATCGCGGGCCAGCGCGCGGATATAGGTCCCTTCGCCGACGACGGCGGCGAAATCCGCATGGTCCGGATCGGCGGCCGCCAACAGCCGCAACTCAAAGACCACGACGGGGCGGCCGGCAAGTTCCGGCGGCCGTCCGGCGCGGGCCAGCGCATAGGAACGGCGCCCCGCCAGTTTGATCGCCGAATAGGGCGGCGGGCGCTGCAGGATCGCGCCGGTGAGGCCCGGCAGCGCGGCCCCGATCGCGGCGGCGGAGGGGCGGGCCGCGCTTTCGCCGACGACGCGCCCCTCACCGTCGTCGGTGTCGGTGGCGATGCCCCAGCGAAGGCGGAAGCGGTACTGCTTCCGGGCATGCGCGATGCACGGCATCGTCTTTGTCGCTTCGCCGAGCGCCAGCGGCAACACGCCGGTGGCGAGCGGGTCGAGCGTGCCGGCATGCCCGACCTTGGCCGCGGTCGCGCGCTTGACGAGCGCGACGGCACGGGCCGAGGTGATGCCCGGCGGCTTGTCGATGACGAGCCAGCCGTGCAGGCCGCGCTCACTCGTCGTCATCGGGCTTCGGGTGCAGATCGCGCTCGACCTCGGGGAGGGCGAGCAGCGCGGCAATGCGCGCCGCGTTGTCAAAGGCATGGTCCAAGGCGAAAACAAGACTTGGCGTTTGGCGCAATTCGACGGCGCGGGCAACCCGGCCCTTCAGATACGCCGCGCTGCGCTTCAGCCCGGCCATGATCGCGTCGACGTCGGCGCCGGCGAGCGGCATGACGAAAGCCGTCGCATTCTTCAGGTCCGGGCTGACGCGGACTTCGGTCACCGTGATGTTGGCGCCGCTCAGTGCGGGGTCGCGCAATTCGCCGGGGCGCAGCAACTGCGCCAGCGCGTGCCGCAATTCTTCGCCGACGCGCAATTGCCGCTGACTGGCCGCCCGCGCCGCCGGCGCGTATTCCTTTTCCTTACGTCTCGGCATTGCTTAAATGGTCACGCGCTCACTCGCGGGGCATCCCGATGCGCCGGGTCTTCAGTGGCGCGCTCCATCTCGCGCCTAATCCGCTCCATCTCGCGCCTAATCCATTCCTGAACGCGCGCGAGCCGTTCTGCTGCAACCGGGATCGATGCGCTCCGCCCACGCCAAGACGCTTCGGGCAATTCGCGATGGCAGCTCACCCTCTATCACCGACGGAGGATCGATGCGCACCTTTGCCTCGCGTCCCTGATATAGGGCGTGGAAGTGCGGCGGAGAATGATCCTCGTAATACATGCGGATGGCGATGCCGCGAAACGTGCTGATCGTCGGCATCGATTGCCGATTACAGCGCGCGGGCAACCTCCTCCAGTTCGAAGCACTCGATCACGTCGCCCTGCTGGATGTTTTCGTAATTCTCGAAGGCCATGCCGCATTCGTAGCCTTCGCGCACCTCGCGCACTTCGTCCTTGAAGCGCTTCAGTGTCTTCAGGCTGCCCTCGTGAATGACGATGTTGTCGCGCAACAGCCGCACCTTGGCGCCGCGCCGCACGACGCCGTCCGTCACCATGCA
This sequence comes from Allostellaceae bacterium, assembly GCA_035504075.1. Classification (GTDB taxonomy): domain Bacteria; phylum Pseudomonadota; class Alphaproteobacteria; order ATCC43930; family CGMCC-115725; genus DATARH01. The sequence goes on along the minus strand of DATJSO010000052.1, from coordinate 3,363 downwards.
GCCGGCGACCTTGCCGACACGGGTGATGTTGAAGACTTCGCGGATCGAGGCGTTGCCGAGGAAGCGTTCGCGCAGCGTCGGCGACAGCATGCCCGACAGCGCCGCCTTCACGTCGTCGATCAGGTCGTAGATGATCGCGTAATAGCGGATCTCGACGCCATCGCGCTGCGCCAGTTCGCGCGCTTGCGGGTTGGCGCGGACGTTGAAGCCGATGATCAAGGCGCCGGTCGCCTTGGCGAGGATCACGTCGCTTTCGGTGATACCGCCGACCGCCGAGTGCAGCACGCGGACCGAAACCTCGTCAGTCGATAATTTTTCCAACGAGCCGACGATCGCTTCAAGCGAGCCCTGCACGTCGGACTTGACGACGACCGCCATTTCTTTTGCGGCACCAGCGGCGATCCTGGAAAACATCTGTTCGAGCGTGCCGCGGCCGCCCGCCGCGGCCGCCTGGTCGCGGCGCCGGCGCTGACGGAAATCGGCGATCTCGCGGGCCCGGCCTTCGTCATCGACGACGACGAAATCGTCGCCGGCGAGCGGCAAACCGTTAAGTCCCAGCACCTCGATCGGGGTCGAGGGGCCGGCTTCGCGCAGGTTCTGGCCGCGCTCGTCGACCAGCGCGCGCACGCGGCCCCATTCGCCGCCGGAGACAAAGATGTCGCCGACCTTCAGCGTGCCGCGCTGCACCAGCACGGTGGCAACCGGACCGCGGCCGCGCTCGAGCTGGGCTTCCAGCACGACCCCCTCGGCCGGACGGTTCGGATTGGCGGTCAGGTCAAGCAGCTCGGCCTGTAAGAGGATCGCCTCTTCGAGCTTGTCGAGGTTCGTCTTCTTCAAGGCCGAGACTTCGACATCGAGCACCTCGCCGCCCATTTCCTCGACGACGATTTCATGCTGCAGCAGCTCCTGGCGCACCCGGTCGGGCCGGGCGTCGGGGCGATCGATTTTGTTGATCGCGACGATGATCGGCACCTCGGCCGCCTTGGCATGGCGGATCGCCTCGACGGTCTGTTCCATGATGCCGTCGTCGGCGGCGACGACCAGCACGACGATATCGGTGATATTGGCGCCGCGCGCGCGCATCGCGGTGAACGCTTGGTGGCCCGGCGTGTCGATGAAGGTGATCTGGCGGCCGCTTTTCAGCTGCACGCGGTATGCGCCGATGTGCTGGGTTATGCCGCCCGCCTCGCCGGCCGCGACATCGGTCTCGCGCAACGCATCCAGCAGCGAGGTCTTGCCGTGGTCGACGTGTCCCATGACGGTGACGACCGGGGCGCGCGGTTCGAGCATCGCGGGTTCGTCGACTTCGCCGCGCAGCCCGATCTCGACATCGCTTTCGGCGACGCGGCGGGCGCGATGGCCGAACTCGCCGACGATCAGCTCGGCAGTGTCGGCATCGATCGACTGGTTGATCGTCGCCATGACGCCCATGCGCATCAACGCCTTGATCACATCGGCGCCGCGCTCGGCCATGCGGTTGGCCAGTTCCTGGATCGTGATCGCCTCCGGGATCACGACATCGCGGACGATCTTCGTCTGCTCCTGCCGATACATCCGCTGGCGCTCGCGCTCGCGGGCGCGCCGCACCGAGGCGAGGCTGCGCATGCGTTCGCCGGCATCCTCGTCAAGCGCTCGGGTCACGGTCAACTTGCCGGTGCGGCGGCGCTGCTCGTCGGCGCGGCGAACCGGCGCGGCCGGGCGCTTCAGCTCCGGCCGGCGACCCAGCCGCGCGGCGGCCGGCCGTTCTTCCTCTTCCTCCTCCGCCGGCGCCGCCATCTTGCCGGCAGCGGCCAACGCCGCGACCTTGGCGGCGGCCGCCTTGCCGGCGCGCTCGGCGACTTCGCGCCGCGACTCCTCCTCCTTGCGCCGCGCCTCTTCTTCAACGGCGCGCTGTTTTGCTTCCTCGGCCTCGCGCTTTTTCGCTTCCGCCTCTTCCTGACGGCGGCGCGCGTCCTCTTCGGCGTGGCGGCGCGCCTCTTCCTCGGCGCGTTCTACTTCCTGGCGGCGGCGGTCGGCCTCGGCAAGGGCGGCGCGGCGGCGCGCCTCCTCGTCGGCCTTGTGGGCATCCTGCAGCACCCGCACCCGCATTGCGGTCTCTTCGGCCGTCAACGCGCGCGGCGCGCTGAGCCGGCGCGCCGGTTCGGCGGTCGCCGGCGCCGCCGGCGCGGGCTGGATCCGCGGCACACCGGGCGCCGGCTCGGCGCGGCTCGGCTCGGCGGTACCCGGCGCGATGACGCGCCGCTTGCGCACCTCGACCGCGACCTGCTTCGAGCGGCCGTGCGAAAAGCTCTGGCGGACCTGACCGGTCTCGACCGGCCGGCGCAACCCGAGAGTGCCGCCCGATCGCAGCGTCAGCGGCCGCTTCTGCTCTTTGTCCTGGGCTTCCTGCTCGTTCGCTTCAGTCATGCGCTTTCGAACCACCATCCTCTGTCGCCGGCCCGGCCGGCACGATACCCGTTGCGCAGTCCACTTCCGCCGCCTGCCGCATCCCTGCCAGCCGCGCCAGGTCGGCAAGCAACCGCAGCGCCAGCGCGCCGCCGACGGCCGCGTGCACGACCCGCTCGCGCCCAAACGCGGCGCCGAGCTCGGCCGCCGTCAAGGCGCGCACCGACGGCAGACCGCGCCCGAGCACGGCAAGTTTGCGGCGACCGCCTTCGGCGCCGTCGAGCGCCTCCAGCAGCAACCCTGCGCTCCCGCGTCGCACGGCCTCGCCGACACGTTCAAAACCGGCGACGGCGTGACCGGCGCGCCGCGCGAGCCCGAGGAGATCGCTGCACCGCCGCGCCAGCAGGCTTTCGATACGGTCGGCAAGCTCGGGCGGCGTGACAACCGGCCGTCGCGCCGCCCGCGCGAACAGTCGCTTCTGCAGCGCCCGCTCCACTATATCGCGGCGCGGCGTTAACCACAAACCCCGTCCGGGCAGCCGGCCCTCGATATCGGGGACGACGACGCCATCCGGACCGACGACGCAGCGCAGCAGCCGGGCACGCTCGCACACCTCGCCGGTGACAATGCAGCGACGCTGCTGCGTCCCCTCATGCGTCGGACGCGCCGCGCCGGATGTGATCTTTACTCTCCGCTTGCCGGCGCGCCGGCCTGCGGCTCGGCATCGCCGAACCAGTGGGCGCGCGCCGCCATGATCATCGCGTTCGCCTCATCGAGCTCCAGTTTGGCGCCGCCGCGGTCGGACGCTTCGAGCATCTCGACAAGCTCGTCCCCCGCCAACCCGGCGAAATCGTCCAACGTCTTGATGCCGTTCTCGGCAAGCGCGACAAGCGTGCCGGGCGTCAGGCCTTCGAGCGCGGCCAGATCGTCCTCGACGCCGAGCTGACGATAACGCTCTTCGTATTCACGGTCGCGCCG
>DATJSO010000051.1:0-33039 GCA_035504075.1 Allostellaceae bacterium | reverse complement strand
CTCGGCAGGTTTATCGAGATCTCCTGCTGCACCCGTTTCGTGATGTCGTTGTCGGGCTTGGCCGCGGTGGGGCTCTGCGCCCCGGCGAGCACCGGCGCGGCGAGCAGCGAGAGGGCGGCCGCCGCACCGATCGCGATGGCGCGCAGGGAGCCGCGAAATCGGCGAGTATCGACGCGCTGGTCAACCGGCATCCCGACCTCCAAGTATTCTATCCCCGGGGCGACGATGCTTCCGGCCCAACCCGCCCAACAACAATCGTCCTCCGCATTCGCAAGAACTCTCGCGACACGCGGGAGTTCCGCCGACGCCTTTGGTGTCGGGCGCCGCCGGCGCGCCCCGAAGCGCCGATAATGGCGGCCGCGCGTTCTACCTGGAGAAAACCCAACGCGGCGCGAGGTCATGGCTTCTCCATCCATGGTTCGTCGGATGCTTGCCGGGCGTGCGCCTGCCGGCAACGCGCGAACGCTGTTTCCGCGCTGGCTGACGCAGGCCGCGGCAGACGCCCTCGAACCGACGATCTTCCGCTTCATTCTGCGCTACAGTTTGCGCGAGCAGATCTATCTCGTCGTTACCACGCTGATCTCGTTTCCGTTTCTCTATTATTCGCTCGATCTGCCGAAGCTGATCATCAACAACGCCATCGGCGGCAAACACTTTCCGCACCGGCTCCTCGGCGTCCAGCTCGGGCAGCTGCCGTATCTGGCGGCACTGTGCCTGATCTTTCTCGGCCTCGTCCTGTTCAACGGCTGGTTCAAATATCACCTGAACATCCGCAAGGGACGCGTTGGCGAGCGGATGCTGCGCCGCCTGCGCTACGAGCTGTTTCAGCGCGTGCTGCGCTTTCCGATGCCGTATTTCGATCGCACGGCAACCGGCCAGATCATTTCGATGCTGACCTTCGAACTGGAGCCGGTGGGCGGCTTCATCGGTGATGCGCTGGCGTTGCCGATCGCGCAGGGCGGCACGCTGCTGACGATCTTCATCTTCATGTTCGTCCAGAACCCGGTGCTGGGCGGCTTCGCGGTCGCATTGTATCCGCTGCAGGGATACTTGATTCCGAAAATGCAGCGCCGCATCCGCGCTCTCGGCCGCCGGCGCATCCGCAAAATGCGCACGCTGTCGGATCGCATCGGCGAAGCCATCGCCGCCCAGGTCGAGATCCGTACCAATGCCGCCGCGCAATACCAGCTAGCGGACATCGCCAAACGCCTGGGAACAATCTATTCCCTACGTTTCGACATCTACAATCGCAAATTTTTTGTCAAATTTCTCAACAATCTTCTTAACCAGCTGACGCCGTTCTTTTTTTATTTGCTCGGTGGCTACTTTGTTATCATGCACGAATTGTCATTCGGCGCGCTCGTCGCGGTGCTCGCAGCTTACAAGGATCTGAGTTCACCGTGGAAAGAACTGCTCGATTATTACCAGAATCAACAGGATGTCGCGATCAAGTACGAACAGGTCGTCGAACAGTTCCAGGTGCCGGACCTGCTCGATGTCGAGTTGCTGCTGCACGAGCCGAAGGCGATCGAGGAGCCGACGGGGGACATGATCTTCGCCAACGTCAGCCTGATCGACAGCGACGGCATCCGCCTGCTCGACGGCGTCGGTTTCGCGCTGCCGCTCGCGGCGCACGCGGCGCTGGTCGGCGCCAGCAACAGCGGCAAGAACCTTGTGCCGCAGCTGCTGGCACGCCTCTATCTGCCGACAACCGGCCGCATCCAGATCGGCGGCATCGATCTGAACGGCCTCAGCTTTGCCGCGTCCGGCCGGCTCATCGGCTATGTCGGGCCGACGAGCCACCTGTTCGCCGCGAGCCTGCGCGACAACCTGCTGCTGGGATTGCGCTATCGCCCGAATTCGCCGGCCGGCGGTCCGAGCGACGCCGAGCATGCCCTGGCGATCGAAGAGGCGCGCCGCTCCGGCAACAGCCAATACGATGTCGATGCGGACTGGATCGATTATGCGCAGGCCGGCGCCGCCGGCAGCGAGGAACTCGAACGGCGGATGCTGGAGGTGCTGCGCCTCGTCGATTTCGACCGTGACGTCTATTTGTTCGGGCTGCACGGCCGGCTCGATCCGCGCCGCCGTCCCGAACTTGCCGCCGGGTTGCTGGAGGCGCGCCGCCGCTTCGCGGAACGGTTGAGCGCCGCGGCGCTCGCGCGCCATGTCGAGCGGTTCGACCCGCAGCGCTACAACGACAATGCCTCGATCGCCGAGAACCTTCTGTTCGGCACACCGATCGGACCAAGCTTCGCGAACGGCGCGTTGGCCGAAAACGACTATCTGCTGTCGGTGCTCGAAAAAACCGGGCTCTACAGCGGGCTGCTGGCGATCGGCGGCAAGCTGGCGGCAACGATGATCGAACTGTTCGGCAGCATCACGATGGAGCCGAGCCTTGCCGAGGAATTCGGTTTCATTCGCGCCGATGAACTGCGCGATTTCGAGCGCATCCTGGCGCGTGCCGGGCGCGGTTCGGTCGAGGCGCTGACGCCGCCCGACCGGGCGAGGCTGTTGGGGCTCGCGCTGCAACTGGCGGCCGCCCGCGACCGTCTCGGCCTGTTCGACGACAAGATCCGGCAACGCATCGTCGAAGCGCGCCGCGCCTTCGCGCAACACTTGCCGGACAGGCTGCGCGGTGCCGTCGAGTTTTTCGATCCCGAACGCTACAACGCCGCCGCGCAGGTCGAGCAGAACATCCTGTTCGGCACGATCGTGCAGGGCGAGGCGGACGCCCGCGAGCGGGTCGAGAATGCGATCGGCGAGGTGCTCGACGAGTTGGGTTTGCGCGACGGCGTCCTCTCGGTTGGCCTTGAGCATGCGGCCGGCATCGGCGGCTCGCGGCTGTCGCCGGCGCAGCGTCAGAAGGTAGCGATCGCTCGCGCCGTGCTGAAGCGGCCGCGGCTCCTGGCGCTCAACGATGCGACGGCGGTGCTCGATCCGGCCGCCGAGAACCACATTCTCGGCGCGTTGCGACAGGAATTCGCCGCACGCTGCATTATCGCCGCCGTGTCGCGGCCGGAGGCCGCGCAGGGCTTCGATCACGTGCTGCTGATGGAGCACGGCCGGTTGACGCGACAGGGCGATTTTGCCGCGATCATGCGCGGCGCCGACGCGCCGACGCGACTGGCGGCGGAGTAGCCGGCGGCCATAGGCTCGGGTGGACGCAGGCAGCGATGCCTGCTAGACCCGCCTCGCAAGCGAATTCAGCGATCGGGGCGAGGCTTGGCAGCACCGGCCGCGAGTGCGGCAAGCCCGGGCATCGCCGAGATCCGGTTTGCCTCGGACGCCGGCACGACCCGGCTGGCGCATCTCCATCAGCGCGCGCCGCTGCGCGTGCTGTTTCCGGCGCCGGAGCCGGGCGATGGCGCGATCGCGGTGCTGATCACGACGTCCGGCGGCATGGTGGCCGGCGACCGGATTGCAATCTCGCTGCAGAGCGATCCTGGCGCCGTAGCGCTTGTCACGACGTCTGCCGCCGAGAAAATCTACCGCTCGACCGGCGCGACGACCGAAATCGTCCAGTCGGTGTCGGTCGGCGCCGGCGCCTGGATGGAGTACCTGCCGCAGGAGACGATCCTGTTCGACGGCGCGCGGCTGCGCCGCCGGACGACCGTCGCCCTGGCGCCCGGCGCCGGTTTTCTCGGCGGCGGGATCATCGTGTTCGGCCGGCGGGCGCGTGGCGAGCGCTTTACGCAAGGGCTGCTGCACGACGAGCTGGAGGTGCGGCGGGACGGCGCGCCGTGGGGTGATGCGCTGCATCTGGACGGCGACATCGCCGCGCTGATCGCGCATCCCGCCTGCTTCGACGGCGCCGCCGCCTGCGCAACGCTGCTGCTGGCGCCGCCCGACGGCGATCCAACGCGCTTCGTCATGTCGGCCCGCGCCGTGCAGCCGGCATCCCCCGCCGCGGGATGGCGCGGCGGCGTCACCGCGGTCCGTGGTCTCGCCGTCGCGCGCTGGCTTGCTGCCGATCCGCTGCCGCTGCGTCGGGAATTTGCAGAGCTTGCCTGCCATTGGCGGCGGGAAGCGGCCGGATTGCCAGCGCGCCTGCCGCGCCTATGGCAGACCTGAACAGCGGCACGGCCGCGAGTGGTGCCCGCAGACAGCGGTCGCCGATCAGGCTATAAGCCACGGCGGGCACGATTGGCGGCGCGATCGCGGCGATGAACCTGACGCCACGTGAGAAGGACAAACTGCTCGTCGCGATGGCGGCGATGGTCGCAGCGCGGCGCCTGGCGCGCGGCGTCAAGCTGAACTATCCGGAAGCGGTCGCGCTGATCACCGATTTCGTGCTGGAAGGCGCACGCGACGGGAAGAGCGTTGCCGCGCTGATGCGCGACGGCGCGGCGGTGCTGACGCGGGCGCAGGTGATGGACGGCGTTGCCGAGATGATCCCGGAAATTCAGGTCGAGGCAACATTTCCCGACGGCACCAAGCTCGTCAGCGTGCACGAGCCGATCCGCTGACCGCGCCGCTCGCAGCTACGCCGGGATCAGCGCAGCAACTGGCCGCCATCCACCGAGATCGTCTGGCCGGTGACCCAGCCGGCCAGCGGCGAGGCGAGAAATACGACGACCTGCGCCACCTCCTCGGGATGGCCGAGCCGGCCGAACGGGATGCTGCGCAGGATCGCGTTGTAGAGCGGCGGGTTGTCGGTCTTGCGCTTCGCCCAGCTGCCGCCGGGAAACTCGATCGAGCCGGGCGCGACGCAGTTGACGCGAATGCCTTTTTTCGCCAGCAGCGAGGCTTCGGTCTGGGTGTACTCGACCAGCGCCGCCTTTACCGCGCCGTAGGGCGGCGTCCGTGCCGAGGCAACGAGTCCGGAAATCGACGAGATGTTGACGATGGCGCCGGCGCCGCTCTGCTCGAGATAGGGCACGGCGGCGCGGATTGCCCGCACCGTGCCGAGCAGATCGACATCGATGCTCGTCTGCCAGCCCACTTCGTCGTGGCTCGTGCCGAAACCGGACGCGTTGCATACGAGGATGTCGATGCCCCCGAGCGCGGCGGCGGCGGCATCGACATAGGCGGCAAGCGCGGCGGCATCGGCGACATCGCACGCCGCGGCATGCGCGGCGACGCCAAACGCCGCGATCTCGTCGCGCGCCTGCGCCAGGCCGTCGGCGCCGCGCGCGCAGATCGACACGGCCGCGCCGGCTTCCGCCAGGCCCAATGCGATCGCCCGGCCGATGCCGCGGCTGCCGCCAGTCACCAGACCGCGTTTTCCGGCAAGCTCGATTCTCATGGTCCGCGCACCTTCGCCGCTCCGATCCGCCGCCATGATGGCGCGGATCGCGGCCGCTTCCCAGCCTCGCGACGCGATGTCAGCAATGCGGGTTGGTATCGGAATCAGCGAGGTCGTTGGGGCCGACGACGACCGGCGGAAACACGACCCGCGCCTTCACCAGGCCGCGCTGCACGGCGACGTTGATCGCCCCGTCCATGCTGAACGGCACCAGCACCGTGCCGGACCCGAACATTCGCACCGGGAGCTTGTTCGACAGCGGAAAGCACGCCCGCAATAGCGCCCGCGCCCCGGCGGCCGACACGGCGTAGGCCGGAATTCCCCACACCAGGCGGGCGTCCAGCACGCAATGCGAATTGCGCCGGCTCCACCAGCCATGTTCACGCGCGTGATATTCAAACGCGCCCTTTGGCCCTTCGAACACGATGTTGCACCAGTCGCCGCCGCCGAAACCGACCGAGAGCAGCGCATCGCGGTTGTAGCCGAGGTAGAGGATGTCGCAACCGTGGGCCAGCTCGTCCGCGATGCGGGGGATCCAATCACACAGGGTTTCCGGCAGGAAGGCGTCATCTTCGAACACCAGGATCGGCCGGCCCGCTTCCTCGCATTTCAGCCACAGCGCGCGATGCGACAGCGCATTGCCGAGATGCCCGCCGGTAAAATTAAGGTCTTCATCGTCGATCAGCTGCGCACGCCGCAGTTCGCGCCGGTCAAGCGTCTGTCCGTCGACGGCGTCGAAGACGGCGATGTCGAACCCCTTGCCGGCATTCCACCGCAGGAACCGCTCGCGACGGTCGCGGCGCCGCGCGAGGCTGATCACGTAACCGGGCATCGCCGGCGCCGATGGCGGCTCGCTCATCCGTCTTTTCGGACCGTCAAGCGGCGCATCCGGCAAGCGGCTTCAAGCCGGGGATTTGGCGTTCGACATGAGCTGCCGCTCGACCCACCGATAGGTCGGCACGAGGCCGGCCTTGAGCGGCTGGGCCGGCGCCCAATCGAGGCGCGACCGGATCAGCCGATTGTCCGAGTTGCGGCCGCGAACCCCGAGCGGACCGGGAATATGCCGCTTGTCGAGCGGCTTGCTGGCAATCTCCATGACGAGATCCGCCAACCGGTCGATTGTTACCATCTCTTCCGAGCCGATGTTGACGGGTCCGGAAAAATCCGAGCGCATCAACCGCACCGTCCCTTCGATGCATTCGGCGATGAAGAGGAACGAGCGGGTCTGCTGTCCGTCGCCCCAGATCTCGATCGTGCCGTCGGTCGAGGCGGCGACCTTGCGGCACAGCGCGGCCGGCGCCTTCTCGCGGCCACCGGTCCAGGTGCCCTCCGGTCCGAAGATGTTGTGATACCGGGCGACCCGCACCTGCATGCCGTGGCAGCGCTGATAGGCGAAATAAAGCCGCTCGCTGAACAGCTTTTCCCAGCCGTATTCGCTGTCGGGGGCCGCCGGATAGGCCGAGATTTCCTCGCAATTCGGATTATTTGGATCCTCTTGATTATAAGCGGGGTACATGCAGGCCGACGAAGAATAGAAGATGCGCTTGATCGCCCGCTTGTAACAGGCGTCCAGAACATTGGCGTTGATCGTGACCGAGTTGTGCATGACGTTGGCGTCGTTATCGCCGATGAATATGTATCCCGCGCCGCCCATATCTGCCGCCAGCTGGTAGACCTCGTCAAACCGACGATCGATCACCTGGCGGCAGAAATACGCATCGCGCAGATCTCCGACGACGAAATCGTCCGCCACCGTATCGGAAAATTCGGGAAATTTCAAATCGACGCCGCGTACAAAATAACCGTCAGCTTTCAGCCTCTTGACCAGATGGCTGCCGATGAATCCCCCTGCTCCGCACACCAGCGCGGTATTCATCCGCCGCTCCCGTTCTGCCATGCCTTGGACCGCCGCGTCCGCCGCGCCGTTACCCGCCCGGCGACCCCCCCGATTTCGCCGGCAGAGTAGTGGCTTGCATCGCCGCGCGGCAAGACTGTTGTCGCGCAGCGCGTGCCGGGGCACGCCGGCAACAGCGCCGCGGCAGGCCGGGTGGTTGACAGCCGCCCGGCGCTTCGCGAGAACTCCTCCTCGCTTTCGCGCTGCGGCGCGGGATTCCCGGCCGCGCCGGCCGGCGACAAATCGGAGCGATCCGGTGATCATCGATCTGATCAACCTTGACCGTTTTGCCGACCGGCGGCGCCAATTCTTGACCAATAACGCGCATCTGACCGAGATCCGCCGCTGCGCGAGGTTCGACGGCCGCGACCTCGATGTCGAGGCCCTGGCCGAGAGCGGCACGATCGACCGCGACATCGTGAAGTGGTATTCGGCCGGCACGCTGGGCAATACGCTCGCCCATATCTCGCTGTGGGAGCGCGCCGCCGTCACCGGCGAGGTAATGACGATCTGCGAGGACGACGCCCTCTTTCATCACCGCTTCGAGGCCGAGGCGGAAGCAATGATGCGGCGGCTGCCGGCCGATTGGGACGTGCTGCTGTACGGCTGGAATTTCGATGCGATGCTGCTGCTGGACCTGCTGCCCGGCAGCTGTCCGGCGCTCGTCATGTGCGACGAGGACCGGCTGCGGGCGCATGCCGCTGAATTTCAGCGCCATGTGCAGCCTTCGCTGCCCCTGCGGGTGCTGCAGGCGTTCGGCGTCCTTGCCTATTCGATCTCGCCGAAAGGAGCGCGGACGCTGCGGGCGTTCTGCCTGCCGATTCGGCCGATGACCGTGACATTGCCCGGGCCGACCCGCAACCTGCAATCGGAGCGGCGGCTGGCGAATATCGGCGTCGATGTGATGATGTCGGCGGTCTATCCGCAGATCGGCGCCTTTGTTGCCTTCCCGCCGCTGGCGATATCGAAAAACGAGCACGGCGCCTCGACGCTGCGGCCCTTGCCCAATCTGGCCCGAGACCAGGATTGATCCTGACCCCGATCCCGCCCGATGAACTGGGCGGCGCGCTCCGCCGGTTCGCCGCGCAACTCGCCGATCCGGCTTCGCTTGCTGCTTTTGCCGCGATCCGCGCGACCTCAGCCGAGCGCGCCGTCGGCGCGGCGGCGGAGCGCCACCGGCGCACCGCTCTCGCACTGGCGCGTCGCCATCACATGAAGCTCCACCCGGCGGGAACCCGGCCGGGCTGCAACTGGGACGGCGACGCGCTCGATCGCGACACCGAAGCCTACGTTATACTGCACGAGATTGCGCATTTCGTGCTGGCGCCGCCGGAACGCCGCCGCCTCGTCGATTTCGGCCTCGGCCCGGGACCGGATACGACGGCGCGCGCCGCCGCCGAGCGCGCCGCGGTCGTGCCGCCCCTGGAACGCGACGCCGAGGAGGCGGCCGCTTCGCTGCTCGGCATCCTGTGGGAAGCGGCGCTCGGGCAGCCGGCGCTCGCCTCCTTTCTCGATCAGAACTGGCTCGAAGGCGTCAACCGCTCGGCCGCCGCGCATTTCACCGCGGTATTGGCCCGGCTGCAGCAGCGGGGGTTGATCGAAATCACCGAGGGCGGGGACGATCGGCGCCGCGTCGAGCAGCGCCGCTAGAGCCGCGAAATGCGATACGGCGACGGGCGCAGGTCGCGCGCCAACAGCGTGCGCCAGCGCGCCAGCGCGACGCTGTTCAGCAGGTCCTGACCGGACGCAGTGGCGCCTGGCGGCAGAGCGAGCCGCTCACTTCGCCAATTCACCGCCGCCGGACGCTCGATGGCGAAGCCGATCATCGTCAGCTCTCTCTCTGCGTTGGTCACCCGCATCCTGACGAAGCTTGATGCAATCTCAACGCCGTCGGTCCCGCACAGTTCCGCCCGGTTGTCCGGCGCCCTCCGGAACGCGGTGCAGGCGCGAAATGTTCGGCCGGTATGACCGAGGCGATCCAGACGAGCAACGCGCGACCGCGGCTCCGCGCGCGGGTGTCGCGATGGGGCTGCATCCTGACGAATGTGTGGAACGAAATAGCCCGCGACCATGTCTCCGTCATGGCCGCGGGCGTCGGGTTCTACGCCTTCCTGTCGATCTTTCCGGCAATGTCGGCCATCATTTCGGTTTACGGCTTGGTGGGCGATCCGCGCGTGATCGAGCGGCAGCTCGCCAATCTGACCGATATTTTGCCGCCGGCCGCGCTGAAGCTGCTGTCGACCGAGCTGCATGCGTTGATCGCGGCGCCGCAGGCGGGGCTCGGGATCGGCCTGATCGTCAGCCTTCTCGTGACGCTGTGGAGCGCGATGTACGGCACGACGACGCTGATGCAGGCGCTGACCGTCGCCGAGAACGAGGAGGAACGCCGCGGCACCGTCCGCTTCTATGCACAGGCGGCGGCGCTGACGATCGGCATCGGCCTTTTCGGCGTCATCAGCCTGCTGCTCGTTGCGGTCGTTCCGGCGATCATCGACATGCTGCCGTTTCCCGCCGCATGGCGCAGCGGCATCGCACTGATTCGCTGGCCGTTGCTCGCGTGTTTCGCCTATGTCGCGCTTGCGCTCGTCTATCGGTTTGCGCCATCGCGCGAGGCGCCGCAGTGGCATTGGGTGGCGCCTGGCACGATCGCGGCGGTCGCGCTGTGGCTGCTCGGATCGGCCGGGTTTTCCTATTACGTTTCCGAGTTCTCGTCCTACAACAAGACCTATGGCACGCTCGGCGCCGTCGTCGTCTTGATGATGTGGTTCTATTATACCGCGTACATCATCCTGGTCGGCGCCGAGTTGAACACCGAACACGAGAGGGCGAGCGCGACCGCCGAGTGAAAAGCGGACGGCCGCGCAAGGAGGGGGGATGAGCTTTGCGCCGACCGATGAACAGCAGGCGATCCGCGAGGCGGTGACGCGGCTGTGCGCCCGTTTTGGCGACGATTACTGGCTGCGCAAGGACGAGAGCGGCGAGTTTCCGCACGAATTCCACCGCGCCATGGCCGAAGCCGGCTGGCTCGGCGTCGCGATGCCGGAAGCCCATGGCGGCAGCGGGCTCGGCATCACGGAAGCGGCGATCGTCATGCAGGCGGTGGCGCAGTCGGGCGCCGGATTTTCCGGCGCCTCCGCCGTGCATATGAACATTTTCGGGCTGCACCCGGTCGTCGTGTTCGCCAGCGACGCGCAGAAAAAGCGCTTTCTGCCGCCGCTGATCGCCGGGCGCGAGCGGGCGTGCTTCGCGGTGACCGAACCCGATGTCGGGCTCGACACGACGCGCCTCAGGACGCGCGCCGTGCGCGACGGCGCCGACTATGTGATCAGCGGCCGCAAGATCTGGACTTCGACCGCGCAGATCGCCGAGAAGATGCTGATCCTCGTACGTACGACGCCCTATGAGGACACGGCGCGGCCGTCTGCCGGCATGAGCCTGTTCTACACCGACCTCGACCGCAGCAAGGTCGAGGTGCGCCTCATCCACAAGATGGGCCGCGCCGCCGTCGATTCGAACATCGTGTTCATCGACGGGTTGCGCGTCCCGGCGGCCGACCGTATCGGCGAAGAGGGCAAGGGCTTCCAATACATCCTGCACGGCATGAACCCGGAGCGCATCCTGATCGCCGCCGAGGCCGTCGGTCTCGGGCGCGCCGCGCTGGCGCGCGCCGCCCGCTACGCTCGGGAACGGGTCGTATTCGGCCGGCCGATCGGCCAGAACCAGGGCATTCAGCATCCGTTGGCCGAGCGCTGGATCGAACTGGAAGCAGCAGAATTATTGATGCTGCGCGCCGCCGCAGCCTACGACCGGGGCGAGGAGCCGGGCACGGTCGGCGCCTACGCCAACGCCGCCAAATATTTTGCCGCAGAGGCCGGACACCGCGCTTGCGAGACTGCCGTCCTAACCCATGGCGGCATGGGGTACGCGCGCGAATTCCACGTCGAACGCTTCTTCCGCGAGATCCAGATAGCTCGCATCGCGCCGATCAGCCCGCAGCTGATCTTGTCGCATATCGCCGAGCGCGTGCTCGGCCTGGCGAAATCATATTGATCGGAGCCGGCGCCGGCGGCGCGGCCCGCTCCAGCGGCCTGTCAGCCGACCCCGGCGAGCGCCGCTCCCAGCATCAGATAGGCGATAATCCCCAACACGACGACGGTAATACCGAGAGGAATGCTCTTCATCGGCGTAGGCACCCCACGAAACGTCCCGCTCCCCGATCGAAGCGGCCGTTTGCATTAACCCGCGCTTAATGATGGCGGTTCCCTTACCAAACCGTTAAGGGTAAATGCACCGGCCGGCCTGGGCCGCGGTAACGCTTACGCTCCGGCGAAGCGGACGACGGAGATCGGCGGCAGCCGGGCGTCGAGCGCGTGCCGCGATTCGCGGCCGTCGTCGCTGCTCCGTCAACGGAACGGCCCCGGCCGGCGCGCCGATCTCAGCCGCCCGGCAGGCCCTTTGTCGTCGAATATTCGAAGTGCAGCGCACGGCCGGAGTGGACGAGCGGATAGGCCGCATGCGCCGCCAGCGCCGCCTCGGCGAACCCCGACAGAATCAGTTTCAGCTTGCCGGGATAGGCGGCGACGTCGCCGATCGCGAAGATCCCCGGACGCGACGTCGTACACGTCGCCGGGTCGACGCGGATCTGGTTGTGCTCAATGTCGAGGCCCCAAGCCGCGACCGGCCCGAGGTCCGTCGCCAATCCGAAAAACGGCAGCAGGCAATCGGCCGGCAGGCGCCGCGTGTTGCCGGCGAGATCGGCGACAACGACCGCCGACAACCGGCCGCCCTCCCCTTCGAGCGCGTGCAGCTGGTACGGCACGATGAGATCGATGCGGCCGGCCTCGGCCAGCTGTTGCAGCCGCAGGGCCGAGCCCGGCGCGGCGCGGAATTTCGCACGGCGATGCACGAGGCTGACCCGCTCGGCCACTTCGGCCAACGACAAGGCCCAATCGACTGCCGAATCGCCGCCGCCTGCAATGACGATGCGGCGGTTGCGAAAATCCTCGCGCCGCCGCACCAGATAGAACACGCTCTCGCGTTCGAACTCGGCGATGCCGGCAAGCGGCGGCCGGTTCGGGCCGAACGCGCCGGCGCCGGCAGCGATGATGACAGCGCGGGCCGCAACGCGCGTACCGGCTATGTTTTCGATCGCGAAACCACCGCCGGCCGTCGCCTCGATGCGCCTCACAGCGTGCCCGAGATGAAACTGGGGCGCAAACGGCGCCGCCTGCTCGACGAGCCGTTCGACGAGCGCGGCGGCGGCGATTCGCGGATGACCGGGAATGTCGTAGATCGGCTTTTCGGGATACAGCGCGGCGCATTGCCCGCCCGGCGCCGGCAGCGCGTCGAACACCTGGCAGCCGATATCGAGCATGCCGCACTCGAAAACCGCGAACAGCCCGACGGGACCGGCGCCGATAATGGCGACATCGCAGTTGTCGGGCGCGTTCTGCATGCCGCCAGCTTAGCGGCGGTGCCGCGCCGAGCAAGCGGCTGGCCACGCCGCGCCGGCAGATATTGCGGCGGCTCGCGTCAAAGCGATACAAGGCGGTAGCAATGATCGCGATCGACCTGCCCGACGAGGCGGCCACGGCGGCGCTGGCGGCGCAAATCGCAGCGCTCGCCCGAACCGGCGATGTCATCGCCTTGAAGGGCGAACTCGGGGCGGGCAAGACCAGCTTCGCCCGCGCCTTCATCCACAGCCTGGGCGAGACCGGCGAGGTGCCCAGCCCCACGTTCACGCTGGTGCAGGTCTACCCGCTCACCGGCGCGACGGTGTGGCATTTCGACGGCTACCGCCTGCGCGATCCCGATGAGGCGTGGGAGCTGGGCATCGAGGAGGCATTTCCCGCCGGCATTTCGCTCGTCGAATGGCCGGAGCGCTTTGGCGCCCTGATCCCGCCGCGCCGGCTTGAGATTGCACTGCTTCCCGGCAACGCGGCGTCGGCGCGCCGGGCAGTGCTCGATCCCGGCGACGACGCGGGCGGCGGCTGGGCGGCGCGGCTCGCCGCCATCGCGGAACGGCAGATTTGAGCGGCGACCGAGCGGCGGTGATCGCCGATTTTCTCGCGGCATCCGGCTGGCCGGGTGCGGCGCCGGCGCTGCTGGCAGCCGACGCATCGTTCCGGCGCTATTATCGGCTGGCCGACGGCGTGCGCCACGCCGTGCTGATGGATGCGCCGCCGCCCGAAGAGGTGCGTCCTTATATCGCGATCGCCAAATGGCTGCGCGACTGCGGCCTCAGCGCGCCGCAGATCTATGTTGCCGACGCCGCGCGCGGCCTGCTGCTGATCGAGGATTTCGGCGATGCCGGCTACGCGCGACTCCTCGCCGGCGGCGCGGCCGACGCACCGCTTTACGAGTTGGCGATCGACACGCTGATTGCGCTCCACCGCGCCGCCGCGGCGCGCGGCCTGCCGCCGCTGCCGCCCTATGACGCGGCGCGCTTTCTCGCTGAGGCGGCGCTGCTCCTCGACTGGTACGCGCCCGTCGCGCTCGGCGGCGTGCTGCCGCAGAGGGCGCGCGACGATTTCCTGGCGCGCTGGCGCAGCATACTGCCGCTCGCTATGCTACCGCCGACGATCGTGCTGCGCGATTATCATGTCGACAATCTGATGCTGCTCTCCGGCCGCGACGGCGTGCGGGCGTGCGGTCTGCTCGATTTTCAGGATGCGCTGCTGGGGCCGGCGGCCTATGACCTGGCGTCTTTGCTGGAGGATGCGCGCCGCGATGTCGCCCCCGAGCTGCGGGCGGCGATGATGCAGCGTTACGCCGCCGCCTTTCCGCGGCTCGACAGCACCGCATTGGTGCGCGCCGCGACAATCCTGGCGGCGCAGCGCAACACAAAAATCATCGGCCTCTTTGTGCGGCTGTCGCAGCGCGACGGCAAGCCGGCCTATCTGCCTCACCTGCCGCGGGTGTGGCGCCTCCTCGAAGAGGATTTGCGACGCGAGCCGGCGCTGGCGCCGATCGCCGAGTGGCTCGATTGCCATCTGCCCGCGGGCGTCCGCGGCGCGGTGCGGCAACGGAGCGCGGCGTGAGCGATATGCCCGAGACCGCGATGGTATTGGCCGCCGGGCTTGGCACCCGCATGCGCCCGATCACCGACATCGTGCCGAAGCCGCTTGTCGAGGTCGGCGGCCGCGCGCTGCTCGACCATGCGATCGATCGGCTGGCGCTGGTTGGCGTCGCTCGCATCGTCGTCAACGTGCATTACAAGGCCGACCTCCTCACCGCGCACCTGGCACGGCGGCAGCAGCCGCGCGTCGAAATCTCGCGCGAAGAGGCGCTGCTGGAAACGGGCGGCGGCGTCAGGCGTGCGCTGCCGCTGCTGGGCGAGCGGTTCTTTGTCGTCAACAGCGATGTCGTGTGGCTCGACAGCCGCGACTATGCCCTGGCGCGTCTCGCTGCGGCGTTCGACCCGGTCCAACTCGACGCAGTTCTGCTGCTGCAGCGCACGGTCGGCGCAATCGGCTACGACGGCAGCGGCGATTATTTTCTCAGTTCCCTTGGGATCCCGCGGCGGCGCGGCGAGCGCGAAGTTGCACCCTATCTGTTCACCGGCATCCAGCTGCTGCATCGCCGTGCCTTCGACGGCATCGCCGACGACAAATTCTCGCTGAACCGCGTCTACGACCGGGCCGAACGAGCCGGCCGGCTGGCGGCGATCGTGCATGACGGCGAGTGGTATCATGTCGGCACGCCGGAAGGCCTCGCCGCCACCCGCGCCCGTTTCGCCTCGCAGCGCATCGAGCGCTAGACGCCGGGCCCGCGGTGCCGCCGCACGTCTATACGATCGCATCGGAGCGGCCGTTTCTTGCAGCTCTTGCGCAGGGGCTGATCGCGCTGTCCGGCGGCGATCCGCTGGCGCTGCCGCAAATGACGGTATTGCTGCCGACCCGGCGCGCGGCGCGCGGCCTGCGCGAAGCCTTTCTGCGGTTGACGGCCGAAGGCGGCGACCCCGGCGCGCCGCTGCTGTTGCCGCGGCTGCGGCCGATCGGCGGCCTTGACGACGACGAGATCGGCGGCGTCCCCGGCGACAGCGGCGATGACGCAAGCCTCGCGATCCCGCCGGCGATACCCGAACTGCGCCGCCGGCTGCTGCTGGCGCGCCTCGTGCTGGCGTGGAGCGAGCGCAGCGGCGAGGCGCCGCTCCTGCCGGGACAGGCGGCCGCGCTGGCCGGCGCGCTGGCGCGGCTGCTCGACAGAGCCGTCAGCGAAGGTGCCGACTTCGCGCGGCTGCACTCGCTGGCGCCCGACGATTTGGCCGAGCATTGGCAGATCGTCATGCGCTTTCTCGAGATCCTGCCAAACGCCTGGGCGCCGCTCCTCGCCGCCGAGGGTGCCGTCGATCCGGCCGAGCGGCGCAACCGGCTGCTGCGCCGCCAGGCGGAAACATGGCGGCGGTCGCCGCCGCGGGCGCCCGTCATCGCAGCCGGTCTCACGGGCGGCATTCCGGCCCTGACCGATCTGTTGTCGGCGGTGGCCTGGCTCGATCAGGGCGCCGTCCTGCTGCCGGGCCTCGATCGCGCGATGACGGCGGATGAATGGAAGATCGTCGCCGCCGAACCAAGCCATCCGCAGCACCTGATCGCTACGCTGCTGGGCGATCTGGAACTGACCCCGGCAGACGTGCGCGACTGGCCGATGGCGCCGCCGCCCGCCGGCGCGCCGCGGCGGCGGCAACAGCTTGTCGCCGAAGCGCTGCGCCCGGCGGAGCTGACCGATCGCTGGCGCGACCTGCCGCGGGCGGCGGCGGACGGGCTGGCGGGCGTTACCCGCTATGATTGTGCCAGCCCGCAGGATGAGGCTGCGACGATCGCACTACTCCTGCGCCGCGTCCTCGAAACGCCGGCGGCCACGGCGGCGCTGGTCACGCCAGATCGCGAGCTGGCGCGCCGGGTCGCCGCCGAATTGCGCCGCTGGGACATCGATATCGACGATTCGGCCGGTGTGCCGCTCGCGCTGACCCCGCCTGGTGCGTTTCTGCGCCTCGTCCTCGATGCCGCGGACAGCGGTTTCGCACCGGTGCCGCTGCTCGCCGCGCTGAAGCACCCGCTGGCGGCCGGCGGGCTGGCGCCGGAAACCTTTCGCGGCCTGGCGCGCCGGCTCGAAGCGGCGATCCGCGGACCGCGCCCGGCACCGGGCATCGCCGGGCTGCGATCGGCGATCGGCAACCGCCCCGGATTGCGCCGCCTGGTCGATCGCCTCCAATCCTGTCTCGGTCCGCTCGCCGCCGCGCTCGACCGCGACGGCGCGCCGCTTGCCGAATTGGTCGCCGAGCATCTCCGTGCGGCGGAGCGGCTCGCGGCGAGCGATCGCGAGGGCGGCGGCGCGCGGCTGTGGCGCGAGGCCGCCGGCGAGACCGCAGCGCGCTTCTGCCACGAACTGCTCGGTGCGGCCGGCGATTTCCCACCGCTGCCCGGCCGCCACTATCCGGCACTGTTCACCGCGCTCGCCGCCGGCGTCGTCGTGCGGCCGCAATATGGCCGGCACCCGCGCCTGGCGATCTGGGGCCTCGTCGAGGCGCGGATGCAGCACGCCGACCTGATGGTATTGGGCGGCCTCAACGAGGGCACCTGGCCTGGACCCGCGGCCCATGACCCGTGGATGTCGCGGCAGATGCGCGGCGAATTCGGCATCGCGCTGCCGGAGCAGGCGGTTGGCATCGCTGCGCATGATTTTGCGCAGGCGATGGCCGCGCCCGCGGTGGCGCTGACCCGCGCCAGCCGGCGCGAAGGCGTGCCGACGGTGCCGTCCCGCTGGCTGCTCCGCCTCGAAACGCTGCTGCGGGCGGTCGGTCTCGACGGCGCGCTCGGCCCGGATCCGGAGATTGCCGCCGCCGCTGCGTTGCGCGACCGACCGCCGCGCCGCCGCCGCCGCGAACCGGCGTTGCCGTGCCCGCCGCTCGCGGCGCGGCCGCGCCAGTTGCCGGTCACGCAGATCGAGATGTGGATCCGCGATCCCTATGCGATCTATGCCCGCCATATCCTCGGCCTGAAGGCGCTCGAGGAACTCGACGCCGATCCGGGCCGCGCCGAGCTCGGCATCACCGTACACGGCGCCCTGGCAAAGTTCGTCGAGCGCCATCCGCGCGACCTGCCGCTGTTCGCCGAAGACGAGTTGACCGCGATCGGTCGCGAATGCTTCGCGCCGTACCTGTCGCGTCCCGGCGCCTGGGCCTTCTGGTGGCCGCGCTTTGTGCGCGTCGCGAACTGGTTTGTCGCCGCGGAGCGCGAGCGGCGTGGTGCAATCATCGACAGCCGCGCCGAGTGCCGCGGAAAGCTCGTCGTCGCGGCGCCGGCCGGCGCGTTTACGATCACCGCCGTCGCCGACCGCATCGACCGCCTGGCGTCGGGTGAGCTGGTGCTGATCGACTACAAGACCGGCGCGACGCCGGCAAGGCGCGAGATCGACAATGCCGTCGCCGTGCAGCTGCCGCTCGAAGGCGCGATCGCCCGCGACGGCAGCTTCGACGGCCTCTCGGGGCCGGTCGCGGCGCTCGAATACTGGCGTCTGCCGGGCGGCGACCCGGCGGGCCAGCGTTGTCCGATCGCCGACGGCGATCCGGCAGCGCTGATCGACCGGGTGTTGCAGACAGTCGCGGCGCTGGTCGCCCGTTTCGACGATCCCGCAACGCCCTATCCGCCGGTGCCGTCGGCGCGCTGGCGGCCGCGCTTTTCCGACTACGACCACCTCGAACGGCTGGACGAAGCCGAGTGCGAGGCAGAAGACGACGCCGATACCGCGCCTGGAGACATCGCGTGACTCGCGATGCGGCCACGACGGCGCAACGGCGCGCATTGCGCCCGGCCGAGTCGGTTTGGGTCGCCGCCTCGGCCGGCACCGGCAAGACCAAGGTGCTGACGGAGCGGCTGTTGGCGCTGATGCTCGGCGGCACCGACCCTGCTCGCCTGTTGTGCCTGACATTCACCCGCGCCGCCGCCGCCGAAATGGCGAACCGCGTCAACCAGCGTCTTTCCGCCTGGACGACGATGCCGCCTGGCGCATTGCGCGAAGAACTGACGGAATTGACCGGTGGCCTGCCGCAGGCGGAGGACGTCGCGCGCGCCCGCCGGCTGTTTGCCCGTGTGCTCGATGTGCCGGGCGGCGCCAAGATCGCGACGATCCACGCCTTCTGCCAGTCTCTGCTGCGCCGCTTTTCTCTCGAAGCGGGCGTGACGCCGGAATTCGCCGTGCTCGACGAGCGCAGCGCCAGGGAGGCGTTGGCCGAAGCCGCCGCCGCGGTCATCAACGCCGCCCGCAGTGACGGCGACCGCCCCGGCGGATTGGCCGATGCGCTGCGGATCGTCGCCGCACACGCGCCGGAGGAGCGCTTTATCGAGCTGATAAGCCAGATCGCCGGCGAGCGCGAGAAATTGCGCCGGGCGCTGGCGCAAGGTGAGGCGGCGCTGCGGCAGCGGCTGTGCACTGCCCTGGGCGTGCCCCAGGATGAGACCTGCGACGACTTCGCCGCAGCGTTTTGCGCCTATGGGGCGGGTGACGAGACGGGGCTGCGCAGCGCCGCCGCGGCGCTCGCGGCAGGTTCGGAGCGAGACCGTGCCCGCGGTGCGGCGATTGCCCGCTGGTGTACCGTCATTGCCGCTCAGCGGCCGGCCCTGATCGATCAATACGTCAGGGTCTTTCTTACCGATAAGGGCGAGATCCGCCAGACGCTGATCAGCAGAGGCGCCGCGGCGAAAGCAGCATCGCCCGACACGTGCGCCGCGTTGCAGCGCGAGGCGGAGCGCATCCTCCGTTTCCTGGCCGGGCGTGCCGGGCTTGCCGTCGTGGAAGCGACCCTGGCGCTCGTCCGACTCGGCGGCGCCCTCCTTGATGCCAATGAGCGGCACAAGCGGCGGCACGGCCTGCTCGACTATGACGATCTGATAACGAAAGCGCTTGCGCTGTTGCGGCGGCCCGGCGTCGCGGCATGGGTGCTGTTCAAGCTCGACGGCGGCCTCGACCACATCCTGATCGATGAGGCGCAGGACACCAACCCCGAACAGTGGGAGATCGTCGCCGCCCTGGCTGAGGAATTCTTTGCCGGCGAAGGCGGCGCCCCGCGGCCGCGCACGGTCTTTGCGGTCGGCGATGCGAAACAGTCGATCTACAGTTTTCAGCGCGCCGATCCGCGCGAATTCGTTCGCATGCGCCGGCATTTCGAACAGCGGGTCATCGCTGCCCGGCAGGAATGGGCGGTCGTGCCGCTGGAAATTTCGTTCCGTGCCGCCGAGCCGCTGCTGCGGGCGGTCGATGCCGTGTTCCGCCGCGATGAAGCCGCCGACGGCGTCGCGCTTGACGGCGCGACGATCCGTCATGTCGCGGCCCGCGCCGGCCAAGCCGGCGTCGTCGAATTGTGGCCGCCCGTACCGGCAGACACCGACGAGCCGGAGACGGCACGGCGAGTACCGGAGCCACGCGCCCGGCTTGCTGCGGTGATTGCGGCGACGATTGCCGGCTGGCTCGAACGCGGCGAACGGCTCGACGCGCGCGGCCGTGTGCTCCGGCCCGGCGACGTGATGGTACTCGTGCGGCGGCGCAACGCCTTTGTCGCCGATCTGCTGCGGGCACTGAAAGACCGCGGCGTGCCGGTCGCCGGTGCCGATCGCCTCGCGCTGACGGGCGAACTGGCGGTGCGCGACCTGATCGCGCTCGGCCGTTTTCTGCTGTTGCCGGAAGACGATCTGACACTGGCGACGGTGCTGAAGGGACCGCTGTTCGATTTTTCCGAGGAGGCGTTGTTCCACCTCGCCCATGACCGCGGCGAGATGCGCCTGTGGCAACGGCTGCGCCGGCTGGCGGCCGAGGATGCGGTCATGCGGGAGGCCGCCGAGCGGCTGGGCGCGTTGCTGGCGCGCGCCGATTTTGCGCCGCCGTTCGAGCTTTATGCCGAGATCCTCGGCGGCGGCGGACGGCGGGCGATGCTCGAGCGGCTGGGGCCCGAGGCGGCCGATCCGATCGAGGAATTTCTTGCGCAGGCGCTGCTTTACGAGCGCGAGCATGTACCCTCGCTGCAGGGTTTCCTGCGCTGGCTCACCGCCGGCGATGTCGAGGTAAAGCGGGATTTCGGCGAGCGGCTGCGCGATGAGGTGCGCATCATGACGGTGCACGGCGCCAAGGGGTTGGAGGCGCCGGTCGTCTTCCTGCCGGACACGCTGCAATTGCCCGATCGTGGTCCGGCGCTGCTGTGGCGCGAGACGGATGGGCTGCCGCTGTGGCGGCCACGCGGCGATCTCGCGGTCGCCGCCTACGTCGCTGAACGGCAGGCGTTGCGGCGACGGCAATTGCAGGAATATCGGCGGCTGCTGTATGTCGCGCTGACCCGGGCGCAGGACAGGCTTTATGTCTGCGGCTGGCAGACCAAGCGGCCGCCGGTGGAGGCGCCGAACTGGCATGCGCTGTGCGCCGCCGGCTGGGACGGCATCTCCGAGAGGTTCGACTTCGACGTACGGCCGCTCGTCGGAGCGCGCGACGGCTGGCAGGGCGAGGGTCTGCGCCTTCAGGGCGCCCAGGCCGCGCCGCCGGTGCGCGATCGGCCGTTCGCCGCGGCGCCGCCGTTCGGTTCGTTGCCGGCCTGGGCCGCCGCCCCGGCGCCGGCCGAACCAAGCCCGCCGAAGCCGCTGCTGCCGTCGCGCCCGAGCGGCCCGGAACCGGCGGTCCTGTCGCCGCTGGCAGCGGCCGGGCGCGATCGCTTCAAGCGCGGCCTCCTGGTGCACCGCCTGTTGCAGAGCCTGCCCGATCTGCCGGCGGCCGAGCGCGATCGGGCGGCGCGGCGCTATCTGGCGCTGCCGGTGCACGAGCTCGCAGCGGGCGAGCAGGCGGATATCGCGGCCGAGGTCCTGGCCGTGCTGGCCGCTCCGCGCTTCGCCGAGCTGTGGGGCGCCAATTCGCGCGCCGAGGTGCCGGTTGTCGGCTTGATCGGCGACACTGCGCTCGCCGGTCAGATCGACCGGCTGGTCGTGACGCATGACCGCGTGTTGACCGTGGATTTCAAAACCGTGCGGCCGGCGCCGGCCAGGGAAGAGGACGTACCAGCGCTCTATCTGCAGCAGCTGGCGACCTATCGGGCGGCTCTCGGGCGCATCTACCGCGAGCATCGGATCGATTGCGCGATCCTGTGGACCGACGGGCCGACGCTGATGCCGATCAGCGGCGACCGCCTCGACCGCCACCTGCCCGGCCGCCTGAAACGCTGAATGCAATTGTCGGATCGGTTGGGAACCGAGCGCGGCGAGCGCGCGTCAATACGTCAATGTAATCTGTGTTCATCCCGCGCGAGGGCGGGCCCATGGGATCACTCCTTGGCTTTTATCTGACGATCGGCATCGTGCTGCTGGCGATCGGTTTTGTCGCGACCGGCCCCTGCCCGCACAAAAACCGCGATGTCGTCAGCGATGCGGTGTTTGTGCTCGGCTGGCCCGTCTACCTCTATGACGACGTTGCGCACGGCAACCTGACCGCGCCGAAATGGCTGCACCGGCAGGCCTGCGAAGGCGGCGTCGTCGCCTATCGGGTCGCCGCGCTGGCGCGCTGATCAGACAAGGCCGAACTCCGGCCCGGCGTCACGCCGCAACGCGGCGCCCAGCGCGGCGCCGGTCGGTACGGCGTCGGCGACTGCGCCTGCGCGGCGGCCGCGCCGCTCGGCCGCGCCGTCGGGCGACAGCAGCAGGCCATCGAGGATCAGCCGGTCGCCGTCGATCGTCGCCAAACCGGCGATCGGCGTGCGGCACGAGCCGTCAAGCGCCGCCAGCATCGCCCGCTCGGCGGCGACGCATGCTGCCGTCGCCGCATCGTGCAGCGCCGCCAGCAGCGCACGAAGATCGGCGTCCACGCTGCGGCATTCGACCGCCAGGGCGCCCTGACCGACGGCCGGCAGCATGACCTCGACCGGAAGGATCTCGTTCGCCAGCGCGGCCTTTCCCAGCCGCTGCAGTCCGGACAGCGCGAGCACCAGGGCATCGGCCTCGCCGGACGCGAGCTTGTCGAGGCGGGTATTGACGTTGCCGCGGATCGCGACGACGTCGAGGTCGCCGCGCCGGCGCAGCAGCTGGGCGCGGCGGCGCAGCGATGCGGTCGCGATGCGCGCGCCCGGCGGCAGCTCCGCCAAGCCGACGCCGCAGCGCGACACCAGCGCGTCGCGCGGGTCGTCGCGCGCCAGAACGCAGCCGATCGCAAGCCCGGCCGGCAGCGCGGTCTCCATGTCCTTCAGCGAATGCACCGCGAGATCGATCTCGCGGCGCAGCAGCGCCTCCTCGATCTCCTTCGTGAACAGCCCCTTGCCGCCGATCTCGGCGAGGAGCCGGGTCTGCACCCGGTCGCCGGTCGTGCGGATCGGCACCAGTTCGATCGGCAGACGAGGATGGGCGGCGGCGAGCCGATCGCGCACGAGACCCGACTGAAACATCGCCATCGGGCTGCCGCGGGTTCCGATGCGCAGAATTCGTGACGGCACGCTTGCTCCTGCAACAGGGTTCCGGACGGTTGCAGATGTGGCGATTGCCGCCGCAATCTGCGACGGTCGGCGCTTACGGCGGCACCGGCGCGCCCGTCCCGGTCAGCGGCAGAATGTGCAGCAGCGCCAGCCAGAACGTCGCGAAAATCAGCGATGCGAGCGCGATCGGCACGCCGGCGCGGGCATGGTCGGCAAAATCGAGGCGACTGCCGAGGCGCTCGGCCTGCTCGGCGATCAGCAGATTCGTCAGGCTGCCGCTCAACAGCAGATTGCCGGCCAATGTTGCCAGCAGCGCCAGCGCATAGAGCACGCCGGGAGGCGGGTTTGGCCAGATCTGGATCAGCAGCATCGCCGAGGGCAGGCTGCCGAAGATGTTGCTGGTTACGATCGAGAACGGCAGCAACAGCAACAGGCTGTTGGGCAGCCAGCCGGTACTGCTGAGGAAGGCTAGCACTTTCGATGCCAGTCCCGAGCCGTTCAACTGACCGGTGATCGCGAACAGGCAGGACACCAGCAGCAGCAGCGGCCAATCGACCGTGGCGATCATCGTGCGGCTGGTGATCTTGCGGTTGGCGAGCAGCAGGGCGGCGATGATCAATGCGCCGATCTCGCGTGGCAGCGGCGTCGCGAACAAGACGAGGAGCGCCAGGACGGCGGCCACGCCTTTGATCGTCTGGTTGCGGTCGAGGGGATGCGCTGGGATGACGAGCTGCGTCGGATCCGGCGGATCGGCGTCGGCGCGGATGCGGCGACCCCATTGCAGCCAGACGACGGCAAACACGACAATCAGCGCAAACAGCGCCGGCACGCCGCAGGCGAGCAGAAACGTCCAGAAGTCGAGCCGACCGATCGCGCCCAGGAGGATGTTCTGCGGGTTGCCGATCATCGTCGCAGCCGACCCGGCATTGGCCGAGGCGGCGAGCGCGATCGCAAACGGCCGCGGGTCGAGGCCGCGGTGCTGCGCCCCCGCGATCAGCAGCGGCGCGATCGTGATGATCAGGATGTCGTTAGCCAGCACCGCCGAAAGACCGCCGCCGATCGCCACGGTCAACGCGAGCAGGGTCGCCGCGCCGCCGCGCCGCTCGACGCCGCGCGCGCCGATGATCGTGCGGGCGCACAGGTCAATGAACCCCGCTTCGGCAAATTGCGCCGAAATGATCATCATCGCGAACAGCAGCGCCAGCGTCGGCATGTCGACGGCGCTGCCGAAATCATCGAGCGTCATCGCGCCGCTCGCCAGCAGCGCAATGACCGCCAGCAGCGCAATGCCGGTACGATCGACGCGCAGCCAGGCGATGCGCCCGGCTGCCATGCCGATATAGGTCAGGACCAAAACCAGCAGGGCGATGGCGGCGTGCATGCGCAGATCATGGCGGATGTCGCGCGATGATAAGGCGGGGACGATGCCGCAGGGCAGATCACGCCGTATTTGCAACGGTTTTGCACCGCGGTGTTGCCGCCGCGCCACCACCCGCGTAGGACTCGCCGATGCCGCTTTGCTTGGCCGCGGTCGAATACGGCGCCGGCCCGCCCATCGCCGTCCTGCATGGGCTGTTCGGCTCGGGCCGCAACTGGGCGACGATCGCGCGGCGTCTGGCCGCAAAACACCGCGTCGTCGCGCTGGATCTGCGCAACCACGGCAATTCGCCGTGGGCCGACACGATGACCTATCGCGAGATGGCCGAGGATGTCCTGTTCACGCTGCGCGCGCTCGGCATCGGCCGGTGCGCGCTGCTCGGGCACAGCATGGGCGGCAAGGCGGCGATGGTCGCGGCCCTCTGGAACGGTGGCGAAATCGAGCGTCTCGTCATTGTCGACATCGCGCCGGTGCGGTACGAGCCGCGCCATATGAGCCTCGTGCGGGCGATGCGCGCTCTCGACTTGTCCCGGATCCGCCGCCGCAGCGAAGCCGACGGCGCGCTGGCCGCGGCGGTACCCGATCCCGCCGAGAGGGGCTTTCTGCTGCAGAACCTGGTGCTGGATGACGGGCGGGCGCGCTGGCGCCTCAATCTGGCCGCGATCGAGTACGCGATGCCGGATCTCGTCGATTTCCCCGTGATGCCGGCGGGCATCGATTACCGCGGCCCGGCGTTGTTTGTCGCCGGCGGCCGATCCGATTATCTGCTGCCGGCGCACGAACCGACGATCGCCCGGCGTTTTCCGGGCGCGCAAATTGCGCGCATCGGCGATGCAGGCCATTGGCTGCACGCCGAGCGGCCGCAATCTTTCTTCGATGTTGTAGAGCCTTTCTTCGCCATCCACGGATGACGCGCAGAGCAATCGACGGCGGCAAGGAGGGTCGGTTGCGATTCTCCGCACGGCGCGGCGATGCGCCGCGCCCCAAGGCCGCGGTGCGTTACTCTGCTGCCTGCGGGAGTCGCGACTTTTCTTTTCCGCCGCAACGCCCGATTATCGGACGAAGCGGCGCGCCACGATCGGGGATTGCAGGAAGCGCTGCTGGGCGGGGAATGTGATCGTTTTCGCAGGCGGAATTCTGCTGATTGCGGCGGCGCTGTTTGGCGGCTTGTCGTGGCGCCTGCGAAAGGCGTTGCGGCAGGCGATCGCGGCAGGCGGCATCACCGCGCGCCGTCACGCCGGTCTGGCGGCCATCCTCGCCGCGGCGCCGGCCGCCGCGTTCTGCTGGCGCGACCGTGACGAGCCGACGGCGCACGGCCGGCTCCCCGGTCACGGTGCCGAATTGTCGTACGACGCCTTCACCGCCGGGCTGGACGGGGCCGACGCGGCGCACCTTGCCGCTGCCGTCGAGGCATTGCGCCGGGTCGGCACGCCGTTCAACGCGACGCTTTCAGCGCCCGACGGCGCCGCCTATGACGTCGAAGGCTGCTGCATTCCCGGCGGGGAACGCGTGCTGTGGGTCGCCGACGTGTCGGCGCTGCGGCAGACCGAACAGGCGCGGGCGGCTGCCGCGGCGGAAGCCGGCGCGCTGCGCGATGTCATCGAAGTGCTGCCGCTGCCGGTATGGCGGCGCGACCCGGCGCTGCGGGTCGTCGATTGCAACGCCGCCTTCGCTGCCGCACTCGACCTGACGCGCGACGCGGCGCTGGCAAGACCCTGCGAACTCGCCCCCGACGGCGGCGCCGCCGAACCGCCGGCCATCGCCCGCGCCGCCGCCGCGGGCCCCGCGCAGCGCGACGAGCGGCACGTCGTCATCGGCGGCTCGCGGCGCCTGCTCGAACTCACTGAGGCCCCCGCCCGCGCCGGCGGCACGATTGGCTTTGCGCTCGACCGCACCGAACTCGAAAGCGCCGAGAGCGAGCTGGCGCGACACGTCAATGCGCATGGCCAAGTGCTCGAGAGCATCAACGCCGCGGTCGCGATCTACGGCGCCGACAAGCGATTGAGCTTCTTCAACTCGGCGTTCGCCCGGTTGTGGGGCATCGAGGAGGACTGGCTGGCCGGCGAGCCGTCGCTCGACGAGCTGCTGGAGCGGCTGAGGGAACTGCGTCGCGTGCCGGAATACGCCGATTTCCGCGCATTCAAGCGGCAGCAGCTCGAAATGTTCACATCGCTGATCGAGCCGCAGAGCGAATTGATGCACCTGCCGGACGACCGCACGCTCAGCCTGTCCGTCTCGCCGCACCCCCTGGGCGGCCTGATCTTTGTCTACGAGGACGTGACCGACCGCCTTGCGTTGGAGCGCTCCTACAACACGTTGATCGAAGTGCAGCGCGAGACGCTCGACAACCTGTTCGAGGGCATCGCCGTATTCGGCAGCGACGGCCGGCTGAAATTGCACAATCCGGCCTACGCCAAGATATGGGGGTTGTCGGAGACCGATGTGGCGGGCGAGCCGCATGTCGGCGAAATCGTCGAGAAGATCCGCGCCTTCTACGATGACGGCGGCGATTGGCCGGCGACCCGCGACCTGATCATTGCCGGCATCGCGGCGCAGACGCATTGGAGCGGTCCGCTGGACCGGATGGACGGCTCGGTACTGCAGCTGGCGAGCGTGCCGCTGCCCGACGGCAACCTCCTGCAGACCTGCCTCGATGTGACCGATACCGCGCGCGTCGAGCGCGCCTTGCGCGAGCGCAACGAGGCGTTGGAGACCGCCGGCCGGCTCAAAAGCGAATTCATCGCCAACGTCTCCTACGAACTGCGCACACCGCTCAACGCGATCATCGGCTTTGCCGAAATCCTGACGAACCAGTATTTCGGGCCGCTGACGCCGCGGCAGCTAGACTACAGCCGCGGGATCCTCGAAAGCTCGCACCGGTTGATGACGCTGATCAACGACATCCTCGACCTGGCGACGATCGAAGCAGGCTACATGGCGCTGGAAACGGCGTCGGTCGACATCCGCGAACTGCTCGAAGCCGTCGCTACATTGACCCGAGAGCGGGCGCGCACCCAGAACCTCGCACTCTCCGTCTGCTGTCCGGCAGGCATCGGCATCATCGCCGCGGACGAGCGGCGCCTGAAGCAGGCGCTGTTCAACCTCGTGTCGAACGCAATGAAGTTCACGCCGTCCGGCGGCTCCGTGCGGATCGCGGCGCGGCTCGATGCGCGGCGGGGTGATCTCGTGCTGGAGGTGGCCGACACCGGGGTCGGCATCCCGACGGCCGATCAGCAGCGTGTGTTCGAAAAATTCGAGCGCGCCAACCCGCATGCCCGCGAATCCGGCGCCGGCCTCGGATTGTCGCTGGTCAAGAGCCTGATCGAACTGCACGGCGGCACCGTCGGGATCGAATCGGCGCCGGGCCGTGGCACGACCATCCTGTGCCGGTTGCCGGCGGCGCTGCGCGTGGCGGACCGCGAAGCGGCCGCGACGGGTGCGGCAAAGTGATGTAACCGGCCGGAGTAGGCTTGTCGCCGCGCGGAGGTGGGAGATGGCCGAGCAGCGCCCGTTGCGCGTCGCGATTGCCGGGTTTGGCGCGATCGGCAAGGTGGTTGCGGCACGGCTCGACCGCGGCGACATCGACGGGCTGGCGCTCGCCGCCGTTGCGGCCCGCAACCGAATGCGCGCCGAACGGGGGATGGCCGCTTTCGCGCAGGCCGCGCCGGTGTTGCCGCTGGCGCGGCTGGCGGACGCAGCGGATATCATTGTGGAATGCGCCCCGGCCGCGGTGCTGCGCGAGATTGCGGAACCGGCGCTGGCCGCCGGGCGCACGCTTGTCGTGCTGTCGTGCGGCGCGCTCCTCGACAATTTCGACCTCGTCGATCTGGCCCGCCGCCACAACGGTCGGATCCTCGTGCCGACCGGCGCGCTGTTGGGACTCGACGCGGTGCAAGCCGCCGCGCAGGGCGAAATCGCGCGCGTCCACATGATCACGCGAAAGCCGCCGAACGGGCTGGACGGCGCACCCTATCTGATCGAGCGCGGCATCAGCGTTGCCGGTCTCGCGCGGGCGCTGTGCGTCTTCACCGGCAGTGCGCGCGAGGCGGCACGTGGCTTTCCCGCCAACGTCAACGTCGCAGCGGCGCTGGCGCTGGCCGGCCTCGGACCCGACCGCACGACGGTCGAGATCTGGGCCGACCCGGCCGTCACGCGGAACACGCACCGCATCGAAGTCGAGGCCGATTCGGTGCGTCTTGCGATGCAGATCGAGAACGTGCCGAGCGCCGACAACCCGAAAACCGGGCGGCTGACCCCGCTCTCGGTTATCGCACTGTTGAAAAAGCTCGCCGCGCCGCTGGCAATCGGCACGTAGGCCGCGGTGGCGCGGGCCGGCATTGCTTCTGTTTTCCCGCAACCCCAGATTCGCCAACGACATGATCTTTATCGTACGCGGCCGTGACGCGCCGCCGGACCTGCCCGGGGTCGCCGTCAAACTTGCCCGTCCGACGCCGGCCCGCGTGCCGGGGCTTGTCGGCGGGATCGACCATTTCTGCGTCGCCGAAGCAGCCGCTGTCGCCGCGCTGCGCGGTGCCGGCTGGGATGTCGTCGCATTGCGCGACGGCTATTACGAGGACGCAAGCGGCGGCGGCGTTGCGGTTTGGGGCCAGGGCCGCTACTGGGAGATCCGCAGCGATCCGTTCACGGTGATCGAAGCGGCCGGGCCCTCCGGCACCTCGCCGGCCGCCGCGCCGCAAACCGAACACGTCGAAGTCCGCCGCGCCATTTTCGGCGCATAACCCTTTCCGGGCCCGACGCACCGGCGCTTGACCCGGCGGCGCAAAGGAAGATTCTGCGCCGCTGATCCGTTGGGGAGTCCGGCATGAGCGACGAGTTCCACGAACTGTTTCCGCTGGGCGCGGACGATGCGCCGTACCGCAAGCTAAGCGGCGATCATGTATCGATCGGTGCCTTCGATGGCGAGCGCATCGTCAAGGTGGCGCCCGAGGGGCTGACCCTGCTCGCCCGCCAGGCCTTCATCGATTGCGCGCACCTGCTGCGCCCCGGCCATCTCGCGCAATTGCGCGCGATCCTCGACGATCCCGACGCCTCCGCCAACGATCGCTTCGTCGCGTTCGACCTGCTGAAAAACGCCAATATCGCGGCCGGCAGGGTGCTGCCGATGTGCCAGGACACCGGCACCGCCATCGTAATGGGCAAAAAAGGCCAGCGCGTGTGGACCGGCGCCGACGACGCCGCGGCGATCTCCGAAGGCATCCGCCGCACCTACACCGAGACGAATCTGCGCTACAGCCAAGTGGCGCCCTTGTCGATGTACGAAGAAGTCAACACCGGCGACAATCTGCCGGCACAGATCGAGCTTTATGCCGAGCCGGGCGACGAGTATCATTTTTTGTTCGTCGCCAAAGGGGGCGGCTCGGCTAACAAGAGCTTTCTGTTTCAGCAGACAAAGGCGGTGCTGAACCCGAAATCGCTGCTGAAATTCATCGACGAGAAGATCCGCACGCTCGGCACCGCCGCCTGCCCGCCCTATCATCTCGCGATCGTCATCGGCGGCACGTCGGCCGAACTGACATTGAAGACCGTCAAGCTCGCGAGCTGCCGCTATCTCGACAGCCTGCCTGCCGCAGGCAACGGATACGGCCAGGCCTACCGCGACCGCGACTTTGAGGCCGAGGTGCTGCAATTGACGCGCGGCCTCGGCATCGGCGCGCAGTTCGGCGGCAAATATTTCTGCCACGACGTGCGCGTGATCCGCCTGCCGCGGCATGGCGCCAGCCTGCCGATCGGCATCGGCGTCTCCTGCTCGGCCGACCGCCAGATCCTTGGCAAGATCACCGCCGATGGGGTATTCCTGGAGGAATTGGAAACGAACCCGGCGCGTTTCCTGCCCGACATTGGCGCCGAAACCCTCGGCGGCGAAGTCGTCAGGATCGATTTGTCGCGGCCGATGGACGAGGTACGGCGAACCTTGTCGCAATACCCGATCAAGACGCGCCTCGCGCTGAGCGGCACGCTGATTGTCGCGCGCGATATCGCGCACGCGAAATTGCAGGAGCGGCTGGACCGCGGCGAAGGTCTGCCGCAATACATGAAAGACCATCCGATCTATTACGCCGGCCCGGCCAAGACGCCGGCGGGTTACGCGTCGGGCTCGTTCGGACCGACGACGGCCGGGCGCATGGACAGTTACGTCGGCCCGTTCATGGCGGCAGGCGGCAGCTTCGTCACGCTCGCGAAGGGCAACCGCGGCCCGGAGGTGCGCGAGGCGTGCCGCAAATACGGCGGCTTTTATCTCGGCTCGATCGGCGGCCCGGCGGCACGTCTGGCGCAGGATTGCATCAGACGCGTCGAGCTTGTGGAGTATCCCGAACTCGGCATGGAGGCGATCTGGCGCATCGAGGTCGTCGATTTCCCGGCATTCATCGTCGTCGACGACAAGGGCGATGACTTTTTTGCCGCCCTCGCGTGATGTTCTGATCCGACCGGGTGCCTGTTTGCCGCGGGATGTCGTTTCCCCTGACTTGCTGAACGGCGACGCCGCCGCCTGGGAGGCGTTTATTCGCCAGTACGGCGGATTGATCGTCGCCGCCGTCCGCGGCATCGCGACGAGCCGCGGCGACATCGAGGACCTGACGCAAGAAGTGTTCGTGAGGCTCTGCAAGGACGATTTTCGCCTGCTGCGCAGCTACGATCCGCAGCGCGCCGGAATGTCGACCTGGTTGACGATTGTCGCTCGCAGCACCGCCCGGGACGCGCTGCGGCGGCGGCGCGCCGAAGCGGTGCCGCTTGATGCGGTGCCCGAAGCGCAACTGGCGGTCGAACCGATCGAGCCGACGCGCCGGCTCAAACTGCCCGAAGCACTGCTGTCGCCGCGCCAGCGCGAGATCCTGGCGATGCTCTACGACAAGGAAATGGATGTCGCCGAGATCGCCCGCGCCCTCGGCATCGACCCGCAAACCGTGCGCAGCGCGCATCACAAGGCGATGGTCAAGTTGCGGGCGCACTTCAAAGCCGATTTGGCTTAGCGGATAATTAGCCTTAAAGTTGCGGGGATAGGTTTGCCTCTACCCACCTACAATTAGCCGGCAGCAGGATGCGGCGCGAGATGCGAGGAAGCGGCAAGGATTTGGCGGGGCCTGCGGACCGGAAGCTGTGGCGCCGGAGCATGGCCACCGAAGCGGCCGACGAGGCTGCGCGCTTCCTCGACCTGGCCGGCTTCGCAGACGGCTCGCTCGACATCGACGACCGCGAGAGGGTCGCCGAATGGCTGGCCCGCGATCCGGCGGCAGCCGCCGACGTCGCGGCGGCCCGCAGCAACGCTGCCGCACTTGAAGCGTTTATA
The DNA here is from genome assembly GCA_035504075.1 of Allostellaceae bacterium. GTDB lineage: Bacteria > Pseudomonadota > Alphaproteobacteria > ATCC43930 > CGMCC-115725 > DATARH01. Next base: position 1,780 of record DATJSO010000051.1, on the reverse strand, counting down.
CCGGCCTCCGAGGCAATCGTCGCCCGCGCCCGCGCGCTGCTCAGCCCGAGTCCGGCGGCTGCCGATATCGTCGCGTTTCCGGCATGGCGCCGCGACCGGCCGCGGCTGCTGGGCATGGCGCAGTGGGGCAGCCTCGCCGCCGCCGTCGCAGTCGCGGCATGGCTTGGCCTGACGCTCGGCATCGACACTTCGCAGGCGTTTGTCGGCGCCGGCGCACGGCCCGCGCAGGCGAGCCTGCTCGGCGACCTGCTCGATGCACAGCCGCCTGCACTCGGTCCGCTCGGCGAGGATTCGCAGACGTGAGCACCGCTACCGCCGGCCGCACCGTTCAGCGAGCATGGCCGCGCCGGCGCCTGTTAGCCGGATTGCTGGCGGTATCGCTCGCGCTCAATGTGTTTTTCATCGTCGGTGCGGTTTGGACCCGCTTCAACGGGCCGCCCGGCGCGGTCGATTTCGACCAGCGCCTGCGGCAGATGGCCGTCCAGCTGGACCTCAGTCCGCGGCAGCAGATCGCGTTCCAGCGCTATGATGCGGCGATGCAAACCGGTCGCGAAGCGATGCGCCGCCACATCCGTCCGCTCATGGATGCGGTGCGGCAGGAGATCGCGAAGCAGCAGCCCGATGCCGCTCGCATCGCGCAGCTGCTCGACCGGACGACGGCGGAGCACCATGCATTTCAACAACTGGCAATCAACAACACGCTGGCCTTTGTCGCGACCCTGTCACCGGCCCAGCGCAGCAGGTTTCTGGCGATCGAACGCCAGCACTGGCAGCAGCCGCATCGCTGAGGTCTCACCGGGTGTCTTTGCAATTGTACATTTAAGCTGAACAGCTTTAGTAATCCTCTCTGGATTTCGCGCGCCGATCGGGGGATCTTCCGGGGCATTTCGCTGTTTCGGATCGAAACGCGGACTTCGCGGGAGGCCAAAGCGATGCGACTGTTCCCTGCAATCGCCGCCGTGTTGTCGGTGGCCTGTACGATACCGCTGTCGGCGCATGCCGACGGCATGCCGCCGGTGGCCAGACTCGCCGGCCATGGCCGGCACGTCGTGCATCGGCGCATCGTGGAAACGCGCCGTTGGGTGCATTACCGGCTCCGCCGCTGGCGCCGGCCGGTGCCGATCGCGCTGGCGCCGCCCGTCCCGATCTATTTCGGCTGGCAGATCCCGGACACGCTGAACCCCGGTTATGACAGGGCGATGGTGCTGCTCTATCGAAGCCCGGCGGTCAGCGGCATGTACACCGACGATCCCGGCTTTCCGACAACGCCCGTCGTGACCGGCGCGCCCTACCAATACGACGTGTGTTGCGCGGTGTTTCAATATGACGGGATGGCCGGCGCATACGTGCAATTGTCGCAAGCCGACGCCGCGGAGGCCACGATGCCGCCGCCCAACGGCGTACCGATCCCGCTGCCGACCCCTTGACGGCTTCGATCAGCCGGGATCGCCCGTATCGGCGACGAGGCCGGCCGCCGTGATGCCGAAGACGGCGCAGGCCTCGTCCTTGTCGGACGTGTCGCCGCTGATGCCGACCGCGCCGACGATCTCGCCTGCCGGGTCACGGATCAACACGCCGCCCGGCACCGGCACGATGCGGCCGCCCGACGCGACCGTCAGCGCCTGAATAAAGCCGGCGCCGCCCGACGCCATGCGGCGGGCGAACTCGCGGCCGCCGAACCCCATGCCGAGCGTCCCCCAGGCCTTGCCCATTGCGATTTCCGGGCGCAACAGACTGGCGCGGTCTTCACGCTTCATCGCCTTCAATTGCCCGCCGCCAT
>DATJSO010000050.1:0-2699 GCA_035504075.1 Allostellaceae bacterium | reverse complement strand
AGCGCGCCGCGCGCACCGCCAACGCGCTTTACATGCGCGGCACCGATCCGGCGCACCACATCCACATCACCGAGAAGGGCGATCCGAAGTTCGTCGGGCTCGCCTATTACGCCGAAAGCGAAGACGACCTCAAGCGCCTCGCCAAGGCGCCCGGCGCGTCGGGCATCGAAAACATCGATGAGCCCGGCGGCGGCAAGCGCGTGCGGCTGACCGAGCCGAATGGTTATCAGATCGAGGTGGTCTGCGACATCGAGAAGGTCGCGCCGATTGCGGTCAGGCGGCAACGGCTCAATTCCGGCGACGAGCCGACGGCGCGGGCCGGCGAATTGATGCGGCTGCCGCGCGAGGCGGCGCACGTCAAGCGCATCGGCCATGGCGTGCTGATGACGCCGAAGTTCAAGGAGACGGTCGGCTGGTTCCGCGACACGCTCGGCATGGTCTGCTCGGACGACGTCTACGCCGAGAGCAAGGACAATCTGATCGGCTCGTTCAATCGTTGCGATCGCGGCGACACCTACGTCGATCATCACGTCTTCTTCTGTCTCAATCATCCGAAGACCGGGCTGAACCATATGTCGTTCGAGGTGCCCGACATCGACGACGTCTGCATGGGCCACGATTACCTCAAGCAGTTCGGCAAATACGAGCACATGTGGGGCATCGGCCGCCACGTGCTCGGCAGCCAGGTCTACGATTACTGGGCCGATCCGTGGGGCCGCGTCCACGAGCACTGGGCCGACAGCGACCGCCTCAATCTCGCCAACGGCTCCAATCTCATCGCCGCCGACGAGGCGCTGCGCTCGCAGTGGGGCGAAGCGCCGCCGGAAAAATTCATCAATCACGCGTCGCCGTGATCGCCCGTTCGGGCTGAAACCGGCTCGTCCTGCCTGCCGAAATCGGCAACCGTTGGCGCTGCAGTGCGGACGGTTAACGATATGCCTATTGCGTTGCGCGCAGCATGATTCCGGTAACGAATTGCTAACAGTGCCCGTGGTTAACGAAGGATCGCCGTAATCCGGAGTATCCGCCATGGACGAGCGCCTACAGAAGGACCAGCACAGCAATCAAGGCGGAAACGCCGCGCCCGGAGCCGCCGACGCATCGGCCGCGGCCAGCGAAGGCGAGCCTGCGGCAAGCGCAATAGCCGGCGCGGGGGACGGATTGCCGATGGTCCCGTCGCCCAGCATCAGCGGCACTGCAGATGAATACGAGCCGGCCGCGGAAGTAGTTCGCGCCGCCAGCGCCAAATCCATGACCGTGCTGCCGGCGCAATTTCGCGAGCGGCTCGACGGAGTTCCGCATGCTGCCGCCGAGCCGAGCGGGCAACCGCGCTCGCTGCGCTTCGCGCTGCTGGCGGCGACAATTGCCTGTGCGGCCGGCGTCGGTGCGCTCGCCGGCTCGCTGACCGCTTCCGGCATCGGCCACGAGCACGTTGCGCAGGTCGCTTCCAGAACCACCGACTCGCACGACGTCATCCAGGCCTTGAAGTCGCAGCGCGCCGAAATCTCCGCGCTGAAGGCGAGCCTCGACAGCGAGAGCCGCAGCGCGACCGCGCAGTTCGGCAAGCTCGCCGACCGCCTCAACAGCCTCGAACACGCGCAGGCCGACACCGCCGCCACCTCGGCCCGCATCGCCGAGGCCGTCGATCGGCTCGACAAGAAGGGCGCGGCGGCGCCGGAGATTACCGGCTCGATCAGCCCGGCGGCGGCAGCCGCCGCGCCCAAGTTCACGGCCGGCCCCGTGCTGCAAGACTGGATCGTGCAGGAGGTGCGCAACGGCCGCGCCATCGTGGCGAGCCGTTACGGCTCTTACTTTCTGGTCGGCGCCGGCAGCCCGCTGCCGGGCCTGGGCCGGGTCGAGGAAGTCAAACGGCAAAACGGCGAGTGGATCGTCGTTACCGAGCGGGGTTTGATCTCTTCCAATCCGTGATGGGCACGGGATCAGATCTTCGATATTTGATCTCGTTACACGCCGGTCTTGCTTTGATATAGGACGCGCGTGGCGAAACGGAGCCGAGGCGTGTCGAACCTGGCGCGGCTTGTGGGCATCCTCGCTGCCGCGGTCGCGGCGGCGGCGTTGGGGACCTTGGCGCTGGCGCAGCCGGCGCAACAGCAACAACCGGCGCCCAAGCCGGAGATGCGGCGGGAGTGTCCGGGCCTCGTCGCCGCCGATCGTCCTGCGCTGACGCCGGCCGCCTTCGATCTCGCCGCGCTCAATCCCGATCAGGTGCGCATCACCTATGTGGGCCACGCCACCTTCGAAATCGTAAGCCCGCAGGGCGTGCGCATCGCCACCGACTACAACGACTATGTGCGGCCGCTGGCGGTGCCCGACATCGCCACCATGAACCACGCCCACGACACCCACTACACCGATCATCCCGACCCGGCGATCAAATACGTGCTGCGCGGCTGGAGCGACACGCCCGGCAAGCCGGCGATCTGGGACATGCAGTACCGCGACGTGCGCGTGCGCAACGTGCCGACCAACATCCGCGACGGTTTCGGCGGCACCAGCTACTACGGCAATTCGATCTTCATCTTCGAGGCCGCCAATCTGTGCATCGCTCACCTCGGCCATCTGCATCACACGCTGACCCAGCAGCAGCTCGACGACATCGGCCGCGTCGACGTGGTGATGGCGCCGGTCGACGGTTATCTCACCCTCGACCTCGACGGCATGATGGAGGTGCTGACCGC
>DATJSO010000049.1:0-14049 GCA_035504075.1 Allostellaceae bacterium | reverse complement strand
GCGCCGACCGCGCGTCGGCGAGCGGCGAGGCGAGTCGCCTCGCCTCGCCAGCCGGATCAGCCGACGGCGCCGGTCAGGAGCGGGCCGAAAAGCTGCCAGCGGCCGCTGTTGAAGCGCGCCATCTGCACTTGTTTGATCGGCGCGAAATCGGTCGGGCTGGTGTTGATCGTGATCCCCGGCAACAGCATCGGCACCGTGAAATTGTGCAGGCTGGCCGCCTGCTTCATGACATTTTCGCGAGTCAGATCGTCGCCGCACTGCTTCAGCACCTGGGCGAGCGTTGCCGCGAGCATGCTGCCGGCAACGTAGCCGCCATCGGTCTGGTCGGCGCCGGGCAGATATTTGTTCATGAACGCCACCCACCATTTGTAGCCGGCATCGTTCTGCCATCTCGGGTCGGTCGGGTCTTTCAGGTAGAAATCCGAGATGATGCCCTCCGAGTTGTCGAACCCGGCAGGTTTCAGCGTCGCGCCGACCGAACTGCCGATGCTGCTCAGGATGTGCAGCGGCTTCCAGGCGATCTCGGCCGCCTTTTTGATCGCCTGGGCCGCGAATTTCGGGATCGCTGTGTTGACGAACACGTCGCAGCCGGCCGCCTTCATGCTGATGACCTGCGAGTCGACGGTCGCGTCGGTGGTTTCGTAGGATGCCTTCACCTTGAGCATCGCGGCCGCCTTGGAGCCGAGCCCGTCGGTCAGTCCTTTCAGGTAATCCTTCCCGAAATCGTCGTCCTGGTAGAGGATGCCGATCTTGCCGTCGGGCTTTTCCTTCAAGGCGTAGGCGGCGTAGATGCGCCCCTCGCTCTGGTAATTGGGCTGCCAGCCGATCGTCCAGGGATGGCCCTTCGGGTCGTCCCATTTGGTCGCGCCGCTTGCGACAAACAGCTGCGGTACCTGATGCTGGTTCAAATAGTGCCAGACAGCGCTGCTGGTCGGCGTGCCAAGGGTGCTCGCAACCAGCAGTACATGATCCTGCTCGACCAGCTTGCGCACCATCTCGACCGTCTTCGGCGGCGTATAGGCATCATCATAGGAGATGTAGTTGATCTTGCGGCCGTTGATGCCGCCCTGGTCGTTGATCATCTTCCAGTACGCGACCTCGGACTTCGGAACCGACGAATAGGATGAGGCCGGGCCGCTGTATGGGCCGGTATTGCCGATCTTGATCTCGCTGTCGGTGACGCCGGGGCCGTAGTTTTTCGCGGCGCGCGCCGGCCTGGCGATAAAGAGCGGGCCGCCGAGGGCCAGCACGGTAGGCGCTGCGGCAAGGATGCGGCGGCGTGTCGGATGTTTCATTTGGGTTTCCTCGATCGCTCCTGTTTGGCGGTGGTCAGCGCCTCCTGCGCGGTGATCCTCAACGCCTGTTCTTCGACAATTCCCGGGGGTTGCCGCACGGCGAAACCCGCGGCTTGTTGCTGGCCGATATACGCGTTTTGCGGCGCAGCGAGGTTCTGTCCTGCCGGCTCTGGCGGCGGGTTGCGCCACCGTGACAGGTAGCCGGCCGCGTGCCGCACAAATCCTGCCGCCCCGGACGGCATCGCGAAGATGACGAGCAGCATGATGACGCCGTAGACCGCGCCCGCCAGGCCCCGCGACACGCTTTCCGCGATGTTCGGCACATACAGCACAAACAATCCGCCGAACAGGCAGCCGGGCAGCGACCCCATGCCGCCGATGATGAGGCCGACCAGGAACGAGATCGACAAAAAGAGGGTGAAGCTGTCCGGCGCGACGAACTGCACGGCGAGCGCGCCCAAGGCGCCGGCAACGCCGGTATAGAGCGCGCTGACGCCGAAGGTCAGCGTCTTGTAGACGGGCGCGTTGATGCCCATCGCGGCCGCGGCGATCGGGTGGTCGCGGATCGCCATGATGGCGCGGCCGGTGCGGCTCCTGATCAGGTTGGAGGCGCCCGCGAACATCAGCAGCATGACGCCCAGCGTGAAGAAGTACAGCCATTGGTCGGCGCTGATCGGCAAAAAGCCGGGGACGTCCGGCTGATCGACGACGATCCCCTGCACGCCGCCGGTCCAGCCTTCAAAGCCGTGAAACTTCAGCAACTGCGGCAGCGCGACCGCCGCGGCGAACGTGACCAGCGCCAGATAAAGTCCCTGCAGGCGCAGCGCCGGCAACCCGACGAGGACGCCGACGACAAAGCAGACGCCGCCGGCCGCCGGCAATGTCCAGTAATAGGCAATGCCCCAGCGCTGCATCATGATCGCGGTGACATAGGCGCCGAGGCCGTAGAAGGCGCCATGCCCGACCGAGAACTGTCCGTTGAAGCCGGTCAGTAGATTGAGGCCGAGGATCGCCAGTCCGTAAATCATGACTTCGGTCAACTGGAATATGACAAAGCCATGAAAGAAAAACGGCGCGGCGATCGCGACCGCCAATGCGGCAGCCAAAACCCAATGGCGGGTCTGCGGCCATGTCGGCCGCCGCGCGCCGCTCGCCGCGGCGGCGCCGAACGGCACCGTCTCCTGCTGCGGTGTCGTCATACCCGGCTCACCGTCATGCGGCCAAAGATTCCGGCGGGCCGCACCATCAGCACCGCGACGATCACAATGAGCGCGATCGTCAGTTTCAGGTCGCGGCCAATATAGGGGACGAAGGTGCCGGCCAGGTTCTCGATGATGCCGACGGCGAAGCCGCCGATCACGGCACCCCCCGGGCTCGTCAGACCGCCCAGTACGGCGCCGGCAAAGCCGTACAGCAACACGCCGAACATCATGTTCGGTTCGAGAAACACGACCGGTGCGATCAGCATGCCGCCGACGGCGCCGATCGCCGCCGCCAGGCCCCAGCCGAGCGCCGTCATCCAGCCGACGCGGATGCCGACGAGGCGCGCTGATTCCGGGTTTTGGGCGGCGGCGCGCATCGCCAAGCCCAGCCGCGTGCCGCGGAAAAACCCGTAGATCAGCAGCAGCACCACCAGCGTCACGCCGATCATCCCGGCTTCATGCGTGTCGATCAGCACGCTGCCGAACAGCGGGCGCGTGCCGAACGGCGTCGGGAACGTCTTGATCGTGTAGTCCCAGATATACCCGTCGCCGCTGTTCAGGATGCTGAACAGCGCGATGAATGCGACGAGTTGACTGAGGATCGACGCCTTGTGCAGCGGCTTGAATAGGATCCGCTCGATCGCGATGCCGCCGACGAACGACAGCATGACGACGAGGACGAAGGCGATCCAGTAGGGGAAGCCCCACGCCAGCAGCTGCCAAGCGACAAAAGTCGAGAATGTCGCCATCTCGCCTTGCGCGAAATTCAGATGGTCGATCGCCAGAAAGATCATCACGACCGCAAGCGCCATGCCGGCATAAATCGCCCCGTTGGCGAGGCCCGCCATGATCTGTTGCAGCAGCAATTGCATCGCCGGCCCCCGCTCAATAGCCGAGATAGGCGCGGCGCACGCCTTCGTCGGCACCGATTTCCGCCGCCGCGCCGTCCATGACGATGCGGCCGGTTTCGAGGAGATAGGCGTGCTCGGCGAGTTCCAGCGCCAATGCCGCGTTCTGCTCGACGATCAGCATCGCGACGCCGGTGTCGCGGTTGATCTGGCGCAGGATCTGAAACAGCTCTTCGACGATCAGCGGCGCGAGGCCGAACGACGGCTCGTCGAGCAACAGCAGCCGCGGCCGCAGCATCAGCGCCCGCCCGACGGCCAGCATCTGCTGTTCGCCGCCCGACAAGGTGCCCGCCTGCTGCCGCCGCCGCTCCTTCAGGCGCGGGAAATGGCCGTAGATGCGTTCGATGTCGGCCGCGATCGCGGCGCGGTCGCGGCGCGTCATCGCGCCGAGCTGCAGATTTTCCTCGACCGTCAGGCGGACAAACGTGCCGCGTCCGTCCGGCACATGGGCGACGCCGAGCCGCGCGACATTTTCCGTCGCCCAGCCGGCAATCGCTTTGCCGTCAAAGCGGATCTCGCCGCTCGTCCGAACCATGCCGCACAGCGCTCGCAGTACCGTCGTCTTGCCGGCGCCGTTGGCGCCGAGCAGCGTCCGCACGCCGCCCTCGTCGATACCGAAGCTGATGCCGAACAGCGCCTGCTGCTCGCCGTAATACGCATTGACCCCGTCAACCGTGAGCATCATTGGACGGGCATCCCGGCGGCCTGTTCGATCGGGTGGCTTCTGCCGGTGCCGAGATAGGCCTCGATGACGGCCGGATGCTGCTGCACCTCGGCCGGCGTGCCTTCGGCGATCTTGCGGCCGAAATCGAGCGCGACGACCTTGTCGGACGTCGACATGACAAGGCTCATATGATGCTCGACGAGCAGCACGCTGACCGCCCGCTCGTCGCGAATGCGGCGGATAAGAACGCCGAGTTCGCCGACTTCGCGATGGTTGAGCCCGCCGGCCGGCTCATCGAGCAACAGCAGCTTCGGTCTGCCGGCCAGTGCCCGTGCCAGTTCGACCCGCTTGCGGGTGCCGAGCGGCAGACCGCCGGCCGGGCGCATCGCGACATCTTCGAGTTCGAGCATCTGAATGAGCGAGCGGGCGGTTTCGCCGATCGCGGCTTCCTGCCGGCGCACCCAGGGCAACTTGAACGTGTCGCTGACAAAGTCGCCGCGGCTGCGGGTGTGGGCGCCGAGGCGAATATTGTCGAGCACGGATTGCGGCTCAAACAACGCGAGGTTCTGGAACGTGCGGCCGATGCCGATCTCGGCGATGCGGTGCGGCGGCCGGTCGAGCATCGAGCGGCCGTTAAACAGGATGTCGCCGCGATTGGGGGTGTAAAGCCGGCTGACACAGTTGAACAACGTCGTCTTGCCGGCGCCGTTTGGTCCGATCAGGCCGAGGATCTGGCCGTCTTCCAGTGTCAGCGAGACGCCGTCAAGCGCGACGATGCCGCCGAAGCGCAAGGCCACGTCGCGGATTTCCAGCAGCGGGATCGATGCCGCAGCGGCAAACGCCGGCTCGTCCGAGCGCGCCGCCGCGGCACTAGCCACGACGCGCCGCCGCTGGCCGGATCCGGCGAGCCTTCGCCATCGACGCTTCCCTCCCGATCAACTCTTTGTGCATCGCGAAACTGCCGGGCGCGAGTCGCCGAGTCAAGGCGCTATCGCGACGCGGCGCTCTTAAATCACTGCGTTATCCCGGCCGATCGACAACCGCCGGCAAATCCGCAATCATTACCCGGCCGCGCCGCCCGGCGATACGCTGGATGCGGCCGCCGGCCGGCCCACCAGCGTCATGGCAGAATGATGACCGACCCGCTTTCCCGTTACCCCGCCGCCCGCTTCCCGAACCTACCGGCCGCGTCTGCCGCGCTGCAGCAGGGGGGTGCGGTGATCCTCGCTTGTCCTGCCTGCACAACGCGTTTTCGGGTCGGCGCGGCCGCGCTCGCCGGCGCGTCCGGCCGCCGCCTGCGCTGTGCCCAGTGCGGCACCGTATGGCAATACCGACGCGAGGCGCCGCCACCTGTTGCCGAGGCGAGCTTGTCGCCGACGGCGCCGCTCAGCGCCGCGGATCGGCTCGATGTTCCGGCGTTCTCCCGCGAGCCGCCCCGCCTGCGATCGGCCGGTGAGCAACTCGCGATCGAAGCCCTCGGCCTCGATGGCGCCGATCATGATGCCGCCGGTTTTGATGCCGCCGGTTTTGATGCCGCCGGTTTTGATGACCCAGCCGGGGCGACGCGGCTGCGTCGCGTGCCGCGGCTCGACGCGCCGCCGCCGATCCTGCGCGCCGACGCGCCGACCGTGCAGCCGCTCGGGGCGCTGCCTTCCCGCGACGATGCGATGGCGGCTATCCCGACGGCCGCGGCACGCCGCGTTGGGCCGCTCGCCGCCGGGCTGGGGTTGGCGGGATTGGCGGCGGCGATCGCGCTCGTTGCGTTCCTGGCGCGCGATCGCCTCGCCACGATATGGCCGGCCGCCGCGCCGGCACCGGTGGTGGCCGACCTCGCCCCGCCCGCCGGTGCCGGCCTCAAGGTGACGTTGTCGCCGCAGCGCACCGGCGATGCGCTTGTCATCAATGGCGCTATCGTCAACAGGGCCGCGGTTGTCCGCCGCATCCCGCCGCTGCGCGTGACGTTGCGCGACCGTCACGAGGCGGCGCTCACCTCGCAGGTGATCGACCCGCCGGTCGTCAGATTGGCACCCGGCGCTTCCGCTCATTTCAACGCCGTTTTCGAGCATCCGAGCGGCGCTGCGACCGGGGTCGCCGTGACCTTCGCGACCGATTGACCTCGGCCGCCGCGGCGCCGAAGATTGGGCTCCCGAGGAGGACGCAGCGACAGATAAAACGATGCATCAGGATTGGGCAAAGATCAGCGGCGATCTCGAGCGCCTGTTACGATTGCGCTCGTTTCCGTTCGCGATGAAACTGTTCGACCGGCGCGCCGACATGGAGGCGATCGCGCGCATCCGCCGTCCGACCGCGGTGCATACGCTCGACCAGCTAGTGGGGCAGGCGGCGCGGCTCGGCTGGACACTGGGCGTCACTGCCGACGACCTGGTCGGCGCGCAATGCCGCGCTGTCGTCGGACTCGGCAACGCGAAGGATGCCGCGTGGCGCTCCGGCAAGCACATGGTCGGTGTCTGGTACAGCAGCGAAGCGGATGCAGGCGCGCATCAGGCGGCGATGGAATGCGTCCCCGACGGGCGATACGAGGCGCTGGCGCTGGCGCCGCTCGCCGGCGGCCGTCTCGATCCGCCCGACATCGCGCTGTTCTATGCGACGCCGGGGGCGATGATCTACTTTATCAACGGGCTGCAATGGGCCGGCTATAAGCGTTTCGAATGGAGCGTCGTCGGCGAATCGGCGTGCGCCGACTCCTGGGGGCGCGCGTTGAAGACGCGCACGCCGAGCCTGTCGATTCCGTGCTTTGCCGAGCGCCGTTACGGTGGCGTGCTCGATGACGAGATGCTGATGGCGCTGCCGCCCGACTACCTGCCGAAGGCCATCGCCGGCATGGAAGCCCTGGCGAAAAACGGGCTGCGCTATCCGTTCCCGCAATACGGCATCCAGCAGGATGTCCGCGCCGGCATGGCGGTCAGTTATCCCGGCCGCGGCTGACCGGCCGGCCGTCGCAACCCCGCGCGCGGAACTCGCCGTAACGAGCGGCGACGGGGCGGTGCTGCGGCTGCGGCGGCACGGCAACCCGCAGGCGCCGGTGCGGCTCTATCTCAGCCATGGCAACGGTTTCGCGATCGACGGCTATAACCGGTTCTGGGAGCATTTTACCGCCGATTTCGATCTTGTCTTGTTCGACATGCGCAGCCACGGGCAGAACCCGCGCGCCGAGCCGAGCCACCATGATTACGCGCACATGGTCGAGGACATGGCGGCGCTCGGCGCGGCCGTGCGCGCGGAATTCGGCGCCAAGCCCGCGGCCGGCCTGTTCCATTCGATGTCGGCGCAGGCCGCGCTGATGCTGCTGATGATAACGGCCGGGCAGCGCGACGGCTTCGACGCGCTGGTGCTGTTCGACCCGCCGAACGTGCCGCCCGCAGGCCATCCGGTCTACCGGGCGATGCGCGGCTACGAAGAAAAGCTGGCGGCGTGGGCAGACAACCGGCGCGACCGCTTTGCGGCGAGCGAAGAACTCGCGGCCGAATATGCCGCGACGCGCTCCGGCCGGCGCTGGCCGCCCGGCACGTCCTTGGCCATGGCCGCCGCCGTGCTGCGCCGTGGGGAGGCGGCGGCAAGCTGGGCGCTCGCCTGTCCGCGCGAACTCGAAGCCTCGATGTATCGGCAAGGCGTCGGCCTTGGTCTGTGGCCGCGGCGCCGCGACGTGGCGGTGCCGGTCACCCTCATCGCCGCCGATCCCGAGGCGCCTTACCCGGCGCCGACGGCGCTCGCAAACCGTGCACTGGCCGCCGAGGGCGGCTTTGATTACCGCGCCATTCCCGGCACCAGCCATTTGCTGCAACTCGAGGCGCCGGAGCGCTGCGCCGCGGCGGCGCTGGCGGCATTGACACGGCTCGGGCTGCGCTGAGCGGGACTGGGACGGGCCTATCAGACCGGCCTGGCAAAATTTCCGCTGCGACGCGGCAAAAGAGCCAAGTACATTAATCTCGCGGTTACAGATCTCGTGCATTCTCCCGTAGGACCGCGACAGCAAGTGACAATCATGGGCGATTTCGGCTCGGCAATGCTCGTCTGTTCGGGATGGCTGGCCTCGATCCTCGTCGGCGTGGCGATCGATTTCTGGCGTGCGCGGCGGCGGCTGCGCGGCGGCATTCGACACCAGCGCCTTCGGCATGATGTTACCGTCGAACGCCGGTTCGGCGCTCGGGAGCGGCGGGCGTTTCCGGCCACGCCGGCGGCCGACCTCGCGCAGCACGAGATTTCCTAAGAAAAATCAAGACCGGCGGCGGCAATCACCGCAATTTTTTTAAAATGCGCCATTAATCTTAAATGATAATGGGGTTCCGAGGGCGTCCGGTTTACGATTGATTTAGGGCGGTGGCGCCATCTTCGGGTCGCACATTTGAAATTTCGACCGCGTTGAGCCGACGATGCCGCGTTCTCGTGCCAAAGATCTACCTTTTTGCAAAACGCCGGCGGCGGCGCGGTGACGCGCGGCTGCGGTGTCAAAATCGCGCCGCTTGGCACTTTTTCAGAGCTACCGGAACATGAAACGGCGTTTGCTTAATATTATCGGACATGACACCGGGATTGCCGCAGTCGAGTTCGCGCTCGTCCTGCCGATCCTGTCATTCATGCTGATCGGCCTCGTCTCGTTCGGCTCCGCGCTGAACAATTTCGTCGATCTGACCGAAGGCGTGCGGGTGGCTGCCCGTGTGCTGGCGCAGAGCAGCGCCTATCCGAGTCAGGGCTACAGTAACGCAATAAGCTTTCTGCAGAACGCCACAGCCAATCTGAACCAGAGCAACCTGAACTGGTATGTCTACGTCAACAGCAGCTCCACCGCATGCAACAGCACGACGAACAGCAGCACCGCCGCCGATAACACGGCCTGCAATAATGCTTTGAACAGTGCGGCCGGGGACGCGGTGACGGTAACCGCCACTTATTCGCTATGCGTCAGCGTGATGGGCCACAATTTCCTGCCCGGCTGCCAGTTGACGACGACGACAACGCAAATGGTGGAGTGATGACTGCCAGGGCACAGCCGATCGATGATCGAGGATCGCGAAGGATGCGGCGCGATCCGGCTGCGCTGCGGCGCGATGCGGCCGCGAACACCGCGGTCGAATTTGCGCTGCTGGCGCCGGTCTTGTGCTTCCTGTTGATCGGCGGCGCTTTTTTCGCGCTCGGTCTGTATCAATACGCGGCGCTGACCCAGGGGGTACGCACCGGCGCACGGCAGCTGGCGTCCAGCCTCAACGATTCGACGCCCTACAGCGATGCGGTGAGCGCGCTCGAAGGCGCGGCGCCGGCCCTCAGCACGGGCCAGCTATCGATCACGATAACGGTGAACGGCACGGCCTGCACGACTGACAGCGCGTGCAAATCGGCGCTCTCCGGCGCGCCCGTAGCCGCCGGCGCCACCGTCACGGCGACCTATCCCTGCAGCGTCGTCGTCATGGGCCACAACTACCTGCCGAGCTGTCTACTGACCTCTACTGCCACGGAGATGATAGAATGAGCACGCGCCTTAAGCCGTTCTTGCGCCGTTTGCGGCGCGATCAGAACGGCGCCACGTTTGTCTTTGCGGCGCTCGCGACGATGATGCTCGTCGGGTTCGGCGCGATCACGGTCGACCTCGGCAATGCGTATCGCGTGCAGCGTCAGCTGCAAAGTTCAGCGGACGCAGCGGCGCTGGCCGGCGCGATGACGATATACAACGGCGGCACTGCCACCAATGCGCAGACGGCTGCGACGACCTGGAGCGCCGCTTCCGGCGACAAGAATGCGCTAAGCCTCATCAGCGTTACGGCCAGCCCGACGGCGGTCAGCTGCACCGGCCCGACCGGCTCGACCTGCAGCGCGAACTCCACCAGCCCCAACGGCATCAAAGTAACCGAGACGGCGAACGTGCCGGCCTATTTCGGGCCGCTGCTCGGCATCCACACGCTGCCGGTGTCAGCGACCTCGTATGCGATCGGCAACACCGGCAGCAGCACCTGCTCCGGCTGCGGCGGCTTGTCGCAGGAAGCCGACGTCATGGTCCTCGTCGACACGACGCAGTCGATGGGCTCGTCGGCCAACAGCACCAGCGATCCGAGCTGCGCCAACAAGACCAATGAGCAGTGCGCGATGTTGGGCGTGCAGTCGCTGCTGACCGACCTGACCGCGCCGAGCAACGGCAGCGGCGGCGCCACCGTCGGGCTGATGACGTTCCCCGGGGTGAGAACCGCGGCCGATGCGGCCAAGGAATACTGCTCCGGCGGTTCGCCCTCATCCAGCAACATTGCGCAATATGGCACCGGCTACAGCAGCACCGGCAGCAGCTCGGCGAGCGCCACATCGCCCTATTACGCGACCGTCGCGCCGAGCGGCAGCGCGAAGGCGGCCGGTCCCTTCTATCTGATCTACCCGACCGGCAGCAGCCTGGCCTCCGGCGGCGGGTTCGACGGCAATTTCAAGACAAATTCGGGCACGCTCAACACGAGCGACGATCTGGTCGTCTCGGCCTACGGCAACAGCGGCTCATGCGCCGGGCTGACGGCGTATGGCGGCGCCGGCACCTCCCTCGCGCCGGCGATGCAGGAGGCAACCGCGATCCTGTACAACGACGGCCGCACCGGTGCGGCCAAGTATCTGGTGGTGCTCAGCGACGGCGACGCCAACTCCAGCGCCTCGATGCCGTCGGGCTACAGCATCACCGATCCGACGACCAATAATACGTTTACCGCCGGCCACGACGAGTGCCACCAGGCGCTGGCGGCCTCGCGCATCGCCCAGAACGACGGCATCACCGTCATCATCCTGGGTTACGGCGAAGAGACAACCAACGCCAACGGTAACCCGGCCGGCTGCAATACCGATACCGGGTCTTACCTGATCTCGCCGTGCACGGTGATGATGGACATGGCGAGCGTCGGCAACGGCACCGCATCCTCGCCGCAATTCTTCTACTCGGACGCCAATTCGTCGGGCAGCAACGCCTGCCCGTCGCCGGCGAATCCGACGTTTGCGAGCGTCAATCAGATTTTTGAATCGATCGCCAACGTGATCATCGGCGGCACCGGCGCGACCGCCGGCAGTGCTGGCGGATTGCCGCACCTGATCCCCGCCAGTTGAGCGCGCTGCGCCGCCTTTTAGCGGCGGCGGAGCGCACAATTTCCGACGCCGATGCCGCGGACCGACGGGTCCGCGGCATTTGCGTCTGCGTCCGGCCATCGAGCGCCGAACACGCCGCCTGCACCGCCGCGCCCGGCGGAGCGGCGTCGGAAAATCTTACACTCGGCGCGTCTGGCGAGATCGGCGACCGGCTATGGGTTCTTGATGAATCGTAACGCGATTTCGCGCCGAACGAACGACGATTGGCAAACCGTGGCGAAAATCGCGTCGCCAACTGTCGGAAAAATTTACACCGCCGCCGTCCGACGCCCCGCAGATTGGAGCGTAACGCCTTGATCGCATAAAAATTAACCATCATGGCACCATTTTTGCGTGTATACCGACGGGGGACGAGTAGAGCGCTTGCAATGGCACATTCGCTGCGCACATTCGGGGTCGTATTGGGGGTTTTGCTCGGGCTGTTCTGGGCCGAGGCGGCGCTGGCGCAATGCGCGCAGACGGGCGGATTGGCCCTGACCGCCGCGGGGTCGGCCTCGGGTTTCGGCCTCTCGACCTTCGCCTGCGGCTTTTCCGACAACAATCCAGTTAATGATACCGGGGCCGCCGCTGCCGGGCCATCGGGCAGCGTCGGCACCGGCGCGGGCAATGTTTTGGTCACCGACTCCAGTTCGACCGACAATTATTCGTTCAGCCCGACCTGCGGCGTTGGCGGCTGCACGGTCGGCCAGGCCCTCAGCGATGAGAACACCTCGACGGGCGCTGTCGCTTTGGGTGCGGTCACGGCCGCCGGCGGTTCTGAGTATTCGGTCGACACGACGAACAGTCTTCTCGACAATTTCGGGCCCAACGGCGGGCCGCCATACACCACTGCGAACGAATCTCTCGGGTCGATCAATCTGGCCAACGAAACCTATGCGATAGCGACGCTTGCGCTGGGGGCCGGCAACAGCTTTCCGCTGGTCCTCGGGACCGGGCCCAACAGCAACAGTCCCGGTGTTTACGTGGACGTCGGCGGCGCCGTGTTTCAGCTTGTCACCGATTCGACCGGCGGCCTGGACGCGCTGGCGTCGTCCTACAGCAGCGCGAGCGGGAACGCGACGATTTTTGTCGGCTCCGACACGTCCACGACTGACGCGATCGACGCGTACAGCTACGATGTCGCCACGTTCCCAAACGTAATCTCCAGCCCCGATTTCTCTGTGCCCGAATGCATCGGCGCCGACACCACAGGTTGCATCGGCGGCGGTGTGACCGGCCTGTACGCCATTCAAACGGGCGATCTGGCGGGCGAACTTCTGGTTGACACCGCCGATGCGGTCGACCTCTATTGCGTGACTGGCAACAGTTACGGCTGCTCGGCGGGCGAGGTCGTGACGCTCGCGACGGGCGGCGCCGACGGCGGCACGATCGGCAGCGATTTCAATCTCAATGCCGACCCGCTCGACTGCGGGGGAGCGACGGATGTCGACGAGTATACGTGCGAAGAGACGGTGTACCTGTCGCAGCAGACGACGCTCGATCAGCTGCTCTATGGCGGCGGCCCGCTGGTGAACCCGGCCGCCGGGGTGCCGGAGCCGGCTTCGTTCGCGCTGTTTGCCGCCGGCCTTGCCGGTATCGCCTGTCTGCGCCGCAAGGCGGTGTAGCAGCCAAGGCGGCTGCGGATCCGAGAGTCTGGGTCTGCCGGCGCTAACGCTTCGGCGAAATTACGCCGGGCATAAGCCGCACGCGCGGCGCCGGGCGGCGTCGCGTGCCTGCTTGGCCGCGGAGCGCACCCGGCGAACCGCACTCCCCGCCGCAGGCTTTACCATTCATTCACCATTTACGAGGGACCATCACTACGTCCGGTTTTACCCGGAGCGCCACTATGGCCGCGATGATGGACAGGCGGTGGGCGAAAAGGCAGGTTTCGATGTCGCCGCTGTTCGAGCGTTGGCGCATCCAGGCTCGGCGGCTTGCCGTTGCTCGCGGCGGCTTTTCCGCCGTCCTGACCGCGCTGGCCCTGACGATGCTGATGGGCTTTGTCGGGCTGGCGATCGATGTCGGCATGTGGCAGTGGACCCAGCGCGACATGCAGGAAGCGGCCGATCACGCCGCCTATGCCGCCGCCCAGTCGGATGTCGCGCTCAATCCCGGCTTCGGGGGAAGCCTGACCCAAGGGACGCCCAACGACTACAGCGCGTCGATCCAGACCGGATTCTCGGTGGCGGTCGCCGGGCTCGGGTTGAACCCCGCGACCTTCACCTCGACCGGTCCGCCGCCGCAGGCGCCGACGAGCGGCCAGTGCTACAGCAGTCAGCTGGCGGCGCAACAAGGCTACAGCGCCGCCGACGATATCGTCCAGATCTGCGTCATCTATGGCCAGGCAACGGGGCAAAACAACAACTACGCCTGGCAAGTGACGATCGCGCAGCCGCGGCCGATGTGGTTCAGCAAGATCCTGTTTTCCACCGCCGGTACGATCGGCGTCAGCGCGACCGCCGAGCCGAAGAACGATAATCCGCGTTCGTGCGTGATTGCCACCGCGCCGGCGACGACGGTGCCGGCGTTTGTGATCGACGGCACGGCCGGCACCGCGAATGTTACGTTGACGAACTGCGATACGCTCGTCTCTTCGAACTACACCGATGCGCTCGAAACCGCCAGCGCGGCAAATTTTTCGGCGCGCGCGGTCTATGTCGGCGGCGGCGAGAGCAATGGCGGCCTGACATTTAACCCCGGCCCCGGCGCCGCGCAGAATTATCAGAACCTGGCGAATTTCACCCCGCCCGCACTGTTTCTGAGCACCGTCACCAGTCCGAGCGGCGGCGACCCCTATTACGTGCTGAATGAGTCACCGAGGGTGGCGCCGCCCGCCTATACCGGTGCGCCGTCGGGAACGCCGCCGGGAACGCCCAGCC
>DATJSO010000048.1:0-2993 GCA_035504075.1 Allostellaceae bacterium | reverse complement strand
CGTCGTCGGTACCGGCGGCGATGCTTCGGGTTCCTTCAACATCTCGACCTGCGCGGCGCTGATCGTGGCCGGAGCCGGTGTGCCCGTCGCCAAACACGGCAATCGCGCCCTGTCGTCGCGCTCCGGCGCCGCCGACGTGTTGACGGCGCTCGGCGTCAATATCGACCTGACACCAGAGCGGATCGCGCATTGCATCGCCGAGGCCGGCATCGGTTTCATGTTTGCGCCCGCCCATCATCCGGCGACCAAGAACGTCAACCCGACGCGGGTCGAACTCGGCACCCGCACGATCTTCAACCTGCTCGGTCCGCTGTCCAATCCGGCCGGCGTGCGGCGGCAGATGATCGGCGTGTTTTCGCGGCTGTGGACGGAACCGCTGGCGCAGGTGCTCAAGAATCTCGGCGCCGACCGCGTCTGGGTAGTGCACGGCTCCGATGGTCTCGATGAGATCACCACAACCGGTCCGACCAGCGTGACGGCTTTGGAAGACGGAACGATCCGCAGCTTCGAGATTTCGCCCGAAGATGTCGGCCTGCCCCGGGTCAAAGCCGAAGCGCTGCGCGGCGGCGATGCCGCATCGAACGCGCAGGCGGTGGAAGAGGTTCTCGAAGGCAAGCCGAGCCCGTTCCGCGACGTGGCGCTTTTCAATGCCGCGGCCGCGCTGGTGGTCTCCGGCAAGGCCAGGGATCTCAAGGCCGGAGTGCAACTCGCCACCCATGCGCTCGATTCGGGCGAAGCCGAGGGACGGCTCGACCGGCTGATCGTGGTGTCCAACGATGGCTGACATTCTGGCGACCATCGCGGCCTATAAGCGGCGGGAGATCCAGGCCGCCAGGCAAAGCCGGCCGCTCGCCGCGCTGGAGCGCGAGGCGAAATCGGCGCCGCCACCGCGCGGCTTCCTGCGCGCGATCGAGCAGCGGCTCGCGGCCGGTGAATTCGCCCTCATTGCCGAGATCAAGAAGGCGAGCCCGTCCAAGGGACTCATTCGCCAACACTTCGATCCGCCGGCGCTGGCCGCGGCCTATCAGGCCGGCGGCGCGACGTGTCTCTCGGTCCTGACCGACGCCCCCTCGTTCCAGGGCAGCCTCGATGATTTGCGCGCGGCGCGCGCCGCCGCCTCGCTGCCGGCCTTGCGCAAGGACTTCCTGTACGATCCCTATCAGGTCATGGAAGCGCGCGCGGCGGGTGCCGACTGCATCCTCATCATCCTTGCCGCGGTCGATGATTCCTGCGCGGCCGAGCTCGAGGCGGCGGCAGCGGCGCTCGGCATGGACGCCCTCGTCGAAGTTCACGACGAGGACGAACTTGGCCGCGCGCTCAAACTGCAATCGCGGCTGATCGGCATCAACAACCGCAACCTGAAGACCTTCGAGACGACATTGACGACCTCGGAGCGGCTCGCTCGCCTCGTTCCGGCCGGCCGCATCATCGTCGGCGAAAGCGGCATCTTCTCGCCCGACGATCTGGCCCGTCTCGCCAAGTCCGGGATGTCGACGTTTCTCGTCGGCGAGAGCCTGATGCGCCAAGACGACGTGACGGCGGCCACCCGCGCCCTGCTCACCCGCAATTCCCCTGCCCGTCCCCTTGCGGCTTCCGGCGCAAGCGCGGAACGGGGAATCGCACGGTGACCGCGTGGCCCGGCAAGGCAGAAAGCTCTCGCATCTGAGTCGCGGCGGCGAGGCCCGCATGGTGGACGTGTCCGCCAAGGCCGTGACCGAACGCGAGGCGGTGGCCGAAGGGCGGGTGCTGATGCGGCAAGGCACGCTCGAGATCGTGCGCAGCGGCAACGCCAAGAAAGGCGACGTCCTCGGCGCGGCCCGCATCGCCGGCATCATGGCGGCGAAGCGGACGCACGAATTGATTCCGCTGTGCCATCCGCTTCTGCTGACCCAAGTCGAGGTCGATGTCGTCGCCGACGAGAAACTGCCGGGCGTCAGGGTCAAGGCCAGAGTGAGGGTCGCCGGACAGACCGGCGTTGAAATGGAGGCGCTGACCGCTGTTTCCGTCGCCTGCCTTACCATCTACGACATGGTGAAAGCGGTCGAGCGCGGCATGCGGATCGAAGGCATCCGTCTGGTCGAGAAAAGCGGCGGCAAGAGCGGGCACTTCCGCGCGCAGGAGTTCTGAAACGTGGCGATGTTGTCAGTCGCGGATGCGCTCGAACGGGTACTGGCCCAGGCCCAGGCGCTGCCGGCCGAGGAAGTTCCGCTCGACGAGGCCGACGGGCGGGTGCTGGCATTCGATCTCAAGGCGCGCCGCTCGCAGCCGCCGGCCGACGTATCGGCGATGGACGGCTATGCGGTGCGCGCCGCCGATGCGGCCGACGTTCCCGCGCGTCTGAAAGTCATCGGCGAAGTGGCGGCCGGCAGGCCGTTCGCGGCGGCCATCGGTCCGGGCGAGGCCGCCCGGATTTTCACCGGGGGCGTCGTGCCGCAGGGCGCCGATGCCGTGGTGATCCAGGAGGTCACCCGGCGCGACGGCGAATTGGTCACGATCGAGAAGCCGACGAGCAAAGGCCGGCATGTGCGCGCGCAGGGGCTCGATTTCCGCACCGGCGACATGCTGCTCGCCAAGGGACACCGCTTCACCGCACGCGATCTGCAACTCGCGGCCGGCATGAATCATCCGCTCGTTCCCGTGCATCGCCGGCCGAAGCTCGCGCTGTTCGCGACCGGCGACGAGCTGGTGGCGCCGGGCATAGAGCCGGGTCCGGGCCAGATCGTCTATTCGAACGGCTTCGCGCTCGCCGCGCTCGCCCGCGCGGAAGGCGCCGAGGTGGTCGATCTCGGCGTCGTTCCCGACCGGCTCGACGACACCATCGCCGCCATACGGGCGGCCCGCGGGCGCCATGCCGACATCCTGGTGACGACCGGCGGCGCGTCCGTCGGCGAGTACGACCTGGTGCAGAAGGCGCTTGCCGCCGAAGGCATGGCCTTGTCGTTCTGGAAGATCGCGATGCGGCCCGGGCGTCCGCTGATGCATGGGCATCTGGG
>DATJSO010000047.1:0-10617 GCA_035504075.1 Allostellaceae bacterium | reverse complement strand
AGCGAGTTGAAAATCGCGTCGCCGGTGTCGGCGAGCCCTTTCGGCGCCTGGCCTGGCGCCGGCAGTGTCAAGACGGCGTCGAAGTCCGCGACCCAGGCCGTCGCGGCGACGCGCGCGTCCTCGGCCCGCCGCCACGCCGTGTGGAAATCGGCGAGGCTCAGTTCGCGGCCGGCGGCGATCTTGCCGCGGCCTAGCAGATCGTCGCTGAGCAGCGCCGCATGGCGACAAAGCTCCGGGGCATGAACGCGCGGCGCCTCATAGACGCTGTGGCGCCGCTGGACCTCGCTTATGTCGGCGCACTCGGCCGGCAACTCGCTGTCGATGATTGTCGCGCCGGCGGCGCGCAACCAATCGGCCGCCTGCTCCAGCACCGCCCGTCCCTCCGGCTCGGCGCGCCGCCAGTGCGGGGTGCGGCACAGCGCCAGGCGCGGCGGCCGCGCCGGCATCTGCGGCGGCGCGTACGGGATTGCCATCAGCACGGCGCGGAACAGCGCGATGTCCTCGACCAAGCGCGCCATTGCGCCGACCGTGTCGAGGCTCTCGGTATTGACATGCATGCCGGCCGGTGGAAACAGGCCGAAGCTCGGCTTGAAGCCGACGATGCCGCAATAGGCCGCCGGACGGATGACCGAGCCGCCGGTCTGCGTGCCGAGCGCCAGCGGCACCATGCAATCGGCGACCGCGGCGGCCGAACCGCTCGACGAACCGCCCGGCGTGTGGGCGGGATTGTGCGGGTTCACCGTCGGGCCGGGATGGCGGTTGGCGAATTCGGTCGTCACCGTCTTGCCGAGCAGGATCGCGCCGGCGGCGCGCGGCAACGCGGCGGCGCTGGCGTCAAAGCCCGGCCGGCAGCCGGCATAGATCGGCGAGCCGTAGCCGGACGGCATGTCGGCAGTGTCGAAGATATCCTTGATTCCGAACGGCACGCCGCGCAAGAGACCGGCGCGGCCGCCGCGATCACACGCCCTGGCCGCGGCGAACGCCTGCGCGCGGTCGAGATGGGCCCAGGCGCGCACGACGCCCTCGCGCTCGTGAATGCGGTCGAGGCAGCTTGCGACAACCGCCTCGGCGCTGAGTTCGCCGCCGGCGATGCGGCGCGCCAGCGCCGTCGCGGACAGGCGATTGGGTGCGGCGTGCGGCATCGGGGCGCTCCACGGCAATCGGGGCCGATATCTAGCCACAGGGGCACGTCAATGTCTTGACCGCAATCGGTCGCCCGCGATACCGGAGGGCAGCAGCGAAGAGGAGTGGCGCAGATGTCCGAACTGAAGCGGTTTCTCGACGAGGCGCAGGAGTTGCTGCCGGCGGCGGTGGCGCTGCGCCGGCGCATCCATCGCCAGCCGGAACTGGGCCTCGACCTGCCGCTGACGACGCAGGCCGTCATCGAGGGTCTCGCCGGCCTCGATGTTGCGATCGCGCGCGGCCCATCGACCTCGGGCCTTATCGTGTCGCTGACCGGCACACAGCCGCAATCGCAGACCGGCCGAACGATCCTGTTGCGCGGCGACATGGATGCGCTGCCGATGCCGGAGGAGACCGGCCTCGACTATGCCAGCGAGATCGCCGGGCGCATGCATGCCTGCGGCCATGATTCGCACGCCGCGATGCTGGTGCAAGCGGTGCATCTGCTGCATCGCCACCGCGACGAATTGCCGGGGACGGTCAAGTTCATGTTCCAGCCGGGCGAAGAGGGTCACGCCGGCGCGCGGCGCATGATCGAGGACGGGCTGCTCGATGCCGACCCGAAGCCCGATGCGGCGTTTGCGCTGCACATTTTCCCGAATTTCAGGGCCGGTACGATCATCGGCCGCAGCGGACCGATGCTCGCTTCGGCCGATACTTGGATGGTCCGCATCAAGGGCCGAGGCGGTCATGCCTCGATGCCGCACAACGCCGTCGATCCGGTACCGGTGGCGTTCGAAATCGGGCTG
The DNA here is from genome assembly GCA_035504075.1 of Allostellaceae bacterium. GTDB lineage: Bacteria > Pseudomonadota > Alphaproteobacteria > ATCC43930 > CGMCC-115725 > DATARH01. Next base: position 8,686 of record DATJSO010000047.1, on the reverse strand, counting down.
GCGCTGCAGACGATGGTTACTCGCCACATCGACGTATTCGATCCGGTCGTCATCACCTGCGCCAAGGTCGCGGCCGGCACGACGAACAACGTGATCCCGGAGGCCGCGGAGATGACGGGCACGCTGCGCGCCACCTCGGAGGCGGCGCGCGAGCGCGCCCACCGCGGCATCGAGCGGCTCGCCGCGAACATCGCCGCCGCGCATTTGTGTTCGGCGCAGGTGACGATCAGCCGCGGTTATCCGGTGACGATCAACGATCCCGGCTTTGTCGCGTTTGCCCGCGGCGTTGCGATCGACCTCGTCGGCAGAGAGAGCTACCTCGAAATGTCGACGCCGATGATGGGGGCGGAGGATTTCTCGTACGTATTACAGCGCATGCCCGGCTGCATGATGATGCTGGGCGTCATGCCCGACGGGCACGACGAAAACGCGCATATCGCGTCGTGCCATTCGAACCGCATGATCCTAAACGAGGATGCGATGGCGGTCGGGATCGCGATGCATGCCGCGGTCGCACACCGCTTCCTGACCGAAGCTCCGGCACTCTGAACGGCGGGCGCCGGCGCTAAAGCGCGCGGCGCGCCTTGAGCGCGGTGGTCAGCGTGCCGTCGTCGAGATAATCGAGTTCGCCGCCGATCGGCACGCCTTGCGCCAGACGCGAGACGCGGGCGCCGGTCGCGGCGGCGCGATCGGCGATGTAATGCCCCGTCGTCTGCCCTTCGACGGTCGCGTTCAGCGCCAGGATCAATTCGCTGTCGGCACCGAGCCGGCCGATTAGCCGGCCGATGTTGAGTTCATCGGGGCCGACGCCGTCGAGCGCCGACAATGTGCCGCCGAGCACGTGGTAGCGGCCGCGAAAGGCGCCGGTGCGCTCGAGAGCCCACAGATCGGCAAGATCCTCGACGACGCAGATCGCCGCGGCATCGCGCTCCGGATCGCGGCAGATCGCGCAGGGATCCGCGGTGTCGAGATTGCCGCAGACGCCGCACGGCCGCACCGACGCCGCGGCGGCCGCGAGCGCCGCCGCCAGCGGCAGCATCGCCTGTTCGCGCCGCTTCAGCAGATAGAGCGCCGCGCGCCTGGCCGAGCGCGGCCCGAGGCCGGGCAGCCGCGCCAGCAGCTGGATCAGCGTTTCAAGTTCGGTCATCGCCGGCGGCACGCCGCACCGCACTCGGCGCTACGACACGCGCGCCGGAAATCGCGTCAAAACGGCAGCTTGATGCCGGGCGGCAGCGAGAGGCCGCCGGTCAGCTTCTGCATTTCGCTTTCGGCATGGGCGTTGACCTTGCCGCGCGCGTCGTTGAACGCGGCGACGATCAGGTCTTCCAGCACCTCGACCTCCGCCGGATCGACCGCCGCCTTGTCGATCTTGACGCGCTTCACGTCGCCCTTGCCATTCAGCGTCACCTGAACCATGCCGCCGCCCGACACGCCAGCCAGTTCGACGGCTTCGAGCTGCGCCTGCACCTCGGCCATTTTTTCCTGCATCGCCTGGGCTTGTTTCATCAGTTGGCCGAGATTCTTCATGACCCTTCCTCTTCCACGCTCGCCCCGTCATCGCCCGGATCGCTGCCGACAGCCTCGCCCGCGTCGCCGCCGTCCACCGCTTCCGCGAACCGCTCCCGCACCGCGGCGATCGTCGCGCCGGGGAACGTGTCCAGCACCGCCTGCACCAACGGGTGCGCCGCAACCTCGTTCCGCAGCGCGCTGGCGCGCTGCGCCGCCGCCTCGGCGAGGGTCGGCGAGCCGTCGGCATCAGAGCGCGCGACGAGCCAGCGCGCCCCGGTCCATTCCATCAACCGCTGGCTCAACTGGTTGATCAGGTTGCTCGGCGCCGCCTCGGTCGGGCGCAGCTCGATGCGGCCCGGTTCGAACGCGACGAGATGAACATGGGCCTTCAAGTGCGCGGCGATGACTGCCTCGCGGCGCTCGTCGAACAGCGCAACGACCTCGATAAAGCTTTGCGGCATCGGATCGAGCGTCGCGCTCGCAGGCGGCGGCTCGGGCACCGGACGCGGCATGACGAGAGCGGCGCTGCCGGCAGCGACGGCACTCTCGATCCGCCGGGCGCTCGGGCCGGCCGGTACCGTGGCGACGGATGGCGGCGCAGCTGCCGGCATTTCCCGGAACTCCGTGCCGATTTCGCCGGCATCGTGCGCCGCCAGAGCACGCACGAGATCGGCCGGGGCCGGCAGTTCGGCGACATAGGCGAGGCGCACCAGCACCATTTGCGCAGCCGGCGCCGGCGCCGGCGCGGTCTGCACCTCTTCGACACCCTTCAACAGCATCTGCCAAGCGCGCGCCAGGACCGGCATCGCCAACGCCGCGGCCAGCGGCCCGGCGCGCTCGCGGTCGCCCTCTTCGAGCGGGTCGCCGCTGCCGGCCGCCGGCGCCAGCTTCAATCGGGTCAGGAAATGCGTCAGTTCGAGCAGGTCCTGCAGCACGATCTGCGGATCGGCGCCGCCCTGGTACAGGCGGTCCATCCGGGCGAGCGCGCCGGCCGCGTCGCCCTTCAGCACGGTCTCGAACAGATCCCAGACGAGATTGCGGTCGGCGATGCCGAGCATGTCGCGCACCGCATCCTCGGCGACCGCGTCGCCGCCGAGCGCGATTGCCTGGTCGAGCAGCGACAACCCGTCACGGACCGATCCGTCGGCGGCACGCGCGACTAGCCCGAGCGCGGCCGGCGCGACCGCGATTCCCTCGGCTTCGGCAATCCGCCGATAATGCGCGACAAGCTGCTCGACGGGCACCCGCCGCAGCGCAAAACGCTGGCAGCGCGACAGCACCGTCACCGGCACCCGGTGCACCTCCGTCGTTGCGAAGATGAAGATGACGTCGGGCGGCGGTTCTTCGAGCGTCTTCAACAGCGCGTTGAAGGCGTTCTTCGACAACATGTGCACTTCGTCGATGATGTAGACCTTGTAACGCGCCGCCACCGGCCGGTAGCGCACTCCCTCGGTCAGCTCGCGGATGTCGTCAACGCCGGTGCGCGAGGCGGCGTCCATCTCGATGACATCGACATGGCGGTCTTCCGCGATGGCGCGGCAATTGGCGCATTCGCCGCACGGCGCGATCGTCGGTCCGCCCTTGCCGTCCGGCCCGACGCAATTCAGCGCGCGGGCGATGATGCGCGCCGTCGTCGTCTTGCCGACGCCGCGCACTCCGGTCAGCATGAAGGCATGGGCGATGCGGCCGGTCGCGATCGCGTTCGACAGCGTGCGAACCATCGCTTCCTGGCCGACAAGCTCGGCAAAGGTCTGCGGCCGGTATTTGCGCGCCAGCACGCGGTAAGGGGGCGCGGTATCGCTCATGCTGTGGCCGCCGGGTCCTGCCGCTTTGGGCTCGAGGCGAGGAATGAGGGTGGGAGACCGGGCGACGACCCAGGCCGTGCACTCGTTACGGCTGCTTCCTTCCGGACCTGACCGGGTTGGCGAGGGGCCTGCCCGCCGCCGACCTCCCACGCCACTATATCAGGTCACGACCCGCTCGCAGCAAGTTTTCGGTTTGTCGAGTTTCAGCGCAATTCATATTGATTAACGATCGCTGCGCTCATCTCTGTCACAATCCGGCCGCTTATTCGCCAAGTCAGGGCGGCACGCGCGGCCAGCGCTGGTATTTTCACTAGAAATTAACACTTTCTGTTTATCTTGGCAACGTTTCGAAATCAACTTGCTTTCGACGATCGATCGAACGCAAAATTTGGCGGCGATTGAACACGGGCCGGAAATATCGGCGACCGCAGCAATCGCAGCCATCGCGAAGGATGCCGGCCGCCGTGGACGCCGCCGCGCTGCCAAAGCCGATTGAAATTCTCTATGTCGAGCACGACGCCGCCGACGCTCGAGCAACGGAGCGACTGTTGCGCGAGACCGCCGTTCCAGTCGTGGTGAAACGGGCGCGCGACGGGGTGCAGGCCCTGGCGTTCCTGCGGCGCGACGGCGCCTATCGCGAGACGCCACGGCCCGATCTGATCCTTCTCGAACTCAACCTGCAGCGGGTCAACGGCGAGGAATTGCTGGCGGAGATCAAGTCCGACCCCGACCTGCAAGGCATTCCGGTCGTCATTTTAACCGATGCGGAGCGCGGCATCGGCATGGCCCATCTTCTTGCCGATGCCGCGATTGCGAAGCCGCTGGATCCCGAAGAACTTGCCGCAACCTTCCGCGAGATCATCGCGCGCCGGGAAAACCCGGCCGCGCCCGAACAGAAGGTCCTCGCCGAACTGGCGCACGAGTTGCGTACCTACCTCAATCCAATTATCGCGTTCTCAGAGCTCATGAAGCTCGAAATCAGGGGCCCGCTCAGCAGCGACTATCGCGAGTACGCGCGCGGCATTCACCTCAGCGCGCTGGCCCTCTCGCGCGTCGTTTTCGAAATCCTCGAGCGGTCGAGGCGCGAACTGCGCGAGGCGCCGCGCAACAGCGAACCCGAACATGCCGAACCCGCAGTCGCAGGCCCCGGTTAGGATTGCGCCCCTGCCTGTCGCGCCCGCTTTTGCCGTCGGCGTGGGCGCGGCGCACCGCCCGCTCAGACGGAAAACACGACCAGCCAGTCGATGCCGAAGTGCTCGGTCAGCAACTGCGCCGCCGTCGCCGGGCGCAGCCTGCCGTGCAGGTCGAGGTAGCGCGGCCGCCGCTCATAGATGGCGCCAAGCGTAGCCAGAAGCGCCTCAGGATCGCGCGCCCGCGCGGCGTTGAATTCGAGGACGAGGTGCGGCCGGTCACGCCGTAACAGCGCCGACATCCCGGCAATAATCGCCTCTTCGGAACCCTCTGCGTCGATCTTGATGAAATCGATGTGACGCCAGCGGGCGGCCAATGCATCGATCTGGACTTGCGGCACTTCATAGAGTGCTCCGCCGGCGGCCGCGACGGCCTCCGGGGAGCCGACGATCCGGGCATTTTTCGGTTCGCGATCGGGCGCGTGCAGCAGCAGGGAACCGCCCGGAGCCGCACCGGCGGCCGCCTCGATTACCGTGACATTCCGGAAAAACCCGTTCAGCGCCAAAGAGCGGCGCAACAGCGCGACGGCCGGCGGCAAGGGTTCGATGGCGTACACATGGCCGAGTTCGCCGACGAGTGCGCCGAAGAGGATCGTGTAATAGCCGAAATTGGCGCCGATATCGATTGCTGTCATGCCGGCGCGCAGATGCCTGGCGACGTGCCTCGTCAGGCCCATTTCCCAGCAGCCGTCGAGCAACAGGTGCGCGCCCAGCCCACTGTCGCGTGCATCGAGGAACATCTTGTAGCGCCCGAGGATGCGGCAGAGCGCCTCGTTGCCGCCGAGGTAGACCGGCTGCGCTCGCGCCCGGCACAGCGCTTCAAGCTGCCGCTTGGAGCGCCACGCAAACTCGCCGATCTCCAGCCGGTCAAGCCCGCCGCGCCCGCCCGACGGCAGCGACGCGGCCGCGTGCCAAAGCGCGCGCGCCCACCCCAGTCTCACCCGTAATGCTCGATATAGGCGCGAATATAGGTTTCCCAGCTGACGGTGCGGCCGCGATCGAAATAACGGGTATGCGCGTCGGCCCAGGCGACGCCGAGGTCGCGGGCAATTTTTGGATGCACCGGCACCTGCAGATTGCACAACAACGCATCCGCGCTCTTCGGCAACCTGATCCTCGCGTGTGCGCCGATCCGGTCGGCGACGCATTGCAGGAGCAGCCCGAACACCTGCCAATTCGGCCGCACGGTCGTGTGCAGGATGCGGCGGCGGCGAAAATTTTCCAGGATGTAGGCGCCGATCGCGACGCCGTACTGACGGTCCATCGCGGCGAGACGCTGCTCTTCGAGTTGATGCAGACGGCGGTAATTCACGAGGTTTGCCGTATCGAGCGCGCGATAGGCGCGAAAACGCTCTTCGCGGTCGGGGATCTCGCCGCGCAAGCGGCCGAGCAGCCCGTCGAGATAGGCGAATGTGAGGTTTGGCGCCTCGCGCGCAAGCGCGGCCTTGTCGCTCGGCCCGTTCCAGCCGTCGAACGGCCATAACGAGGCGAATCGCACGAGCGGCACCTTCACCGTGTCGGCGCCGGGCCGCACCGCGCCGCGCAGCGGAAACTCATCCCACAGCCGGGTATCCTGCGCCAGCACGATGTCGCAGGTTTCGAGGTCGCGGATCGCGAAGTCGCGCAGGTTCGCCGGGAGCTGGACGAAATGGTATTTGACCGCGAACCGCCGGTCGAGCGCCTCGATGCGTGAAAAGCCGAGGCGCAATGTCTCCATCTGGCAATTGCCGATCATGACGACGCTGCAGCGGCCGCCGGGTCGCGGGCCGACATTGGCGGCACGCGGCGGCGCCGCCAGTCCGTCGCTTCTCAGCAGTTCTACCCGGGCGATGCGCAGCGCAGCATTGCCGCGGTGATAGAGGCGGAGCTCGAACGGCGCATCGGCGCCGCTGTCGAGCGCGTACTCGCCCGGCACGGCGAAATCGAGCGCGACGGGACCCGCAGCAAGATCGGCGGCCGTCGCCTCGCGCGCCGCGAGCGGCACCGCGTTCAGCGCCCGCCCCCCGGCGAGCGGCAAGCCGCGGCGCTGCTGCCAGCGACTCCCGGCCAGGATTTCGAGGCCGAGAACCGATCCGCCGGGCCGCCGCGGCGCACCGCCGGTTGCCTCGACGAGGAGGCGAAAGGCGCCTTGCGGCAGGCGCAGATAGGGCCAGCCGCCGTAAAGCAGACGGCCGGCCGGCATCCGTCGCGCGATGGCGATGCTGCCGTCGCCGCCGCGGCGGGCAAGCCGGCTTTTTTCGAGCCGGCCGAGCATCCGCCAGCGCTGCCGTGCCGGCGCCGGCGACGGCGTCGCGACGGGCTCGAGCCGCACCGCATCGATCGACAGGCCGGCATTGCCGAGATGCACGAAGCGAAACTCGAAGCGCCCCTCGTTGCCGCCGTCGATCGCATGCTCCGCCGGAACCTCGAAGACGACCGACCCCTGCCCCGCCGCCAGATCGGCGCCGGTGAAATCGCGCCACACCAGCTGAAAACGCGCCAGCACGATGACCTCGACGCCGAGAAGCGGCTGCCCCGGCCGCCGCGGCGCGCCCGCCCGGCACGCAAAGTCGAGCCGATACCAGCCGCGCGGGAGATGCAGATAGGGCCCGTACAAAAAGCAGCCTGCCGGCGCGGAACGGCGCAGCGCAACCGTGCCGTCCGGCCGCCGCCGGCCGGACGGTCCCGTGTCGAGCCGCGCGAGCAGGTCGAAACCCGCGTGCGGCGTCACCGCGCCCGCCGGCTCGGCGCTCGCCGAGCCGCGCTCGCAAAGCGCCGTCTCAGCGATCATCGGTAACCGTTCGCGGTCGCATTTCCCGGTGAGGCTGACGGATCGGCCGGGCTTAGGCAAGCCGATGCGGCGCCCTGGCGCCGCTAGCGCTGGGCGCGGATCACCTGGTCCAATTGTTTCTGGTCGTGCGCGCTGTAGGTCGGCGCCGCAGTGGCCGCCGGCGCCGCGGCCGGCGGTGGCTGCATCAGCTTCATCGCCTGCTGGGACGGGCTGAGCGGCGCCAGCATGTCGTCGACGCTTTTTACCTTCAGCGACTGGGGCAGAAAGCTCTGCAGCAGATCGGCGCCTTGATGCAGGTACGGCTTGCTGCGGGCGTCGCGAATCCAGTCGGGCCACGTGTTCTGCTGCGGCATGCTGAGGTCGAGCAGCAGAAAGGCGAGGCAGACGATAAAGGCGCCGCGCGCCAGGCCAAAGATAAAGCCCAGGGTGCGGTCGATCGGCGTCAGCCCGCTGAAATGCACGAGACGCGCGACGATGCCGGTCAGGATGCTGAGAATGACGAGACTGCCGATGAACAGGCCGAAGCCGGCGACGACCTGCGACAGCAGCGGGTTGTGCGCGTGCGCGTCGATCAAAGCCTCGGTCGGCGCGAACGCGAAATAGGTGATCACGGCAGCGCCGGCCCAGGCGACGATCGACAGGGCCTCGCGCACAAATCCGCGCGCGAAGGCAAAAACCGCCGACAGCGCAACGACCGCGATGACGCCAATATCAAGCGGGTTCATGGTCCGATCCTATGCACCGTCAAGTCAGGTTCACCGGGCGTTGCAGCGGCAGCGGCTGCGCCGGGTCGCCGATGCCCGCCCGGGCCGGCCGGCCGCCGGCGCGCGGGTGCCGAATCGGCTGCGGCAAGAGCCGCGCCACCAGTTCATTCAAGTGGCCGATCGGTGCGCTGCGCAGCCCCGCCGAAAATCCGCGCGCCGCCGCGCGGGCCGGCGCCCACGCCTCGGCAAAACCGAGTTTCGCCGCCTCCTTGAGCCGCGCCTCGGCATGCGCAACGGGGCGCACGCGGCCGGACAGCCCGATCTCGCCGAAAACGACGACCTCTGGCGGCACCGGCGTCTCGGTCAGCGCCGACACGAGCGCAGCGGCCACGGCCAGATCGGCCGCCGGCTCGACGATCCGCAGGCCGCCGGCGATGTTGAGATAGATGTCGTTGGCACCGACCGAGAGGCCGCAGCGCGCGTCGAGCACCGCCGTGATCATCGCAAGGCGCGTCGCGTCCCAGCCGACAACGGCACGGCGCGGCGTGCCGAGCGGCGACGGCGCGACCAGCGCCTGCACCTCGAGCAGGACAGGCCGCGTTCCCTCGATCCCGGCGAACACCGCGCTGCCGGCCACGTTGCCCCGCCGCTCGGCAAGGAAGATCGCAGACGGGTTCGCGACTTCGGCGAGCCCGCGGTCGGTCATCT